>JAHBVI010000140.1 GCA_019637635.1 Anaerolineae bacterium
TCCTCCTTTTTAAGAGAGATACCAGGTAAGGAACAGCATCAGTTTGGTTGATTAAAAATTCCTTAGGATTTCCTCACCTCAACCTGAATCAGTTGAAATCAATCCGGCGCTGTCGAGATTTGGAGATTTTGCAGTTGTTGACGGCCTGGGGGTAGCTGGTTATAGTTTATGGTCAGTGCGTGATGAAGTTGAGTGATGTTTAGCAGTGGGTGTGGCGGGGCCGTTGCTGTGCCATACCAGGAGGAGCATAAATGAATCGTCCCCTGCGTACTTTAGTAGCCGATAACAATACGCTGACCTTTTACGGTTTGCCGCAGATATTGGATGAGGGGCAATATGTCTTGCTGCCGGATTTTGCCAGATCATATCAGGAGGCGTATGATTATTGTCGTGAGCATATGCCGGATGTGTTGGTGCTGGCAGGGCAATTGACACGGCCGTATCCTGAAGCAGTTATCGGCCGTTTCCGTCAAGAGTTTCCGACCATGCGTATCGTCTACGTTGATGATAGTGATAATGATGCCCTGGACAACCGGTTAATGAGTTTGGGGGTTGCCGGTTTTTTACGCCACGACGCCCCATTAGCAGCCTGGGAGCGTTGTTTCCGGGTGATCGCTGATGGGGGCGTGTATAGGCGTGAATTCCAACCGGATAATTCACCGCCCAACCCTACCACATTAACAGAATTGTCTACCCGAGAAAGAGACCTTTTGCAATGTATACAAAAAGGTCTGAATAATCGGGAGATAGGGATTCAAATGGGCTTGAGTGAGGCGACGGTGCGTAATTGTTTGACGGCCCTTTACACCAAATTGGGTGTAAGTGGGCGTACACAAGCGGCCCTCTGGGCCTTGCAAGCAGGCATTCAGGGGACAGATGAAGACAGTGATGACTTCGAGTTGGGGAACCCGTAGCCCGTAAATCGTAAACCGTAACCCGTAATCGGACACGCATCACGCATCACGCATCACGAAATTATGAACGACCTCACCATCAATGATCGCGCTCAATTAAGTACGCTCTGGCGGCTGCGGGGCAAACTGACCTGGCGGCAGTTTGGCCGCGAGCGGGGGCGTATTGTGGGCGCGGCTTTTGTCGTTTTCTTTTTTGGCCCCATGATTCTGGCGGCGGCATTTGGCACGGCTGTTGGCTACCGCCGCCTGCCTGACCAATGGCCCACCGCCTTATTGGGCGCGGTGCTGACCCTGCTCTGGATTATCTGGCTGGTCTTCCCCATCGTCTTCGCCTCCATCAACGAAGGCGCAGACATCACCCTGCTGATGACCTACCCCATCCGGCGGCGCACCCTCATTGCCAGTGTGCTGCTGGGCACCTTGTTTGACTACCCCACCTATCTGATGTTGCCGCTGTTCGTGGCGATTTTTGTGGGTTTTGGGCTGACGTTCAGCCTCACGGCCGTCGTCGTCCTCATCGCCCTGGTGTTGAGCTATGGACATCTGGTGATGATTGGGCAGTTGGTGGGCACGGCCGTAGGCGGCCTGCTGCAAAGCCGCCGCCTGCGTGATGTGGTCATTATTGTGGCTTCCACCATCGGCGGACTGTGCTACTTCATCAACATCGGCATGCAGCGGCTCATCGGTGATTTTGTCAACGAACTGAGCGAAGAGGAAGTGGCAGTCATGCAACAATGGCAGCCGCTGGACATCTTGCAATGGCTGCCGCCAGCGGCAACGGCCAAAGCCATTGAACGCTCAATAGCCGGTGACTGGCTGGCGGCGCTGGCCTGGCTGCTCTATTCGTTGGCCTGGCTGGTGCTGATCATCTGGGCCTGGTACAAACTGCTGCTGCGCCTGACCACGGGCGAGGGCTACCTGGCCTTCACCCGCCCCCGTGAAGAAGCACAGCAAAAAGCGCAAAAAACGGAAAAACGGGAACGCAACTGGTTAGGCTGGCTGCCTGATGATGTGGCCATGCTCGTCGCCAATGAGTTCAAATCTATCTGGCGTGTGCCACAGCGGCGGGTGGGCATTATTCAGGGTATCTTCATGCCCGTCTTTTTTATGGGCGCGTTTTTTTTCAGCGGCGATGCCAGCCGCGCCAGTTTTGGGCGGGGGCTGCCTTCGGCTGTTGGCCTGGGGCTGCCCTTGTATGCGCTGTTCCTGTTCTGGGCCAACACCCAAAATATGCTCGCCTGGGAAGGGCGCGGTTTGCCTACTCTACTGCTGACGCCCACACCCCGCGAGCGCATTTTCTGGGGCAAGGGGCTGGCGATTTATGTGGTGACGCTGCTGCCGCTGCTCTTTTTTGGCGGCCTGACCATCTTTTTGCAGCGCGATTGGGTGAGTGTGGCCGGGGTGTTGGCCGCTTTGATCATGGGGGTGACGACAGTGGCGGTCACGGCCGTTGCCTCTGTCCTCTTTCCCATCCCCATTGCCCTGGAAGCGCGGCGCAATCGGGGCCTCTTCCAATCGGGCGGCGACACCAAAACCGGCTGCGCCTACATCACCCTGGTGCCGCTCACCGTCTTCATTTTCAGCCTGCCGGTGGCCTTGCCGCTGGGGCTGGCCTATGGTTTCCAGGTACCCTGGTTGGCGTTTGTAGGGCTGGCGTTTAGTCTGGTCTATGCCCTGCTCATCTTTTGGGGCGGTTGCCGCATGGCCGGCAATTTGCTGCTGACGCGGGAGCCGGAACTGGTGGCGAAGATGAAATTGCCGGATGAAGCGTAAACCGTAAACCGTTATCCGTAAACCGTAATCGGTTCACGGATTACGATTCACGGGTTACGGAAGGGGCCAATCTACCACAAAGGTGTGCCAGCGGCGGGTCACGGCCGTGTCCCCCATAACATAACTTTCGACAGGATACACCCGCACCCGCATCCCTGCTATACCGGGGCGTCCAGCAGCCTGCCAGGCGGCCGCGTGTGCCTCTAATCGTTCCCCGACTGCTGTGCCCTCGCCATATACCCGATAACCGAGGATGAAAGTTTCCGGTTCGCCCGCTTCCGGCTCAATCAGAGTGGGTTGGGGCGGCTGGCGCAGATAAAAAGCCATACCATCCGTGGTCACGATACCGTTGGTGATGCGCCAGGGGTTTGGCCCATCTATCTTCAGCAGCGTGGGAATGGCGTCGGCTGTTGCTGCCGCGCCACCAGCGTCCAATAAGACCAGATCGGGTTCACGCAGCGCCAGCCACAACATGAAGCTGCGCCAAACTTCACGTGGCGTTACCACCAGGTTCGTCGTCCCTTCGGTAGAGGGGGCGGACAACCAGCCACGTATCTGGCTGGCGTCCATCGGTCGCGGTCGGGCAATGTGGTCTTCATAGTGAAGGAAAATGTCTGGCTCATCGTTCAAGGGAGGGTCACGCCTGGCCCGGCTTGTGGGCCGCGCAGCGCCATAAAACCACATGCCTGGATGGAGACGCTGACCAGGCAATCATCGGCGCGGTCAAAGGCGATGGCGTATTGCGGGCCATTGAGGGAGAGGGGGAGTAGGATACGGCCGTCTGGCTTCAGTTGTTCTAACCAGGCTGGACTTATCTCCCAGCCGCCAACAGTGAGGATGATGCGGTCATAGGGGGCGTGGGCGGCGTAACCATCCATGCCATCGCCACAGACAACGGTCACATTGGTGCAGCCAACCGCCGCCAGATGTTCCTGAGCGGCGGCTACAATATCGGCGTCAATGTCTACGGCCGTGACCCGCCCATTTTCTCCCACCAGATGCCCCATCAAGGCAGCGTTGTAGCCCGTACCTGCGCCCACTTCCAGCACGTGTTGGCCCGGCTGCAACTCCAATTGTTCCAACATAATGGCCATCATGGCCGGTTGGGATGAGGAGGAAATGGCACGGCCGTCAGTATCAAAATGGGTGGGGATGGCGTTGTCTGCATAGACTTCATCCAGAGGTGTGTCCGGCAAAAAGAGGTGGCGCGGCACAGCCAGGAAAGCGGCGGCCACGTTGTCAGATTGGATGCTCTCGTTCTCAAGGAGCAAATCCACCAATGCTCGCTGGTGGGCAGCAATGGTGAGAGATGAATTTTCGGGTACGGCCGTTGCCATAAAAAACCTCCTTAAAACGCAACCGATTACCGATTACGGAGTACGGATCGCAGGGTCAGGAACGGCCGTACACCGGCACTGCTGCTCCTGTAACCGCCCGTGCGGCGTCGGAGGCCAGGAAGAGGATCACGTCAGCCAGGGCAGCGGGGGCGACCCAATTGTCAAAGTTGGCTTTGGGCATGGCCTCCCGGTTTTGCGGCGTATCAATGGTGCCGGGCAGGATGCAGTTGACGGTGATGCCGTTGTCTTTCAGTTCGGCAGCCATGCTTTCAGTCAGGCGGATGACGGCGCTTTTAGAGGCGGTGTAGGCGGCCATTTTCGCCTTGCCTTCCAGGGCGGCGCGGGCGGCCACGTTGATGATCTTGCCGCTGTTTTGGGCGAGCATGTGGGGGATGATGGCCCGGCTGACCAGGAAAACGGAACGAGCGTTGAGGTTGAGCATGAAGTCCCAGTCGGACAAGGGGGTTTCGTGTACGGCCGTGCCCATCTTGAACCCCCCGGCAATGTTGCACAGGATGTCTACACGGTCGTAGCGATTCATCACCGTTTCGGCCAGGTGGCTGACGACCGTTTCGTCCGTCACATCCACCCCGCCCACCAGCAGCGCCCGCGCCGGGTCCAGGCTGCCAAACAGGTGGGGCAGGCGGTCTGGCCGGTTATCTACCAGCGCCAGCGACGCGCCGGCGTCATAAAATGCCCGCGCCGCGGCTTCGCCCAGGTTGCCCGCCGCCCCAGTAATCACAACAACTTGATTGGTAAAATCAAACATAGTCGCCTCCATATCTTTGACAAGGTGACAAGGTGACAAGGTGACAAGGTGTGATAAAGTTTACCGGCGCGGCGGCGTCTTTGCTAATGGCAGATGTAGCGCGATTTGGAAAATCGGCTCTACAGGATTTTATGGGGTTCGGCGTGATGAGTGATGCGTGAGGTCTCTCTGGTCACGCATCACTCGTCACGCATCACGGCCTGTTAACCCCCTGAGTTCCCAAAGAGCCGGAAAATCGCGTCACGCAGGAGGTTAATATGGTTTTATTCCCGGCGCTGGATGGTTTTGAACCCACCCGCCAGACGTTGCATCTATACAGCCAGGCGGTGGGGGTTGTGCCCCGCGCCCATGGCCTGGCCCATCCCAAATGGTGGCACATCAGTTTGAAGCTAAGGCCGGATGGGTTGGTGACGGATAATGTGCCCTTACCGGAGGGCGGCATCCTGGCGCTGCGGCTGGATTTGCGCCAGCACCAGATTGTGCTGGAAACCAGCCGGGGGGATGTACGTTCGTTTAGCATGGCGGCGGGCCTGACGGGCACGGAGATGGGGGAGGTGGTGATCACGGCCGTTGCCGAATTTGGCCTCATCGGTGAATTTGCCCGGGCAAAATTTGAAAACGACGAACGCCGCGCCTATGACCCCGACCAGGCGCGGCGTTACTTTGACTTGCTGGTAGAAATAGACCGCATCTTCAAAACGCATAAAATGACGCTCAAAGGGGAAACCGGCCCCGTGCAGGTGTGGCCGCATGGCTTTGACCTGGCCTTTGAATGGTTCAGCCCGCGCACTGTCATCCATGAAGAAAACGGCAAAAAGCAGGAAATCCCTGCCCAACTCAACCTGGGTTTTTACCCCGGCAATGCCGACACGCCCCCCTATTTTTACTCCAATCCCTTCCCCTTTGCCGCCGATGAACTGCTGGAAAAACCGCTGCCACATGGGGCGCGCTGGCACACGGAAGGCTGGCAAGGCGCGCTGCTGCCCTATGCCGCCCTGGTGAATGACGCCAACGGGGAGAAAAACCTGCTCGAATTTGCCCAGACCGTCTACGACCTGGCCGCCCCTACGTTGTTATAAGGTGTGTTGCATAGATGGGGCGGATGGGTGATACTTCACTTCACCCAAATTTTGTATTGGAGAGCAACATGCCCAAGTTATCGCCTGTTACCCCATTGCCGCCTGACAAATTACGCCATTTTTGTGACGCCGCGCAGTTTGATTTTGAGACAACGGCCGTCCTGCAAACCCACACCCACATCATCGGTCAGCCACGTGGCACACGCGCCATCGAGTTTGGCATTAGCATCCAGAGCCAGGGGTATAACATCTTTGTCTTGGGTGCGGCGGGCACGGGGCGAGCCACGGCCATTGAACATTTCTTGCGTGAACACGCCAATGGGCAGCCCACGCCGCCCGATTGGATTTACGTGCATAACTTTGCCGTGCCTCACCAGCCCCGCGCCATCTCTCTGCCGCCGGGGGAAGGGGCGCGCTTCCAGGCGCGCATGGCTAAATTGATCACCGACATCAGCCAGGATTTGCCGCAGGCATTTGAAGCCGAAGTCTACCAGAACGCCATCGTGACCATGCAGCAAGAGCTGGAAGAAGCGCAAAACAAGCTGCTGCAAACTGTCGGCGAGCAGGCAGAAAAAGAGGGGTTTGCTCTGGTGCAGGCTCCTTCGGGTTTTGTGATTGCGCCGGTTATGAACGGCCGTCAACTCTCCCCCCAGGAAATTGCCCAATGGATGCAGCAGGTAACGCCTGACCAACGCGCCGCGCTGGAAACCACCCACCAGACCCTGGTGGAAAAATTGGCCGAGGTGATGCACCAGGTGCGGCAAATGGAAATGGCGGCGCGGCGGCGCATGAAGGAAATTGATCGGGAAGTGGCGGCGGCGGCCGTGCAGCACCATTTTGACGACATCCTGGCCAGTTACCATGAAGACGAAGAGATGCGCCTGTATCTGACGGAACTGCACCAGGATGTATTGGCGCAGATTGACGATTTTGTGCCGCCGGTGGGCAGTGAAAATACCGGGGACATTGACCTGCGCCGCTATGAGGTGAACCTGTTTGTGAATAACGGCCGTGCGTCTGGCAATGGCGGTGCGCCCGTTATCCGCGAAACCAACCCCACCTTTCATGGCCTCTTTGGGCGCATTGAGTATGAAGTGCAGGCCGGGCTGGTAGCCACCCACTTTAATATCAAATGGCAATAGCCTGCACCAGGCAATGGCGGCTACCTCATCCTCAATGCCAACGACTTTTACCGCAATCCCGGCGCCTGGGAGGCGCTGAAACGGGCGTTGAAAGATGGCAAGATTTACATCCAACCGCCAACCATGTTAGAGCCAGGCCAGGTGATGGCCAAATCATTAGACCCGGAACCTATCCCGCTAGACGTTAAAATCATCCTGGTGGGCAGCCTGCCGCTTTATTATTCGCTTTACCAGGGGGATGAGGATTTTGCCCAACTGTTCAAAGTGCGCGCCGATTTTGACATTGAAATGCCGCGCAACCCGGAGACGATGGCCGAGTATGCTCGCTTCATTGCCGGCCGCTGCCAGGAGGAAGGATTACGCCATTTTGACCGCACGGCCGTAGCCAAAGTCGTTGAATATGGTTCCCGCCTGGCTGAACACCAGCGCAAACTTAGCACCCGCTTTGGCGAGGTGGCCGACCTGGTGCGGGAGGCGAGTTATTGGGCGGGGGTGAATGCCGAACCCAGAGTGGCTTCGGGCCAACCCGCTCCGGGCCAACCCGCTCCGGGCCAACCCGCTTCGGGCCATACCCTCACCACCGCCGCCGACGTGCAGCAGGCATTGGACGAACGCATCTACCGCGCCAGCCGCGCCGAAGAGTACGCCTTCCAGGAAATGCTCGATGGCGTCATCTTCATTGCCACCGAGGGCGGCGTGGTGGGGCAGGTGAATGGACTGTCGGTGATTGATTTGGGGGATTATGCCTTTGGGCAGCCGGGGCGCATCACCGCCCGCACCTACATGGGGGATGATGGCATCACCCACATCGAACGGGAAACGGAAATGTCCGGCCCACTGCATGAAAAAGGGGTGCTAACGCTGCAAGGCTACCTGGGCGGCACCTATGCTCAGGAGCAGCCGCTCTCCCTGAGTGCCAGTATTACCTTTGAACAAAATTACGCCGGGGTGGAAGGGGACAGCGCCGCCTCCACAGAATTGTTTGCCCTGTTATCCAGCCTGAGCGACATTCCGCTGCGGCAAGATATTGGCGTCACCGGCTCGGTGAACCAGCGCGGCGAAATTCAGCCCATTGGGGGGGTGAATGAGAAGATTGAGGGCTTTTTCCGGTTGTGCCAGAAGCGCGGCTTAACCGGCAGCCAGGGGGTGGTGATTCCGGCGAGTAATGGGGATCATTTGATGCTGCATGAGGATGTGGTCACGGCCGTAGCCGAGGGTAAATTCCACATCTGGCCGATCACCACCATAGACCAGGGGATCGAACTGCTGACCGGCGTGCCCGCCGGTGAACGCAATGGCGACGGCAGCTACCCCGCCGGTACCGTCCACCACGCTGTACAGACCCGCCTGCGCCAATTGGCCGAAGAACTGAGCAAATTTGGGGACAGCGACGAATAAACCATGTCTGGCGATTTACTGCTGTGAAAATGGAGGACAAGTTGCCAGCTTGTCCTCCATTTTCATGTATGGGGGTGGGCCTTAGCCCTTGTTGTCTCCTTGCTCGCCCAATTATGCCCGAAACGGGTGCAGAAAATCGGCAAAGACGCTCAGGACATAGTCTAGCATCACCGGCGTCAATTTGGGGTAGACGCCAATCCAGAAGGTCTGGTTCATTACCGTGTCCGTGTTGGTCAGGTCGCCGACCACGCGGTAGGGCACATTTTGGTAGGCGGGCTGGCGGGTGATGTTGCCGCTAAAGAGCAGGCGAGTGGCAATGCGCCGCTCGTCCAGATAGCGCACCAGTTCGTTGCGGCTAAAGGGAGCGCCGTCCCGCACCGTCAGCAAAAAGCCAAACCAGCTGGGCTGGCTGCCGGGGGTAGCCTGCGGCAGGATGAAAAATTCCTCATACGGTTTCAGGCCATCGTAGAGATGCTGCCAGTTGCGCTGGCGCAGGGCGGTGAAGTGGGGCAGCTTTTGTAATTGGGCCACACCGACGGCCGCTTGCATATCGGTCATTTTCAAGTTATAGCCGATGTGGGAGTAGATGTATTTGTGGTCATAACCGCAGGGCAGGTCGCCTAGCTGCCAGTCAAACCGTTTGCCGCAGGTGTTGGCCACGCCGGTAGCGCACCAGCAATCGCGCCCCCAATCGCGGAACGATTCGATGATCTTTTTAAGCTGGGGCCGGGAGGTCAACACACAGCCGCCCTCGCCCATGGTGATGTGGTGGGCGGGGTAGAAGCTGACGGTGGACAGGTGTCCAAAGGAACCGGTGGCACGGCCGTGATACAACGACCCCACCGCATCACAATTATCCTCAATGAACCACAGGTTGTGCCGGTTGGCCACTTCCATCACCGCATCCAGGTTAAACGGGTTGCCCAGGGTGTGGGCGACCATAATCGCTTTGGTGCGGGGGGATACGGCCGTTTCCAGACGTTCAACCATCACATTGTACGTGCCCAACTCTACATCCAGAAAGACGGGAACCAGCCGATTTTGCACAATGGGGTTGACGGTGGTGGGGAAACCGGCGGCCACGGTAATCACCTCGTCGCCCGGCTGTAGCTGGCGTTCTTCCAGTTTGGGCGAGGTAAGGGCCGAGAGCGCCAGCAAATTGGCCGACGAACCGGAGTTGCACAACATGGCGTGGCGCACACCCATGATCCGGGCAAATTCGCTCTCAAATTGTTCCGCATAACGCCCGGTGGTCAGCCAGAAATCAAGAGAAGCGTCTATCAGGTTAACCATCTCGGCGGCGTCAAACACACGCCCGGAAACAGGCACTTCCGATTCGCCGGGGATAAAGGGGGCAGCGGCGTGTTCCGCTTCATAAAAAGCCTGTACCAGCGCCAGGATGCGTTGTCTTAGTTCCATACTGTTGTCCATAGGCGTAGCTTATTGCAAAAGTGGAAAGTTGGCTACTGGGGAGGTGATTGACTGTTTGAGTACACTGGTAACAAAATAATCTGAGCTTCCTCGTGTCATTCCGAGGAGTCAGGAGTCCTCGACAGCCTGTCCTGAGGCTTCCGAAGGGAGGAATCCCTGCCACTTATACAGGAGAGGGATTCCTCGCTCCGAAGACTCCGCTCGGAATGACAGGTGTGGGCAAAAGTTGAGAGACTTTATTTAACAGCGTAATAATTGTTCAGGTGTTTAGGTTATATGCGTCGCAGTGTTAGAAATAGTTTGTCATGCCTGTCGCACTTCATTATCATTGGCGCAAAGGATAGGTGCAGGTGAAGAAACGGGTTTATATTGCTTATACGGGTGGCACGATTGGGATGAAGCTGGTTCACGGCCGTTACCAACCCGTGCCCAACTTTCTGCAAACCCTCATGGCCGCCAACCCCGCCTTCCACCACGCCCAATTACCCCATTACACAATATCCCAATACCAACCGCTGCTAGATTCGCCCAACATGACCCCCGCCGACTGGTCACGCATTGCCCGCGACATTTGTGACCATTACGACGAGTATGATGGGTTTATTGTCCTGCACGGCACAGACACCATGGCTTACTCGGCGTCGGCGCTGGCGTTTATGCTAGAGGGATTGGGTAAACCTGTCATCTTCACCGGCTCCCAAATTCCGTTGTGTGAGCTGCGTAATGACGCTCAGGAAAATTTGATCGCCTCACTGCTGCTGGCGGCCGATTATGCCATCCCGGAGGTGTGCCTTTATTTTCACAAGAAGCTGTTTCGCGGCTGCCGGGTGGTGAAGGTGGACGCCAGTGGCTTTGATGCTTTCGATTCACCCAATTATCGGCCGCTGGCGGAGTTGGGGATTGGCGTGGCGGTGAATTGGGGGGCGGTACGGCCGTTGCCTGACTCACCACCCACATTGCACGAACTTACCAGCCCCGGCGAGGTAGGCGCGCTGCGCCTCTACCCCGGCATGTCTGCCCGCATCCTGGAAAACGTCTTGCAGCCGCCGCTGCGCGGCCTGATTTTGCAAACCTACGGCGCGGGCAACGCCCCGGACAATGACCCTGAATTTCTGCGCGTGCTGGCGGCGGCTACCGCGCGTGGTGTGGTCATTGTGGACTGCACCCAATGTCTGCGGGGCACGGTTGACCTGACCAAATACACCACCGGCTCCGCCCTGGCGGAGGCCGGCCTGATCAGTGGCTATGACATGACGCCGGAGGCGGCCCTGACCAAACTGGCCTACCTGCTCAGTGTCCATGACGATGTAGCCACGATAAAAACCCAGATGCAGGCCAATTTAAGAGGGGAGTTGACCGTTAGTTAAAGATCGTTTGATAATCACCAGCGTCAGGTCATCGGCCTGGGGGGTGGCGCCGGTGAATTCGGTCACGGCCGTGACCACCCCCTCTAACAATTGCCCGGCGCTGGCGCCCCTATGCGCCAAAACAACGTCATGCAGGCAGTCAATGCCGAAGAACTCCCCCCGGTCATTTTGTGCTTCGGTAATACCATCCGTGTAGAAAACCACCACATCGCCTGGGGCCACGTGGATTTCATGGTCGGCCAGCCGCACATCAGGAAAAGCGCCCAGCAACATGCCCACGGCCGTTAACGTTTGCACTGTTCCCGTTTCCTGGCGCAGCCATAATGGCCGGTCATGCCCCCCATTGGCAAACGTTAACTGCCCTGTGGTAGTGTCCAGGTTTGCCAGGGCAATGCTTAAAAATAGTGGGTTACGGCTGTCATGTATGATGAAATGGTTAACCCGCCGCAAAACTTCGGCCGGCGTATAGTTGTAGGTGGACTCCACACGCAAAATGGTACGGCTGAGGGCCATAAATAAGGCCGCCGGTACGCCCTTGCCCGTCACGTCGGCGATGACGATGTTCAGTTGTGCCGGGTTTTGTGGCAGGGGGATAAAGTCATACAAATCTCCCCCTACCATGCGCGCCGGGCGGTAAAAGGCGGCAAATTCCCAACCAGGGATGACCGGACATTGTTGTGGCAGCAGGCTCAACTGAATCTCTCGACCAATGCGCAGTTCATCTTCCAGGTGGAGCAGCTTAACTTCTTCGGCCATCATACGCCGCGACCGCACCGACATATAATCCATCACCCACAGGGCAAAGTCTGGGTATTCGCGCAGAAGTTCGGTAAATTGCTGGCGATTTACAGGCAGAACAAGGCCGTCGGTAACGGCCGTAGCCGTGGCGCTGCGTGGCCCGCGTTCAATCAGCGCCATCTCGCCAAAAATATCACCCGGTCGCAAATGATTGATCCGCTTGCCGTGCATGGTGATATGCACTTCGCCCTCAATCAGCACATACATCACATCGCCGGGCTGGTCTTCCTGGAAAATCACCTGCCCGGCGCTGACCGGTTGGAACTCTTCGGCGCGATGAAAAAAGCCAAAGCCATGCATACAGGTTTATCCAAAGGTCGCAATAGCTTCATCACGGCCGTCAAAAATTTCAAACAGACTGGCAAACCCCGTCACATCCAGTGTTTTGCGCACGGCCGGCGTGGGGTTCAGCAGCTTGCAGTGGGCTTCAAAACCACCGCTGTTTTGCACATCGCGATTAATGGCGTGCATGGCCGCCCACCCGGCTTCCGGGTCTTGTGGCTGCTCACCGCGCATGAGCAGGGCGATGTTATGTAAAGCAACTAGCCCGGAACTGGCCATAAAGGTCATTTCGCTCATGTCAATGAGCAGATCGCGTGTGCCTTCCCGGTGCAATTTCTTGCCGGTTTCAATCACATCCAGGTAGGAAGATGCATCTAACTGCCCCACCAATTTCATAATGGTGACGGGCACACGAGATTCTACCTGTTCAATCGTTATGTTCATCATCTTCGTTTACTCCTCGTAAATGTTGCGCGATTTGCCAAATCGCGTTACGGCTCAATTAGCTTGACTAATTTAAGTTCATTACCACCTTCTGGCCGAACCTGATGTTGTATCTGATGGCAAAATTGTCGCATGAGATGCACGCCCATTCCGCCTGGCTGTCGTTGGCTTAGAGGCAGGGTGATGTCCGGGGGAGGCACGGCCGTAGGGTCAAAAGGCCATGCCTGATCGTGCAAACGTACCATCAAAGTCGCATTATCCCGGCTCACTTTTACCACCATCTGACCCGGCTGTCCCTGATACCCATGCACCAACACATTGGTCACCGCTTCATTGATAGCCACAACCAGTTCGTTTACGGCTTCGCCGGGTTCCCACAAACAAGCGACCGCGCTTTCGATGAGTCGCCTGATTTCAGCCAGATCATCGAGAGATACAGGGGGGAAATAGATGGTTATTTCGCTCACAAATTTGCTGCCAAGGGTCAAACAGGTGATGAGAGTTACTATTGCCAGTATACACCCAACTTTTGATGGGGATTGTACATCAGATTACCGTATAGCTAAACGATCAAATAAGGGGCAGGGGAATTGTTGGTGCGCCCGGTGAACGGCTGTTAAGTCAACGGCTGTTAAGTCAACGGCCGTGCCACCTCCCAACTGTGCCAACGCCCCCAGCAGGTCACACAGTGGCAGCCCCATCACCCCCAGAAAACAACCCTGTAAAGCCTGCACCGGGCGAAAAACCGGGTGTTGAATGGCATAGGCCCCGGCCTTGTCCATGGGGTCGCCGGTCGCCACATACCGTTCAATTTCGGCATCGGTATAGGGGCGCATGGTGACAACGGCCGTATGTACCCCAACCACCTCTGCCCCCGACGACATATCGCGCACCACGTACCCCGAATGCACCTCATGTGCCCGCCCACGCAGCCGCCGCAACATCCGCTGCGCGTCCGCCGCATCTGCCGGTTTATTTAGCATCTCGCCATCCACCGCCACCGTCGTATCGGCGGCAATCAAGATGACCCGCGTATTCTGCGATGGCGTGAATGTGCGGGCGATGGTATGGGCTTTGAGTACGGCCGTGTCTATCACATTCACCGCCGGATCCGGCGTATTGACGCTCTCCTCATCCACATCCGCCGCCATCTGCCGCACCGGTCGCCCCAACAACGCCATCAACTCCCGCCGCCGCGGCGATTGCGACGCCAATAGAAATTCAATTTGATTATCGCTATCGCTAGACATCAAGCCAACTTCCAAATAAAAAAGGCTGGTCAACTCTTGACCAGCCCTTTTGCCAATTACAAACAAAGTTGTTTACTTGACTTCCACCACGGCGCCAGCTTCTTCCAGTTTGGCTTTGGCTTCGGCGGCGGCTTCTTTGGTCACGGCTTCCATCACGGTCGCGCCGGCGGTTTCCACCAGGTCCTTGGCTTCTTTCAGCCCCAGACCGGTCAACGCGCGCACTTCTTTAATCACGTTGATTTTCTTCGGGCCAACGTCTTTCAGAATGACGTTAAACTCGGTCTGTTCCTCCACCTCTTCGGCCGGAGCAGCCGGGCCGCCCATCATCATACCGGGCATGGCCATGGCCATTGGCGCAGCCGCGCTAACGCCCCATTTATCTTCCAACATCTTTGTCAACTCAGCAGCTTCCAATAAAGTCAAGCTGCTTAATTCTTCTACAATTTTTGCTAAATCAGCCATTTTTCAAAATCCTCCGAAAGTTTAATTGTTTTGTTTGTTGTCCAGAAATCACTTTCTGTTTCGAGATTTGACGCCTGGAAGATTGAAAAAACTCCCAATCTCTCAGTCTCCCAATCTCCAATTACGCGGCTTCCGCCACTTCGCCGTCACCACTTTCACTCTTGGCATAGGCATCCAGAACATTGACGATCTGGCGTACCCCGCCAGCCACAGCCCCCACGATGTTTTGGGCCGGGGCATTGATAAGACCCAACAACTGTGCCCGCAATTGGTCGAGTGAAGGCAATTTTGCCAACGCTTCCACGTCAGCAGCCGTCAAAAAGCGCGTGCCCAAAAAGCCGCCTTTAATCGTCATATGCTCTTGTTTGCTGGCAAAGTCAACCATCGCCTTCGCCAGGGCCGGCGCTTCTGTCAGCGCAAAGCCGGTTGCCAATTGACCCTGCAAAATATCTGCCGGAATGTCAATGTCAGCCTCCTCCAGAATATGACGCAGCAACGTGTTCTTGGTCACATGGAAAGCGCCGTCAACTTTGTCAATTTCCAGGCGCAGCGCCTCCATGTTTTTAACACTCATGCCACCATAATCCGCCAGAAAAATGGCATCACTTCTTTGGAGAAGGTCTCCATAAAGCGCCACCAATTCTTCTTTTCGCGTGCGTGAAATAGCCAATCTGTGTCACCTCCTTTTGGTGAAATAAAAAATCCTCATACCAACCGGCATGAGGATTCAAACATTCAACAGAACAACCAGGGAAACCCTGTTTGTAGCTCTGAATTGAATCCACACCTCGGTTGGCAAATTTAATACGTTAGTAACCAACTGTCTTCAGTGAAGAAATTCTTCTCAGTAGAACCAACTATACAGTTTATAAAGCGTCTCGTCAAAATGAGCCGGATCGCTCCGCTCATTACGACAAAGCATCGGCAACATCCACACGAATGCCAGGCCCCATCGTATTTGCCAGGGTTATTCGCTTGACATAAGTGCCTTTAACGGCGGCCGGCCGTGCTTTTTTCACAACTTCAATCAGATAATTCAAATTATCTGTCAACTGTTCTGGGCTAAAACTGGCTTTGCCGATGGGCACGTGGATATTGGCCGTCCGGTCTACCCGAAACTCCACACGGCCCGCTTTCGCTTCTTGAATCAGTTGGGGTAGGGCGGCGGCTGGCGCTACCGTACCGGCGCGCGGATTCGGCATGAGGCCGCGTGGGCCAAGTACACGCCCCAGACGGCCGACCTTACCCATCATGGCGGGGACGGCAATGGCTACGTCAAAATCGGTCCAGCCATCCTGAATCTTCTTAATAACTTCATCATCAGCCACAACGTCCGCACCTGCTTCCTGGGCCACCTGGGCGTCTTCCCCCTCGGCAAAAACAAGCACACGCACGGTTTTGCCCAGGCCATGCGGCAAATTCACCACTTCCCGAATTTGCTGGTCGGCGTGGCGGGGATCAACACCCAGACGCATATGCACTTCCACTGTGGGGTCAAATTTGGTATAGGCCGTTTCTTTGATCAGCTGAATCGCTTCCGTTTTTGTGTAAAACTTGTTGCGGTCTACTTTTTCGGCCGCCTGTACATACTTCTTACCTGGTTTCGACATAATCACTCCTTGTGGTCTTAACGAACGAATTGTTCTCCCACTATCTATTTGCTATTACCCTTCGATTACCAATCCCATACTGCGGGCGGTACCGGCGATAATTTTCATGGCGCTGTCTACGTCGCGCGCGTTCAAATCTTTCATCTTGATTTCGGCGATTTCGCGTAATTGGGCCTGGGTGATTTTGCCTACCTTATCCCGATTGGGCACGGCCGAACCACTCTTGACGCCTACCGCGCGCTTGAGCAAATCGGCAGCCGGCGGCGTTTTCAGCACGAAGGTGAAGCTGCCATCCTGAAAAACAGTAACTTCAACGGGCACAATCTGCCCCACTTGATTCGAGGTGCGGGCGTTGTATTCTTTGCAGAACTGCATCAGATTGATGCCCTGCGGGCCTAAGGCCGTACCCACAGGCGGCGCCGGATTTGCTTTGCCACCTTGAATCTGAATTTTCACTACCGCTTTAATTTTCTTTGCCATACATCCTCCATGGAGTACAAACGCCTGAACAGGCTCCTCCAGACTTGTTTGCGATGTTTAACTTTTTCAAAAAGTTGAACATCTTCTTTGATTTACACTTTTTCTACGTGCAGGAAGTCGAGTTCTACGGGGGTTTCACGACCAAAGAACGACACCATGACTCTTACTTTGGCCTTATCGGCATCTATTTCGGCCACCGTGCCGATGAAATCGGCAAATGGGCCGGTGCCAATGCGGACTTTTTCACCCAGTTGGAAGTCAAATTTGACCTTTGGCGCTTCCGCTTCCATCCGATTCATAATTTTGGCTACTTCATCAGGGCGCAAGGGGGTGGGTTCATTGCCCATGCCCACAAAACCGGTAACGCCGGGCGTGTTCCGCACCACGTACCAGGAATCATCGTTCAGGATCATTTGCACCAGGATGTAGCCGGGGAATACCCGGCGCTCGACTGTGCGCCGTTTGCCTTCTTTGATTTCGATTTCATCCTCGGTGGGGACAATCACATCAAAGATTTTGTCTTGCATGCCCATTGTTTCAATGCGCTGCTCAATACTGTGGCGCACTTTATTCTCATAGCCGGAATAGCAATGAACAACGTACCAGGCACGGCCGTCGGCGCCAATAGCACCATCATCAGTCAAATTGCCTGACAGGGATACGTCATCAGTCTGGAGCAAACTGCTCTTGCCTTTTGTTTCGTCACTCATTGTCTTATCCACACTTGTTTGGAAAAGGCCCAAACCCTCACCTATATCATCTGCTCGATCAGCAACTGCACAATGCGTGAAAATATGGTGTCCCAGAGCCACAAAAACACCGCAAAAGCAAGAGAAACAGCAACAACGATTGCTGTGAGACGCCGAGATTCCGTACGAGTAGGCCAGGTGACTTTTCTTAATTCACCTCGTACTTCACGAAAATACTTCACCACCGGGTTGGGCTGATTTGCCGCTTTTTCTGTCACAGTAAAACCCTCTTCTCTATTAAAAAATCCCAAACCACTTCGCTTTTTTGTTTGGGAGTGTGACGCCTCCAAAAACAAGTTTCTTGTTTTTGGAGGCGTCTTTGTCAACAGGGGGTGCAGGAATCGAACCCGCAACCTGCGGTTTTGGAGACCGCCGCTCTGCCAATTGAGCTAACCCCCTATGGGAAAGAGGTAATTGGGTAATGACATCATTACCCAATTACCAATAACTT
>JAHBVI010000141.1 GCA_019637635.1 Anaerolineae bacterium
GCTGGGGTGAGGGTTTTTAGTAAAATATGGTCTATGTATCAACGGCCGTTCCCCCTGCTCCTCCTTGCCTTTTTACTCGGGTTTCTCACTTCCCAGTTATACACCTATTGGCGGCGGCTGCTGCGGCAGCCGGGGCTGGCTGCCCGGCGGCATCCCCCCCTGTGGGAATCGAATGCCGACAATCCGGCAGCGCCCGGCGCTGGCCTACCTGTGGCCAACCTGGCCCGCCTCATCGCTGAAGCCAACGTGCGCGCCGGCATTGAAAAGCGCCATCTGCCCGATGGCACCCGCAAGACGATCCTCTGGGCCGGCTGGCGTAACTTCCGCGAACCCTGGGCGCGCGATTTTGGTTTTGCCAGCTTTGGGTTGGTGGAGATGGGTGAGCAGCGGACGTTGAAGGAGACATTGGAGTTGTACCTGCACTATCAGCGGGCTGACGGCCGTTTCCCCGTCAAAATCCATTCCACCAGCGTCGCCGACCGCTACCTGCACTCCCTCTTCGCCCGGCAGCAGCCCACCCATGCCCCCCTGCGCCCCAAATACCAGACCGCCCATCACACCGTCTCGCTGGACGGTAACTGTCTGCTGGTGATTGCCGCTCTTAACTATCTGCGGCGCTACCAGGATGAACGATTTGCCCGGCAGCATTGGGCGGCGCTCAAACAGGCATTGCACTGGGTGGAAAGCCAGGCATTACAGACCGATGGCCTGCTGCACCAGGGGGCGTATACCGATTGGGCCGATTCCGTCATTCGCAAAGGGGCGGTGCATTACACCAACGTCCTCTATTGGAAGGCGCTGCGCGAATTTGCTTTGGACGCGGCGCGTTATGGCTATGGGGAAGACGCCATTGCCTATGAAGTGCGGGCGGAGGCGCTCGGCGCGGCCATTAACCGCCATTTTTGGGATGATGCTGAGGGGTTTTACAGTACCAGCCGCCGCTTTCCGCATATCCTGAGCAGTGATGGCAATTTATTGGCCATTGCCTGGAAACTGGCGACGCCGGCGCAGGCAAGCGCCATTTTGGATCAGATGGCTGCCTGGGGGATGGCGGAGCCGGTGCCTACAAGCTGCACTAATCAGCCCTACGGCCGTGAACACATCGCCTGGGAAAACCGCCTGGGGGGGATTGCTCATTACCACACCGCGGCGGCCTGGCTCTGGCTGGGTAGCTGGCACGCCATTGCTGCTGCCCGCGCCGGGCGGGCCGAGGAAGCGGCGCAACTACTCGACCGCATGGGGCAGGTGATTGTGCGTGATGGGGTGGTGCATGAGGTGTATGCCGAAGACGGCCGTTACCTGAAAACACGCTGGTACGAATCCGAGGCTCCCCTCACCTGGAGCGCCGCCATGTACGTGTATGCTCATGCGGTGGTCATTGAGTAATTGGGTAATGGAGTCAATTACCCAATTACTCAATGACCCATTTACTATACCCCCGCCCCCAACAATCCCACCGCTGCTTTCCGGGCTGCCAGTTCTTCGACGACATTGGCGGACACGATGGCGTCAATGGCGCGCTGTTCGGCTGCTTGCTGCACGATGTCGGCGGCGATGAGGGCGCGGATGGCTTTGAGTACGGCCGTAGCTTCCATCTCTTTCGCCGCCGATACCACCATCTCTGCCTGGGTCATGGCTTCCACTTCTTGCCGCTGCGCGGCGCGGCGCACGGCTTCTGCCTGGGCAAAGGCGGCGTCTTCCATAGCTTCGGCTTCGGCAATTCGCGCCGCCGCCTCTTGCCGCGCCCGCTCTTCTTCCGCCTTCGCTTCGGCCATGGCCATCGCGGCTTCATCAGCCGCCGTCATCTTAATCAACTCCGCCTCCGACAGCGCCTTCATCGCTTCTTCCTCAGCTTCGGCGGCGACCAGTTTGGCTGCTTTCAGCGCGGATAAGGCTTGCAGCGCCGCCGCCTGTTTGATGCGGCGCGCCTGCTCTTCCGCTTCGGCGGCGGCTTTTTCTGCCTCCAATCGCTGCTGAGTAGCGGCTTCTGCTGCCAACCGGGCCGTCTCCGCTTCCGCCTGCGCTTCGGCCCGGACGGCCGCTGCCTCATCCATAGCCGCTGCCTGCACTTTAGTCACGGCATCCAACACAAAAGCCAACTCCTGGCTGACCACTTGCAGTGAATCCGGGTTGATGTAGGCATTGGCCAGCAATTTGCCGCCGGCTTTGATAATCGTTTCGCGCAGGCTCAGCGCCCAGTGGTGTTCAAACAGGGCCAGGATGGCCGAACTGCCGTTGGGGATTTTTGCGGCCAGATTTTGCAGTTCTGTTTCGGTCAGGCCATAGTCGGTGTCTGAGTCCTTTAGGGACGTAGCCAATTCGGCCACATTATTTTGTTTAATGCCATCAGCGCCCAGCCCGATCAGGCGGCTGACCAGGTGCCCAAATGCTTCTTTTTCTTCGGGACGCAAATCGCTGACTTGTTTGCTAGACACCGTGCCATCTTCTTGTTTGATCAAGTAAAGCAGGTCAAACAGGCGGATGATGCCCTCACGACGGGCGGCGCGTAATTCCTGCACAATATCTCTGGCATAACTGTCGCTATCGAAGCCGATGATGATCATTTGCAAGGGGCCAATTGACATAATCTTTCTCCTTTATATGGGGTCATGGTCATAAAAAGCAACAAATATAATGATACCCCAGATGCATTACTTCGGAAAACAACAAAGCCCCCGTGAGGGGGCTTGCTGCGGAAGAGGAGGAAGAAAAAGGGGGAGGAGGAGGATTAGAGGAGAAGAAGTTTGTGTTTAGCTGTTAATAGAATACCAGGAAGTGCCGGGCGCCGGTGTTAATAGCATGACACACCAGGCATACAATCGGTTAACTTACGGCCGTAAACCACCGCTATCGTTGAATCACAGGCAGGTAGGTGTAGGAGATTTCCAGCAGCGGCCACGCCTCGGCCGCCTGGCCGATGACCTCAATTTCGTTTAGCGCCGCCACATAATCCCAATGCCAGCGCCCGGTAACGGCCGTTACCGTCAGCCGCAAACGGTCAATTTCCACCGGGGCGGCAAAGGTGATGAGCGTGCCACCGTTTTCCAGGGGTTCAATGCGGCCGGTGTTACGGCCGTCTACCAATACCCCATCCCGATACAAATTCAGGGTGGCGTTGTCCACGTAATAGGGGCCGTCCTGGGCTGGTTGGCCGAAACCATTCCAATCACCGCCTTGTGGCGGCGGGCCAACCAGCCGGATTTGTTTCACGCGCATAGCCACGGGCCAGGTCAGTTCCACCCATTCGCCGACGGTACGGCCGTCTTCCGTCAGCCAGCCCAATTCATCATCCTGGTATGGCAGTTTGTAGGTCTGGCTGAAAAACGGCGCGGGTGGGCCGCCGGCCGGTCGGGGAACCCAGCCGCGCCGGTCATTGACTTTTGACGGGGGAAATGGGTGCCCGTCGCGGATACTGTAAGAACTGGCGGATGCGTGGGCAAATGGGGCTACATTTTGCCAGCCGGTTTCGGCGTCAGCCAGCACATCATCCAGCGAGCCGCTGACGTGCCCCATGTGGCAGCCGGTGCAGGTGACCGTTTCGCCGGGGCGTGCCCAGGCACTGCCCTGGGCAATGGTGGTGTACCCACGATCCCAGCCGCGCACCAGCCGCCCCTGGGCGTCGCGCAGCACAAAAAAGCCCATCACGTCCGCAGGCACCGTCATGGTAAAAGCGCCGTCGAACGTTACGGGCACTTCGTCCCAGAAGATGGCCCGCACCTGATTATCAGCGCGGAAGTTGGCGCAGGGGTTGGGCCAGTCGTTGTAACAGTACGCGCCGGTAAACTGGTTGGCGTCAATCCACAATTCGGCTGAGGCCACGCTGCCGGGCGGCGGCGAATTGTTCACGTAAGGCGACCAGAGGGATGGATTCGCATAGACATTAGGGTTATGAACTGTTGCTGTTTGAATGTCGCCAGGGCCTTTCTGGCTAAACGAGTAAGCGGGCAGGGTGTTGGGTACGTTGCCCTGTACAGGATCATCGCTGGCAATGGGGTAGGGGGCGCCGGGCAGAGAGGCCCAACCGGCGCGGGGCGCAATGGGTTTGGCATCCATCATATCCGCTGTGCCCAGGCCAAGAGGGGAGAGGTCAATGGGCACGGCCGTTTGTCCGGCGCCGTTGAGTTCCATTGTCCACAGCCGATAGCGCGTATTAGACCCTTGTAGGGTGACGCCGTTATACGTGCCGCTGGTGGGCAGGCTGTTGTCTACTTCGGATTGGGAGTAGAGGATACGGCCGTCGGGCAACCCCGCCGGATGGAGCGCGTAAGGGCCGGAATCATCCCCCTGGTTCCAGGCTTTGTCATAGCTCAGCCCGGCCAGGGCGTCTACGGCATTGGCGTAGAGCATTTCCACGCCGGGGCGGGCCACGCGGATGCCGGTTTTGAAGGTGGAATGGAACATGGATTGGTCTGGCTGCATGGTGTAGGCCACAAAAAGCTGGCCGTTGTTTTGCACGACGGCAGGCTGGGCGGCTGCGTAGGTGTCCG
This sequence comes from Anaerolineae bacterium, assembly GCA_019637635.1. Classification (GTDB taxonomy): domain Bacteria; phylum Chloroflexota; class Anaerolineae; order Promineifilales; family Promineifilaceae; genus CAADGU01. Next base: position 4,488 of record JAHBVI010000141.1, read on the forward strand.
CATGGCCTGAATCTTTGGTCAGACTATAGGGGCAGCAAGGCGTCCAGGCGAAGCGTTGGAAACCGGTTCCATCAGGGTTGAGCGTCATCAGGTGCCAGGTGTTAGGCGCCTGGCGCACCTGAAAGCCGCCGGGCAGGATGGCCAGCGCCGGGTTAAAGGTGGCGTCAGGGTTTGCCAAAATGACGGTGCCGTCGGGCAGGGTGGTGTTTTGGGGGGCGTTGTCTATGCGGTTGTAGATGCCGGTTTCGGAGGGCTGGTTGAACTGGTTCCACCAGCGGGAGACGAGGATACGGCCGTCGGGCAGTGGCGTGGGCTGCAGCACCCCGGCACGTTCGGTGGTGATGCGGTGCAGGCCGGAACCATTGCTGTTGATGATGTACACGTTGAAGGATTCACGGCCGTCGTAATGGGCGCGGGTGGGGTAACGGGAGGAGTTGAAGACGATACGGCCATCGGCCAGATAGGCCGGGAACAAGTCATGATACTTGCCATAGGTGGGCGTATTGCCCCAAAGCGCGGCGTTGGGGATGGTGATGCTGCGATCGGAAAAAGTGAGCTGCGTCAGACTGTCGCCGCTGTAATCGCCCACGTTGATTTCATACAGCCGCCAGCCATAGTCGGGGCTGGTGGGGTCAATGGTTTTGGCCCCGGCAAAGACGATTTTGGTGGCGGTAAAGTTGACGTCAGGCGACTGCACATCTACCAGGCCGGGCAGGTTGTAAACGTGCAGCGACCCATCGGCGTCGCGCTGCACCAGTTTGCTGCCGGGGGCGTATTTTGCCAGGCCGGTGCCAAACTGCCCGGCGGGGCCAACTTCATTTTGAAACATCGTGTCTTTTGTGGCCAGGTGAGCGCGGGCAACGAAGATGAGGGGCGGCAGGCCGCCATTGACTGTGCGCGTGTCGGCCAGGGCGACGGCCGTGACCACTACCAGAAAAGCGGCAACGATTGAGAATAATAGAGGTAAACGGGATAGATGATTCATGTTCTGCTCCTTTGTTGAGCAAGTTATCAAACTTGCCCAACGCCGGGCAGATGGTAACAGATGGGGAGATGGGGTTAAATCGGACTTCGGTACTGGAAGGGGAGCGAAGTCCGTAATCGGTAATCCGTAATCCGTGACCCGTAATCCGATTACGGCTCACGGATTACGGGTCACGCTCTTCACCCTTTCCAGGTAAGCCTGCTCCAGGTCTATGCCGGTGTGGTTGGCTACGTTGAGCAGATGGATGAGCAGATCGGCCAGTTCATGCCGCAGGGCAGCGCGGTTGGGTTCGGGGGCTGAGGGGTCAGCGGATGGTGTGGCGGCTAGTTGGCGGTGGAAATTTTGCAAGGTGGGTAAACGGCCGTCCACCGGCAAACTCAGCCCGGCTTCAATGGCGGTGCGGCTGGGGGCCTGGGCTGCCAGAACTTCCTTGATCTGAGCGGCGGCATAAGCCACATCGTCCGGTTGGGAGAGGAAGTCAAGTTCGTTCACGGGTAGGATGAGTACGGCCGTGTCTTGCAAATTGCTCACCCACGCTTCATAGGCGGCGGCAAGCTGGCGGATGTATTCCGGGTCCATGTCCCGTTCGTAAGGGCGGTCGCGTTGGGCAATACGGCGCATCACCACCTCGTGGTCGGCTTGCAGGTAGACGATCAGGTCGGGTTTAGGGATTTTAGCGCCGAGGGCGGCATGGACACGGCCGTACATTGCCAACTCATCGTCCTTCAAATTCAGCCAGGCAAACAGTTCGTCTTTGGCAAAGGTATAGTCAGAAACCAGATACCCTTGCTGCAAAGCGGATGGTACGGCTTCATGCTGCTGGTGATAACGGCTTAACAGGAAAAAGATTTGTGTCTGGAAAGCATACTGCGCCCGGTTCTGGTAAAAGTCGGCCAGAAACGGGTTTTCTTCAAACACTTCCAACAAAACGGAGGCGCTGGGGAAATAAGGCGGCAGCAGCCGCGCCAGCGTGGTTTTGCCCACGCCGATGACGCCTTCGATGGCGATGAATTTGTGGTCTGTCATAGGAGTTCTGGGAGCAGTGCCAGGCACAGGGCATCAGGGTTTGGCATGACCAGGTGGTTTTGCCCTGTGCCTGGCACTACTTACATGGGAATGCCGCTGCTGATAAACTGCCCACCGTCAATCAGGAAGGTGCTGCCGGTGGTGAAGCTGGAGGCGGGTGAGGCCAGATAGAGGGCAATGCCGGTTAATTCTTCCGGTTCGGCCATGCGTTTCTGGGGGATGGTTTGCATTGTCATGTTGTAGATTTGCTCATTGCCCCAAATAGCCTGGCTGAAACGGGTTTTAATGAAACCGGGGGCGATGGCGTTCACCTGAATGTTGGCGTGGGCCAGTTCCACGGCCAACACTTCGGTGAGCATGAGTACGGCCGCTTTGCTGACGCAGTAGATACCCATGCCGGGCTGCGGTTTTTTGCCGGCGATGGAGGCCATGTTGATGATCTTGCCGCCGCCACGCTGCTGCATAATGGGCGCACACGCTTTGGCCACGCGGAAGTATCCCTTCACATTCACGTCTAAAATTTTGTCCCAATGGCTCTCTTCGGCAGTCATAATCGGGCCGAAGTGGGGGTTGGTGGCGGCGTTGTTGACCAGGATGTCCACCCCGCCAAAGGTTTCGGTGGCACGATGGACAAGGGCGTCTACGGCCGTTTGCTCCCCCGTATGCGCCGCTACTGCTAGAGCCTTTCCCCCCTGGCTGTTGATGATTTTTGCGACCTCGTCTACGCCAGCCTGCTTGCGGCTGGCGAGAACCAGGTTGGCCCCGGCGGCCGCATACGCTTCGGCAATCGCCTGCCCAATACCCCGCGAGGCCCCGGTGATGAGGGCTACTTTTCCGGTAAGATCAAAAGCTGGTTGATTCATCTATCCTCCTTGAATGAAGCCTGTTTCAACGCAGAGACGCGGAGGTGCAGAGGAAAATCTTCGCGCTTCTTTGCGTTCTTTGCGGATACTATATCGGGCTATGCGTTTGTGCAAGGTAGAGGAAGAAGGTACATTTTGGGTATGAGAAGATGGGCGTTAGCAAGTTTAATCATTTGGTTAAGCATGTGGGGAGTACGGCCGTTGACCGCGCAGGAGAATAACGTCACGCACACGGTGAATGTAGGGGACACCTGGACAGCATTGGCGTTTCGATATGGCGTGGCGGTGGCTGATTTGCAGGCGGCGAATCCGCAGTTGAACCGGCAGCGGCAGCCGGTGATAGGCACGGCCGTGACCATTCCCGCTTTTCAGGGTGAGCAAATGGGGGTACTGGCACGGCCGTATGGCAATGTGCTGGCAACGGCCGTGTCCCGGAACCAATCCCCCTGGCAACTGGCACTGCACAATGGGCTGGAAACGCCCTATCGCCCGCTGCTGTATGCGCCGTTTTTTGCGCCCGGCGGGGCCACGCCGCCGCAGGAATGGCCGGTGGGTCTGGCCAGGTTGGAACTGTCGCAGCTCGTTCCGCAGCCGGGGCAGGCGTTAGCGATACGCGGCACGGCGGCGGGCGATGAACCGGTGGCGGCGGCGTTGGGAGGGGCGGCAATGGACAGTTTTGTGGCCGACGGCCGTTGGCTGGCCTTAACGGGCACGGGGGCGTTTTACGGCCGTCGGCAGCCGGAACTGACCATTCAGGTGGCGGGCCAACCGCTTTGGGCGCAGCCCTGGCAGTTTGAAGACCCCAATTTGTGGGAGTATCAATCCCTCACCCTGACGGGGGCGGCGGCGGCCATTGACCAGGAATCCATTCGCCAGGAGCGGGAGCGGCTGTTTGCCATTTGGGCGCAAAACAGCCCAGAACCGCAATGGGACCGCCCGTTCCAGTTACCCATCCGCGATTATCTGGAAATCACTTCCACGTTTGGCGCGCGCCGTTCGTATAATGGCGGCCCTTTCAGCACCTATCACGAGGGGGTGGATTTTTCGGCGTATGGGGGTACGGCCGTGTATGCCCCGGCAGCGGGCACGGTGGTGGTCGCTGAACCGCTGTATGTGCGCGGCGGTGCGGTGATATTGGATCATGGGTTGGGCATTTATTCCGGCTATTACCACCTATCGGATGTATTGGTGGCGGTGGGCGAAGTGGTGCAGCCAGGGCAGACGATTGGTGCGGTAGGCACCACCGGCCTCTCCACCGGTAATCATCTACACTGGGATTTGTTGGTGAACGGCGTCTGGGTAGACGCCCAGGCATGGCTGGCACAGGATATGGCCTGTTGGATTTTGGCGGGGTGGGCACGGCCGTGTGAGAATTGACTTCATAATCAAGAAGTCTCATCAGCCACGCATCGCTTATTGCTTCATCTCCCTCAGGTATGTGGCAATGGCGTCGGCGGCGAGTTGGTTGCCGGCCTGGTTCCAATGGGGGTCGGCAAAATGATAGAGTTCGCCGGTTTCAATGCTTTTTTGCCAGAATATGGGGGTTAAATTCAAGAATTCAATGCCGGCTTCGGCCGTGAAATCGTTGAGCAATTGTTCCTGGGCGCGCTGGTTGGCTGTGAATTGCTCATAGCTGAGGTAGATAGGGTCGAAGAGCAGACGGCCGTGATCCCCCTCACTCAGCCGCGCCGTCACCGTGCGTTCCAGCACATTGTTCACGTCCACCTCATCCCACACCCGCGACCACAACACATGCTCTTTGCTGGGGATATACACGACCACCAGCCGCGCCCCTTGCGCCTCGGTTAATGCCTGGAGTTCTAGCAGCCCCTCTTTCATCGCCGCAAATTCGTCAGAACGGGCCAACGTCTCATAATCGGCGCTTAACGGCAGCAGGTGTACTTCCTTAAACACCGTTTCAATTTCGCCAACTTCTGTGCTGGCGGTGACCGGATAGCGATATTTCGCTGGCGTTGTTTCTTCGGCTGGGAACAATTTGCCCCACAGGTAACGGGCAAAATGGGGCGTTAGTAAACGACGGCGCAGGGGCACATCTTGCATGTCAAATTCGCGCCAGTTCAGGCCGCTATCCCTTCGTTCCAGATATTGACCGGTATTGACCAGATCGTTCCCCTCAAAAAACATCAGCAGCACCACGTCCGGGTTTTTGTCCAGGCCAAATTGTTTGATCGCTTCTACCTCGTTGAGTGTGCTCCAACTGGGCGCGCCCAGGCTAAGAATGTTGCTGCCGGTCTGTTCGGCCAGTAGTTCCATCCAGGTTTGGGGCGCGGTGCGAATGGTGAAGGAGTCGCCGGCAATCACAATATCATAATTATCTTGCCAGGGGCCGGGTTTGTTGGGAAAACCCATGTCATCGGTTTCAAACAGATAAGGGAAGGCGTCGTGGCGTTCGGTGGGTGCGGTGCTGTTTTCGCTGTTGGCCAGATAGGGATTGGCCGGGTCCCACATCCCTTCCAGCCGGAAGCCGGGGATGTATTTGTAGCCGTAGCGAATCGGTTTGTCGTACTCGAAATAAGGCTGGCAGTAATATGTGCCAATGATGTGGTCGGCCGCGCACACTTCCATGGGAATGAGCTGGTAGAAAAGCCGGAAGGCCACTTCCAGCGTGACAAAAACTGCCAGAACGGAAAGGCTTAGGGGAACCAGAATGTTGAGCAGGCGGGAACGGGTGTTATGTGTCATGGGTCATGTGTCAGGTGTCAGGTGTCAGGTGTCAGGTGTCAGGTGGGCGCTCTCACTTGACACCTGACACTTGACACTCAGGCACGTTTTCTTTGCCGCCTGATTTCAAAGGCGAGTACGGCCGTAGCCGCCGCCGTGCCCAGTGATTGATTGAAATTGTCACGGCCGTAAGGTATCTGCAACCGCAAATCAGCCTGGCGCAAAAAGGAGCGGGTGATGCCCCGTTTTTCGCCGCCGATGAGCAAGAACAACGGCAGTGTCAAATCCGCTTCATAGATGGATACTGCCTCTTCATGGCTGGCGCAGGCGATAGTCAAACCGTGTTGGCGGAAAAAGGCGGCGGCTTCTTCGGCGGTTTCAGCAACGGCCGTAGGCAGCCATTCCGACGCCCCTGCCGAGGCCCGCGCCACCGTACCCGCCGCCGAAAGCCAGTTGCGCGGCCGCAGCACCAGCCCATCCGCGCCGGCTGCATACAACGCCCGCACCGCCTGGCCAAAGTTAAACGGGTCTTCGATGCCGTCCAGCATGGCGATGAAGGGGATGCCCGTTTCCGGGGCCGTGCCGGACAGCAACTCCTCACAACTTACAAAGCGGCGCGGCCCCACGCGGGCCAACACCCCGCCATGGCTGCCACCGCCAGCGTGTTCGACGATGAACGCTTCGTCTACGGTTTGCACGGGGATGTGGGCGGCGACGGCCGTGTCCACCAGCCGCGCCAGCTTTCGGTCATGCCGCTGCCGGGCGTCTTGCTGGATGTACACGGCGTAAACGGGGCGCCCGCCCGCCGCCAACGCCGCCAGCACGGAGACGATGCCTTCCAACCAGGTTTCTGTTTCTTCTGATTTTATTTCATTCATTTCAGGTCTTGAGAGGCAGTATAATTACCATTACGCCTTCATTGTCCCTCATCAACCAGCCACTGGCAACGTGCCACTTGCCACCCTGTCCGGTATACTTGCCGGCTTATGACGCTGAATTGTTCTTTAGGCATTACCGCTTACAATGAAGAAGCCAACATCGGCAAGCTGCTGCAACACATCCGGGATCAGCAGGTGCAGCGCGTAGCTATCACCGAAATCATCGTCGTTGCCAGCGGCTGCACCGATGGCACGGAGCGAGTGGTGCAGGCCGCTGCCACCCAGGATGACCGGATTCGCCTGCTGGTGCAGGCGCAGCGAGAGGGCAAAGCCTCGGCCATGAACCTCTTCATTCACGAAGCGCAGGAGGATTTGCTCATCCTGTGCAGCGCCGACCTGCTGCCCGCCCTGGACGCTGTGGAACAACTCATGCTGCCCTTCACCGACCCGGAAGTGGGCATGACCGGCTGCCATCCGGTGCCGGTGAATGATCCGGCCACGTTTATGGGTTTTGCCGTGCATTTGCTGTGGCGGCTGCACCATGCGCTGAACATGGCCGGCAGTTTCAAAGGGGGGGAGATGGTTGGGTTTCGCCGCTTGTTTACGCGCATTCCCTACCACACGGCCGTAGACGAAGCCAGCATTGAACCCATTGTGCGCGGCCAGGGCTACCGGGTGCAGTATTGTCCCGATGCGTTTGTGGTCAACAAAGGGCCGGAGACGGTGGCCGACTTTTTGCGCCAGCGCCGCCGCATTTATGCCGGTCATCTGGATTTACAAAAACAGGTGGGCTACCAGGTCAGCACCATGTCTGGCGGCAAAATGATCGGTTTGCTGCTGCGGAACATGGAATGGCGGCCACGGCCGTTCCTGTGGACGTGGGCGGTGGTGGGGTTGGAGGTGTACGGCCGTTTGCTCGGCCACTACGACTACAAAACCGGCGCCAAAAACCACACCATCTGGGAAATTGCCACCACGACAAAGGAAATAGAGGCGACACGATAACAGCCTTGTTATCGTGTCGCCCTGCCAAAATATGAACTCCATGCCCGGCGTTCTCGCCCGAATCCCTCTGTTCCAGGCTTACCGGCGTTTTGGCTGGCCGAAAATGCTGCCGCTCAACCTGACGCTCTCGCCATCACCCAAATGCAATTCCCGCTGCCTCACCTGCAACATCTGGATGAAGCGCGAAAACGAACTGACCATTGCCGAATGGGACAAAGTGTTGGCCTCGTTAGGCACAGCCCCTTACTGGTTCACCATCTCCGGCGGCGAACCGCTGATGTTCCCGCACATCGTCGAACTGGCCAAATTGGCTTATCAGCATTGCCGACCGGGCATTATCAACATTCCCACCAACGGCATCCTGAATAGTGGCCCGGAGCGGGTGCGCGCCATCTTAGAAGCGTGCCCAGACAGCCAGCTGATCATCAACCTCTCGCTCGATGGAGTGGGGGAGAAACATGATTTTATTCGTGGCGTGGTGGGCAACTTTGAAAAATTCGAGGAGCGACTGGAGCAATACCTGGCGCTGCGCCGCGAGTTCCCTAACTTTGTCGTCGGCATCCATTCCGTCATTTCCGTCTTTAGCGTGGGGCATCTGGACGAATTGATCGCTTACGCCGACCGATCCGGCGCGGATCAATTTATCACCGAAATTGCCGAACCGCGTGTGGAACTGGACACGGTGGGGCTGCCCATCACCCCCAGCCCGGAAGCCTACGCCGCGGCCATTGACCAGTTAATGGCTTACGTCAACAGCAAATCGTACAAAGGCGTAGCTAAAATCACGGAGGCGTTCCGGGTGGAGTATTACAAGCTGGTCAAGCGCATCCTGGACGAGCAAGATCAGGTGATTGGTTGTTATGCCGGCTGGGCCAGCGCCCAGATTTACGCCGATGGCACGGTGTGGCCTTGCTGTGTGCGCGCCGACAATCTGGGCAATTTGCGCGACTACAACTATGACTTTAAGGCGATCTGGTTTGGCGAAAAAATTCAAGATGTGCGCCGCAGTATTCGCGCTAAAGAGTGTTATTGCCCGCTGGCCAACGCCTCGTATACTAATATGCTGATGGATGTGCCCACTCTGTCGCGGGTCGGCGTCAAAGTGATCAAGCCTGAATCCATTCAAGTGCGCGAGTCTGAGCCTTCGCCTGTCGTTCCGACCAATGAAAGGTGAAACGTGAAACGTGAACAGAGAGACATCACGTTTCACGCCTCACGTTTCACGCCAAACCCCACGAAATCCCATCCCAAAGAGCCGACATTCCTCGCCCCGAAGCCTTCGCGCCGAATGTTAGTTCACCTATAATTCTCACATGAAAACTACACCTGAAGTACAAGACATTTTGCAATTTGCTCTGGATACGGTCTGGCAGGCCGGCCGTATCACCCTGGGGTACTTTCAAACTGGCGTGAAAGCCGAGCGGAAGGCAGACAATACCCCTTTAACCATTGCTGATCAGCTGGCCGAACAGAAAATACGCGAACTAATCAGCGTCCGGTTTCCGGATCATGGCATGGTGGGGGAGGAGTACGGCCGTACCCAATCCGACTCGCCTTATACCTGGATTATTGATCCCATAGACGGCACCAAATCATTTGTCAGCGGTGTGCCCATTTATGCCAACCTGTTGGCCTTGCTGGACGGTGAAAAAGCCTTGATAGGCGTCATCAACTTCCCGGCGCTGAATGAGATGGTATATGCGGTGCGGGGTGGGGGGTGTTATTGGAACGGCCGTCGCTGCCACACTTCCGCCACTAACAATTTGCAAGACGCCGTGCTGTTAGCCAGCGATCTCAACTCCTTTGGCCCGCGCCAGCCACAGTGGCAGCGCCTGATCCAGGCCACCTACATCCAGCGCACCTGGGGGGATGCCTATGGTTACGCTTTGGTAGCCACCGGGCGCGCCGACGTGATGGTAGACCCCATTATGGCGCTGTGGGACGCGGCGCCGTTGCAGGTGATCCTGGAAGAAGCGGGCGGCACATTCACGGATTGGAAAGGCACAGCGTCCATTCATCACAATGAATCGGTAGCTACCAATGGCAAGCTGTTGAATCAGGTGATGGACATCCTGCGTTCATAGGTTTTGTAGTAATGGGCTTTAGCCGGTTTTGACGGCTAAAGCCTGCAAACTGTCGGGGTGGGCGGATTGTTTTAGTAAAGGATTCATACTTAAACTAATTTACATTAGTTGAATTATGCGGTAGACCAGTTAATCACCCCCAAATACCAAATATAGGCTATTCCTCTTTTTCGCTATGACTACAGCGGATAAAGAAAGGAGCGGATATCCCATCTGGAAAATTATCTGCTTGTTCCTCCATCCGTTGTTGTCTTCTGTTTCCATGTAGGCAACAGCGTCGTTTTATCTTGCCCGCAAATCTCAAACAAAAGGAGTTTTGCTATGGCAAGAAGATCAAATCAACATCACCTGGACGAATTACGAGACGCCATTATCGAATATCCTGAACAGCGAGCCGGCTGGCTGGCGCGTTTGTTAGGCCGCGACAATAAGACCGTCCTGCGCGACTTACCCCAATTGGAAGCACGTGGCGACTTGCTGATGGAAGATGACGACGGCCGTTTGCAGTGGTACGGCCGTCGTCACTGACCAGTTGTCCTATCCGGCAACCAATCTGGCAAAAAGTGGCGTTATTTGGCAACCGGTTGTGGTATTATCTCCCCAACCGCCCAGGCCAAAGCCAAAAATTACCGGCAAAATATTTTATGTAAAGGAGCAGCCAAATGTCCTCTGTTGAACGCAACCGCCATGCCCTGATTGAGGAAATGGAACGTCTTTATTTAGACCGCGCCTGGTCAGACCAGGAAATGGCCGACCGCATCGGCACCGGCCGCGAAAACGTGTGGAAAATTCGCACCAAAGAAATGGAAGCGAAAATGGGCATTCCGTTTATTACTGAAGACGGCGGCCGTCACCGCATTGATCGCACCGCCTACGTCACCAACATTCGCCTGACCCCGCCCGAAGCGTTGGCGCTGTACATCGGCGGCCGACGTTTGCAGCAGCACACCAAAACCGGCCAGCAAGACGTGGCTAACGCCCTGGAAAAGTTAGCCAACGCCCTACACCGGCCGTTGGTGCGGGAAATGGTGCTGGCAGCACAAACGGTGCTTAACCAGGAACAAGACGCGCAGCAGGTGGACAATTTGCGCAAAATCATGGAGGGATGGATGAACGGCCGTCGCCTGCGCATCACCCACCAATCCCCCCACGCCCCCACCCCACGCGACTACATGGTCACCCCTTACCAGCTTGAACCGGCCGTGTGGGGGGATGGGGTGTATCTCATCGGCTACAGCGACTACCATCGGGGCATCGCCACCTTCAAGTTGTCACGCATCCAGCGTGTCTCCGTGACCATGGAGCCGTTCCCGCCGCCCGATGATTTTGACAGCCGGGCGATGCTGCAACATGCCTGGGGCATCTGGCGCAGCGATAAACAACCGGAAACGGTGCGCCTGAAATTTAACGCCTACGTCATGCCCTACGTCAAAGAAACCATCTGGCATCCCGAACAAACCATCCAGGAATTGCCCGAAGGCGGCTGCATCTGGCAGGCAGACATTGCCGAATGGCGCGAGATGCTGCCCTGGGTGCGCGGTTGGGGTGCGGATGTGGAGGTGTTGGGGCCAGAGGAATTGCGTGATGCCCTCATCCGGGAAATACACAGGCTCGCGCAGGTCTACAAAATCAGTGAAGGGCTGACAAATCAGGAAATGATTGCCGGGTGTCGGTATTTCGGACACTCAAGAGAAGGCGTTGGCAAATCTGAATGGCAATGTTTGAAAGATCATCTGGTCAACACTGCCAATCTGGCGGCTGATTTTGGGCGCGATGCTGGTGTTGCGGAATTAGCCCATGCTGCTGGCTTGATGCACGATATAGGTAAATACTCTGAGGCTTTCCAAAGCAGGCTGGAAGGCTCCAAACGCCACGTTGATCATTCTACGGCCGGGGCCAGGGAAATCGTTTCTCTGTTCAAAGATCAGCCGCAACAGGCATTTGCAGAAATTCTGGCGTATTGCATTGCCGGGCATCATACCGGGCTGCCCGATTACGGCAGCAAAGCCGATATGGAAGGGGATGGCACATTGCTGGCGCGGCTAGACAAGTCTCAACTAGAAGACTACAGTGCCTACAAAACCGAGATTGCTCCAGCGGACTTGCATTTGCCGGAACGCCTTTCCATTCGTCCTATCAAGAATTACAAAGGTAAGAACACGCCAGAATTTTCCTTGTCCTTTTTGACGCGCATGGTGTATTCGGCTTTGGTAGATGCGGATTTCCAGGAAACTGAAACGTACATGTACGGAGGGGAAAAACCACGCGGAGGCTATGCCAGCATAGAGGAACTAAGCCAGACTTTCAACCGATTTTTGCAGGGGTTCGATAATCCGGTCGGGGAGCTTAACAGAAAGCGAACAGAGACATTGAAAGCCTGTATCGCCCAATCGACAGAGAAGCCGGGGTTTTTCACGCTAACGGTTCCTACTGGCGGCGGCAAAACGTTTACTTCGATGGGTTTTGCTCTCAACCATGCCGCCGCGCACGGTTTGAAGCGGATTATTTACGTTATCCCCTTCACCAGCATTATTGAGCAAAACGCGGCCGGGTTCAAAAGTTGCCTGGGTGAAGAAAATGTTTTGGAACACCACGCCAGCTTCGATTGGGAGCAGACACGGAGGACGGGTGGCGAATTGGCCGACGACCAGACCACGAGCGCGTATGCCAAATTAAAATTAGCGGCCGAAAATTGGGATATTCCCATTGTGGTGACGACCAACGTTCAGTTTTTCGAGTCGTTATATGCTAATCGTTCTTCACGCTGCCGCAAACTGCACAACCTGGCAAAAAGCGTGATTATCTTTGACGAGGCACAAATGCTGCCGCTTGAGTACATGGAACCCTGCATGAATGCGGTGCAAGAGTTGGTACAAAACTATGGGGCGAGCGCCGTATTTTGTACAGCTACCCAACCTTCGCTGGAGAGATTTTTAGCGCCAAACACACTGGTGAGGGAGTTGGCCCCAAACCCACAAGAATTGTTTGATTTCTACCGGCGAGTGCAGGTGAAAAACAAGGGCAAACTTCCAGATGATGACTTGCTGGAAGAATTGAAGTTTCAGTCACAGGTATTGTGCATTGTCAATACCCGCAAACATGCCAAAGGTTTGTTTGATACTCTGTCTAACCTGTCCGGGCAGGGGTGTTTTCATCTTTCAACCCTGATGTGCCCGGCGCATCGCAAGGAAACCCTGTCCACCGTTCGTGAGCGTTTAGCAAATGGCGAGATTTGCCGTGTTATTTCCACGCAGGTCATGGAAGCCGGGATTGATGTTGATTTCCCAGTCGGTTATCGTTCCCTTGCCGGGTTAGATTCGATCATCCAGGCAGCCGGGCGCGTGAATCGGGAAGGGAAACGAGAAAGTGGTGAACTACACGTATTTCAGCCAGAGACACCGTTTATCAAGAAAACGCCAACGTTTGTGAAGCAGGGCACGGCCGTTTCCGAGAGTGTCTTACGCGAACACAGCACTGATCCGGTGTCCATTGCTGCCATCAACGCTTACTTCAGGATGCTTTACACACTTAAAGATGAAGGAGCTTTCGACGCCAAAAAAATACTCCCCTGTTTTGAGAAAGGCACAGGGGGGCTAAATTTCGATTTCAAAACGGCCGCCGAAAAGTTCAAATTGATAGATACTAACACCGTGCCCGTCATCATCCCCTACAATGAGGCGGCCAGGAGGTTAATTGA
>JAHBVI010000142.1 GCA_019637635.1 Anaerolineae bacterium
TATTACACTGATAGCGGTAATCGGTAATCAGCGATCGGTAATCAGTAATCGGTAAACAGATCACGCATCACGGATTACGGACTTCGGATTACGGGCAAATGGAGGTTGTGATGAGTAGACGCCAAACCCATCAACCGCAGGTGGTTGTGCGCGTCAGCCGTGCCGAATACGAGCAGTTCTTACGCGACAAAACATACATCCCCGACTGCCTGCATCTCAACGGCGCCGGCCTGCCCGACTGTCCTGGCGATTGTGTTATTGGCCTGGTCTGTGTCATGTTTCTTTACACCGATCCCGAACAGGGTATTGAAGCGGAATGGTTTGCCTGCGCCCCACCGGAGGTCGTGGCTCAATTGACCGGACGCGTCGAATTATTTGACGAACCCGGAGAAGACCGGAAATTGAAATTTCTGGGTTATGCCTATTGAAGTGGGGGTTGGTTAGTGGTGGCTGGTACAAACAACCAGCCACCACCAACCAGCCATTTACCGCATGATTGTGGGTAAATAGGCTTGGGGCGTCAATGATTGCATCGTTTGCCACCATTCCAGCAGGTCTAAGAGCGCCTGGGGTGGATTGGTAGGCGCGGTGTGCCCGGCCTGGTCTAAATCGCTGAGGCCATGACAGGAAGTGCAAACCCGCACTTCGCCAGGGGCAAAGGTGAGCCAATACCGTTCCCGCACCACACTTTCCCCATCAGGATTGGTTAGCTGCCAGGTGAGGGCGCGCCCGGCGGGTACAAAGGCGGCCATGGAACCGTCTGCCCCTAACGTGACGCTGCCGGTGGGGCCGGTACTGGGTGGGTTATAGCCACTGCCGCCGGGCTGCGCCAGCATACGACGGCCGTCACGCGGCGCATCTCCTCCCCATGTATACCCCCGAATCTGCAACCCCTGGAAAAATTGCAGGTATGACACATCATAAATGTGGCCTGGGGCGCCAATGGTTTGTGTACCGCCGGGTACACGCAGGTTAAACGGCTGCTGCCTGTCCAGGTCATCGCGTGTGGTCACATCCCGGCTGACCACCAGCGCCAGACCACGCGCGGCCATGAACGCCTGCAATTCCGCCAGCGAAACGCCGGCCTGATCAAACATCTGCTGTTCCGGCGCGGGCAGGGTGAAAACGGGCGGGGTGGGGCGCGGGCGCGGCCGCACCTCCACCGGGTTCAGTTCCCACAACACACCGTTAAACGTGACCATGTTGTCGGGGTCCCAAAAGCTGATCTCTTTGCTGATGCCGCTGGTCAGGGGCGTACTGGCTGTCCATTGACCGCCGCCGGTCGGGACGAGCAGTTTCAGGCGAAATTCGTAGCTGGAGTTGACGCCGCTGCCCGTTTCGTAACCACTGTCGGCGGTGTGGATGGCTAATAGACTGCCGTCAGAAAGGGGGAGAGGTTCGCGGTAACGGCCGTCGCCATGATCCACATCGGTCGCATAGTCCACCACCACCTGGTCGGCATTCAACCCCGCCGTCGCCAGCCGGATGATGTTCCCGGCGGCGTGGGTATAAAACTCCGGCGCATCCACCCCCCAGAACGTGCCCGGATTCAGCACATCCTCTTTAATCTGGAACATGTTCAATATCTCATTGGGATTGGTGCGAGGATATTGGCCGTAATACTCCACAATGTTGGGGTCGCCGCTGATGGCGTTGGGGATGTAATCATGGAGTTCGTGCCGCCCCAGGTGCAGCAAAATCTCGCCATCGGTGCCATCCTGGTTGATCGTCCAGGGGAAGAAGTGGTTGATGGTATGGCCGACGATGTTGGTGCCCGGCACGGCCTCACGTGGTTCCGGGAAAACTTCGGCGCGGCTGTTCAGGATGACCGCGTTGGCCGATTCGTCGCTGTAGTTGAAGGAGCCATAGGGTGGATTGGCCGGGTTATCCCGGTCGGCGTCGGCCTGTTGGTCCTGTTGCAA
Organism: Anaerolineae bacterium; assembly: GCA_019637635.1. Taxonomy (GTDB): domain Bacteria; phylum Chloroflexota; class Anaerolineae; order Promineifilales; family Promineifilaceae; genus CAADGU01. The sequence continues at coordinate 1,923 of JAHBVI010000142.1, forward strand.
ATGATCCCATTGGGTGAAGAGGACACGGCCGTGACTATCAATCGTCGGCGAAAAATTCCCCGAAGGCGCATGGTTCAGCAGCCGCAAATCCCCCGTCGCCGGATTCAGGCTCCACAACCCCGTGTTTGTCGGCGCGGATTCATATTCATCCAACTGTGGATACAGGTGCATTTGCCCATTTCGCGGCCGGTCAGAGGTGAAAATAATGCGGTCATCCGTGCCATAGATCGGGCTGATATTGTTGAAGTTCTGCGGTTGGTTCGGCACTTTGGTGATAACCGGCGTGTCGTTCAGCCCCAACCCGGTGATTTCATACAACTGCCAGTAATAGGTTTCCCATTGGTACTGAACCTCTGGCGCGCCAATCACCATGCTGAAAACCGCCTTATTGCCATCCCAATGCACAGATGGATCACGCACGGCAATGGCATTGTCATCCTGAAAACCGGTGACGCCGTACCCGGCGGCCTGCGTCAAATTCTTGAGCGTACCGTCCGGGTAACGAATCCACAGGTCGCCGCCGCGCCCCACCGACTGCATCGTTGCTTTGTGGTTGCCAAAGGTGGAGCCAATGGTGGTGAAATCGCCGGCAATGGGCAGTTGGGTGACAAAAAGGATGGGATACGGGGTGGTGGGCTGGCCGACCGCCCGGCTGGCGCGTGGTGCGCGGGCGGCCAACACGCCGATCAAAATCAAAACAAGTAAGATAATGCCGAAACGAACAATCAATCTGAACGTATTTCGTGGGGACATACTCTGCTCCTGAAAATTGTAGGGCGATTTTTCAAAATCGCCCTACACTATGATGTTTCGCCGTTTGCTTATAGCGGATGGATCGGGTACCTGTCAATCAGCCCACCAGAGGACAGTGGTACTATTGGCAACATTTTCCCCTCGTCTCCATCCGGTGAGCGCGTCGTAACGTGTTATAATTCTGCCCGTTATGAGTCATAGCCATCATCATCACGACAATCCCTTTTTTAACCGGCAGCGTATCGGGGATCCGGCTTATTTCTACGGCCGTACCCAATCCGTAGAAAACCTCTACAGCGCCATTGCCACCCGCCAGAGCCGCTCTATCGTCGGCGAGCGCAAAATGGGCAAAAGCTCCCTGCTCACCTTCATCTCCAGCCCGGACACCTTGCGGCAACATGGCTTTGACCCCACACAATTTGTCTTCATTTACATGGATTTAGAAGGCATGTCCAACATTGGCTATGACGAATTCTGGCCGGAACTGCTGGATCAAATGGCGTTAGCCCTGCCGGAAAGCCAGGCTGAGCTAAAGGCGCAGGCGGAAAGCCTCTCCTTACAGGCGGATGCCCGTTTTATGCAGGTGCGCCGCCTGCTGCGCCGGGTGGAACGGGCCGGGCTGCGTGTGGTGTTGATGCTGGACGAATTTGAAAGTCTGGCGACCAACGCCGCTTTTGACGCCAGTTTTTATGGCGAACTGCGCAGCCTGGCCGGGGAATTGGGCGTCACCTACATCACTACTTCCAAACGGGGCTTGTATGACCTGACCTACCAGTATGCCGACACCCTTTCTTCGCCCTTTTTCAACATCTTTTCCGAGGAGCGGCTAAACCTTCTGCCCCGCGAAGAGGCAGTGGAACTACTGTGCGGGTTGTCCGGCAAAGGGGACCATCGTCCCTTTACTGAAAAGGAAATAGAGTTCTGCCTGGATCACGCCGGCCGTCACCCTTTTTTCTTGCAGGTGATCGGCTCGTATCTTTTTGCCGCCCGCACTGAACCCATTCCCGACGCAGAAGTGGAGGCGCTGGTATTGCGCCGCTTCCTGGCAGAGGCGGAAGACCATTATCGCTACCTGTGGCGGCAGTTGGACGAAGTGGAGCAGGCCAGCCTGCGCCATCTACACACGGCCGATACCGATACCCGTCGGCTGATGCAAGAGAGGGCGCTGGTTGAATTGACGAATGAAGGCAGGCTACGGCCGTTCAGCCGTTCGTTTAGCGAATTTATCCAACGGGCGGAAGTGGCGCGACGGCCGTCCCCCCACCCCCGCACCACCACCAGCACCACCGACCTCACCGGGGCCACGCTGGGCAGCTATCGCGTCCTCTCCACATTGGGGCGGGGCGGAATGGCTGTCGTTTACAAAGGGTACCAGCCCTCGCTGGATCGCTACGTGGCCATCAAAGTCATGTCTCGCTCATTGGGCGGGGCCGAGTCGTTTGTGGAGCGTTTCCAGCGTGAAGCAGCCGGTGTGGCCCAACTGCGCCACCAGAACATTGTGCAGATGGTGGATTTTGGCGTGCAGGATGACATCTCCTACATGGTGATGGAGTACATCCAGGGCGAATCGCTAAAAGATTGGCTGCGCCAGTTGCGCGAATTGGACCACCGCCTGCCCCTGGCGGACGCCGTGAAAGTGGTGCGGGACATTGCCGCCGCCCTCGACTATGCCCATGCGCACGGCATCGTCCACCGGGACGTAAAACCGGCCAACATCATGCTGCGGCAGGAGGATCGGCTGGCGCAGTTGACGGGTAATGCCGAGTACACGGCCGTACTCACCGATTTTGGTGTGGCCCGCATGTTAGAAGGGGCGCAGCTCACCGGCACCGGGGCCACCATTGGCACACCCGATTATATGTCGCCGGAACAGGCGCACGGCCGTCCGGCCCAGGCCGCCAGCGATATTTACGCCTTGGGTATTGTGCTGTTTGAAATGTTAACGGGGGAATTGCCGTTTACGGCCGATACGCCCGTCGCCCTCCTCCTCCAACACATGCAGGCCACACCGCCGCCGCTCACCGCCAAAGCTCCCCACATCCCACCCGACCTGGAACTCGTCCTCATGCAAGCTCTGGCCAAAGACCCCGAAAACCGCTATGCCACCGCCGGCCAATTCGCCGCTGCCCTGCAACGGGCAGCCCGCATTGGAAATGGGCAATAAGCCATGTCCAAAGCGAAGCTACCCAATGGCGACCGGGCTTTTATTGATATGCGTAAGCTGCGCGATTATGCTCTTGATCCAGACCACCGTGTGGGGAAACACAAAGCCAGGCTGTTTGTGGCGCTATTAGATATGGGCAAGGATGATGCGGACGCATTGAGGGAGATTCTTCTCCAAGCAGTGCAAACAAATGATGCTATCATTGGCATACAGGATGAACATGGACAGCGTTACAGCGTAGACTTCAAACTGGCGTGGCACGGCCGTGAGGCATTGGTACGCAGTGCGTGGAATATACGGCCGTATGAGGACTTTCCCCGGTTAATATCTTGTTACCCTTTAGAGGAGGTGCAGGATGAACAATAAACATATGCGTAACAAAATTGAATTGTTGGATGTAGTGGCCCTGGCAAAGAACTTGCCTGAACATCATTTGTGGCGTGGCGAAATTGGCGCGGTTGTGGAATGTCATACCGATGATGCCTTTGAAGTGGAGTTTGTGGCTCAAGACGGTTATACGTATGCGCTGGTCACACTCCATGCCGATGACCTTATCCCGCTGCGCCAGAAACGGGTACATTCAGACCTGACTTCTGAACCCATGCCCCTGTAATTTGTATGATCAAACGTGCGATTGTTGTGGGGATTGTGGGGGGGATTGTCCTCAGTTTGGCGGGGTTGTACCCGATTGCCGGGCTGCTGGCGCCGTTGTGGTTAGAGGGGTGGGCACGGCCGTTTGATGACCTGACTCACGGTATTTTGCTGATGGCATCAGCGGCGTTGGCGGTGCCGACGTTTGTCCTCATTGGCTTTATGGCCGCACGGCCGTCGCGCGGCTGGCGCGAAGGGGCGAAGGCGGGCATGGTGGCCGGTCTGGCGGCGGCCGGTTTGTGTTATTTCACCCTCATCTTGCCGGTCAACACGCTGGTCGCTTTTGGGACGGTGGGTGCGGCGATGGATCTGTTAGCGGATTCATTCATGCCGCCGCCCTATGTGCTGCGGAATTATGTGATCTCTTTTGAGAATGCTGCCTTTCAAGGGGAGATTTTGCTGGTGGCGGCGGCCTGCTTTTGGGGCGCGCAGGGGGCCTGGGTGGGCTGGCGGCGGCGCAAAGAGCCACGCCCGATACGGCCGTCCCTCTTTTCTCTTGTCCAAAATGGTACACATCCCAAACAATACTTTGCCGGGGACGAAACGGCCGTGTGGACGGGCATTCTCGTCGGGCTGGTGGTGGCGGTGTTGACGGCCATAACTATGTCTGGCTGGTCTTACCTGGTCTATTCGGACTGGCCGGAATTGATGGCTGCCCTCCAAGAAAGCCACAGCGGGATCATCGCTGCTGGCTCATTGGGTGGCGTGGCCGGGCTGCTCTCACCGCTGTTAGGCGTCGCCTTTATCGCTTTTGGCGCGGCCGTGATTGCCCTTATCAAAAATCCACCCAACTGGTTCCGGGCGCGTTTTTGGGGTGTAGTGGTGGCCGGGATCGCCATCTCCCTGGCCCTCCATGCGGTGGCTTTGCGCCTGTTGTACTTCAACCTGGGACTCTCCCCATTTTGGGTGCTGCGCGAACGTGCCCATGCCCTCGATCCCCAAACCATCGCCGATATTGCCAGCTTCATGGAAGCGATAGAAATGGGTTTTAGCGACCCGGCTTTTGTCCTGGGTGCGGTGTTGTTTTTCCCCTGGGTGATGTTGCTGTCTGCCTTGCTGGTGGGGGTGATTGTGGGTGGATTGCAGGCGATGATTTATGTGCCCATCCTATCCATGCTTCGCAAACGGCCGGTAGACAAAGCCATTCTGGCGCAGCGCCATCTCAAAAATGAGGCCAACGAGATTTTGCCGGCCGTGTACACCCTGTTTACCAAAGATGAGCAGGCATATGACGTGCTGGCGCAGGTGGTGGCCTGCACCTGGAAGCGATTACCGGATGTGTCCCGTTTTGCGGCCGCCTACCACACCATGGGCACCAGCAAAAAGGAAGAGGAGTACGCGGCGACCATTGCCGACCTCAGCCAGACGTTGACGGCCAACCGGCAGTGGCGCTGGGCGCTCGATTTTGCCGGAGCGTACCAGACCTTGTACCAGGTATTGAGCGCCCGCTCGTTGGAGCAGATTCTCAAGATTGAGCCGCCGCCGGAGCCGCACACCTCCTCTCTGCCGCCATTGGTGGTGAAAAGCCAGCAGCGCTTTGGCCGCATTGTGCTGGAATTAAAGAAGGTGGAGCGCACCGATGATTTGCCCACCAAGCTGATTTTTCTGGAAAATGCGCTGGCGGCCATTCACGAAATGCAGACGTTTGTGGAGAAGGAGTTTGCCAACCCGGAACTATGGCCGACGCCGCTGCCGCAAACCAACGCCTTGCAGGTGTCGTTGAAACATTGGGAAGAGATGGTGTTAACGGCCGTGAAACGCCTCAAAGGGCGCGCCGACATCCTCTCCAGCCTCAAACTCAACCACACCACTTTCCTGCCGGAACTGCCGCTGCCGCTGTCTGTGCGCAACCAGGGGTTAAATGTGGCCCAACAAGTGCATGTGCGGCTGCTGCCCGGTGATGATTACGATTTGCTGGGCGTGAAAAGCGAAGGGTTCATCGAGATTTTAGCGCCTGGTGAAGAGCGGACGCTAAACTTGCTCATTATGCCCCACGAAGGCGCACCACGGGCGCGGGTGGCCTGGGAAGTTATCTATGACGATGCCGTGAACGACCAGCGCCACGTATCATTCGGGGATAAGCTGGAATTTGTGGAATCGGAACGGCCGTTTACCCGCGTCTTTCCCATCCCTTACGTCACCGGCACACCGTTGAAAACGGACGACGTGTTTGTGGGGCGGGATGACGTATTCGGTTTTGTGCAGGAGATGTTGGTGGGGGCGCACCAGAACAATGTGGTCATTTTGCACGGGCAGCGGCGCACCGGCAAAACCTCGGTGCTGTACCGGCTGCCGCACCTGTTGGCGGAAACCCATTACGCCGTGTTGATTGATATGCAGGGCAAACCGGCGCGGGGCGAAGCGGAATTTTTATATGCCATTGCCGATGACATTGTGTTTACATTAGAGGACCAGGGCATTGCTGCCGAACTGCCGCCGCGCGCGGACTTTGAGGAGAACCCGGAATTTTTCTTCAGCGCTCGCTTTCTGCGCGGTCTAAAACCGCACCTCAACGGCAAAAATCTGCTGTTGATGTTTGACGAATTCGAGGAGTTGCAGCGGCGGGTGGAAGACGGCCGTCTGCAACCCGAAATCTTCCACTTTTTGCGCAACCTGATGCAGCACGATGACCACGTGGACTTCATCTTTGCCGGGACGCACAAACTGGAAGAATTGGGCGCGGACTATTGGTCGGCGCTGTTTAACATTGCCGCCTATCGCCCCATCACCTTTTTGCGCCCGTTGGAGATGCGCCGCCTGATTTTGGAGCCGATCAAGCAGTACAGCACCGAATATGACCCGCTGGCGGTGGAGCGTATCATTGCCGTCACTGCCGGGCATCCGTATTTTGCCCAACTGCTGCTGCACGAGATGATGGTTTACCACAACGAAATGAAAGCGTCTTACCTGACGGCCGTAGACGTAGACCAGGTAATTGACCGCATTATTGGCCGGGGGGAGGCCCATTTCCGCTATATTTGGGATGAGTCCAGCGAGGAAGAACGACAGGTGTTGCAAGGCATGGCCGAGCTGCTGGTCTGCGCCGAAGGGGTGACGGCCAAAGATTTACGCGCCTTCCTCACTGAACGTGGCCTGAATTCCGCCGACCGCTGGAAAGCGGCACTGACCAGCCTGGAAAACCGGGACATCCTGGCCCGCAACGACGCCAAAAGCCCGCTCTATCGCTTTCATGTAGATTTGATTCGTTTGTGGGTGGAACGGACACGGCCGTCGTTGTAAAGAGTGGATTTACAGATAACGCGAATAGGACAGATTCTCTCTTTTTTTGGTGATCTGCCAAAAGCCCTCTCATCCATTTAATCCGTAGACTTATATGTCAGGGACCAGCCCGTAAGATAGCCGACAATTAAATCAGGAAGGTATAGGTATTGGGGTCAGGCCAGGTAACCGGCCGTTCCCGGTTGCCTCGCCCCTACGATGGGGTGGTGGGGGTTCTTGTGAGAGTTTTGTGAGACGGCCGTATTACACTCCCATCGGTAATCAGTAATCGGTGGTCGGTAAACGGTGGTCGGCTATGGATGAAGAACAACATACCGGGGTGATGTCCCAATTTGAGAAGGAGGCGCACTCCTTTGTCATTCGTATCTGGAAGGAAAATCGGGATGATGGCGTGCCCACCGCGTCCGAGGCCCCCATCTGGCGCGGCTGGATTCGCCATGTGCAATCCGACCGCCAGTATTACTTCACCGACACCGCCGAAATCAGCCGTATTGTCGCCCGTTATACCACCCAAGACGCCGAACTAGACAACCTGTTTGAACCCATCCAAAAGGGGGCCACCCATGATCGGTGATCTGATCCGCGAAGGACGCGAAAGTACGCGAAGGCTTTTCTCTGTGCCTCCGCATCTCTGCGTTAAATCCATTTCAGGAGATTACTGCCGATGATGCACACGGCCGTAACCTCTCCTACGCTCTCCCCTTTCGCCGATAGCCAGGCGCAGTTGCTGGCCGGACTGGCGGTGGTGGATTTACGTGTGCGGTGGGCGGTGGCGCGGGCGCGGGCCAACGGCTTGAATCCGCAGGATGAATTTCGCGGCCTCTACATTTCCGATGACCAGATTACCGAACTGCTCGGTTTTGACATCGGCCAGCATCTCTGGTCGGCCAACGGGCACGGGACCCATGAACATGGGGCAAATGGGCACGGGGCCAATGGGCATGGCCCGCATTGGCCGGAACAAATTGCCCACGCTCGCGCCCAGTGGCAGGCGCAAACCCGCGCCGCCCGTGAAGTCGGGGTGAGGATGCGGCTGGACGAGATGAGCCAGGCGTTTGGCCTGACGCTGACCGAAGTGGAGGCGTTATTGCTGGCACTGGCCCCGGAAATTGACCCGCGTTATGCCCAGATTTATGCTTATTTGCAGGATGATGTAACCCGCAAACGGCCGTCCGTAGACCTCCTCCTCAATTTACTCACCGACAACTTCAGCCACAAGTTGCAGCAGCGGCGGCTTTTGGGTGACAACGGCCGTCTGCTGCAAACCCGCCTCTTGCAACGCGAAGGGGATAAAGAGTTTCTGGCGCAAACGGTACGGCCGTATCCCCACCTGATTGAATTCTTGCTCGACGATGATCAGCTTGACCCCAAACTGGAAGGGCTGGCCCGTCTACGGCCGGCGGCCCAAACGCCGCTGCGCCGCCTCTCGCCGGAATTTGTGTCCCGGCTGACGCAGGTGTATGAGGGGTTGGCGCATCCCCCATTTTTTGCTTTTTACGGTGGTTACGGCACCGGGCGGCAGGAAGCGGCCCGTCAACTGGCCGAATTTTGTGGGCAACCCTTGTTAACGGCCAACCTGGCGGCCATTGCCGCCCAGGAAGACGAACGGGAGGAACTGCTGCGCCGGATATTGCGCGACGGCCGTCTCTACCAGGCCACCCTCTACCTCACCCACTGGCAGGCGCTGCTGCAAGACGGCCGTCCGCCCCACGCCCTGTTTGCCGAATTGCTGGCCTATCCGCACACCGTCATCGTCGCCAGCGAAACGGAATGGCAGCCGGCCAACGCCCTGCATCGCCGCCCCGTTTTTGCCATTTCCTTCCCCACGCCCGATTTTGACGGCCGTCTGGCCATCTGGCAGGCGCACCTGGGGCAGCAAGATGGGTTGGATTTAACGGCCGTGGCCACCTATTTCCGCTTCTCCCCCGGCCAGATTGAAGACGCCATTGCCACTGCCCACGACCTGGCCCGCTGGCGCGGCGAACCATTGACCACCGCCGACCTCTTTGCCGCCAGCCGCGCCCATTCCAACCAAAACCTGTCCACGTTGGCCGCCAAAATCCAGCCGCGCTACACCTGGGATGACATTGTGCTGCCCACCGACACCCTCAACCAACTGCGCGAAATGGTCAACACCGTGCGCCAGCGCCCCATCGTCTACGGCGAGTGGGGCTTTGACCGCAAACTGGCTTTGGGCAAAGGGTTGAGTGCCCTTTTTGCCGGGGAATCGGGCACCGGCAAGACAATGGCCGCGGACATAATGGCCGGGGAACTGGGGCTGGATTTGTATAAGGTAGACCTCTCCACCCTGGTCAGCAAATACATTGGCGAGACGGAGAAAAATCTGGACCGCATTTTCACCGAAGCCGCTACCAGCAACGCCATCCTCTTTTTTGACGAGGCCGACGCCATTTTTGGCAAACGTTCGGAAGTGAAAGATAGCCACGACCGCTACGCCAACATCGAAATCAGCTACCTCTTGCAGCGCATGGAAGCGTATGACGGCGTGGTCATCCTGGCCACCAATTTGCGCGCCAATCTGGACGAAGCGTTCACCCGCCGCCTGCACTTTGCCATCGAATTCCCCTTCCCGGAAGCGGCCGACCGCGAGCAAATCTGGCGCGTCAACTTCCCGCCGGAAACGCCCATCGCCGCGGACGTGAACTGGCAATTGCTGTCGCAGCGTTACCCGTTGGCCGGCGGCAATATCCGCAACATCATCCTGGCCGCCGCTTTCCTGGCGGCCGAACAAGGCCAGCACGTGGGCATGACCCACCTGCTGCACGCCGCCCGCCGGGAGTATCAGAAAATTGGCCGGTTAATAGATGATAGATTGTTTAGAACATAGCGCATTTCATACGCTATGTTCATGGAGGTACACATGCCATCTGAACACGCTTTTGAAGATAAGGGAAAGGTGAAGCCCAAACCGACGGTGGAGGCGCAAGCCCCCCAAAAAGAGAACGCCCCCGTTTCGGCGGATCCATTATCGGGGCGGCTGGATGCCACGGCCGTGCAGCACATGCAGCAAACGGTGGGCAACACGGCCGTGCAGCGCTTCCTGGCCCAACGCAGCGGCAGCGGCCCCACCGAACTGGACGACGACACCGCCAGCGCCATCAACCAGCAGCGCGGTAGCGGCCATAGTCTGGATGATGGCATGGCCGCCAAAGCCGGGGCCACCATGGGCACGGATTTCAGCGGCGTCAAAGTCCACACCGACAGCCACTCCGACCAGTTGTCGCACCAGCTGGGGGCCAAAGCCTTCACCACCGGCAACGACATCTTCTTCCGTGCTGGCGAATATAACCCCGCCAGCAGCGAAGGCCAGACCCTCATCGCCCACGAACTCACCCACGTCGTGCAGCAAGGCGCGTCCGCCCCCGCCGTGCAGGGCAAAATGGCCGTCAACGACCCCAACGACCAGTATGAAGCCGAAGCCGACCACGTCGCCGAAACCGTCATGGCCCAACCTGATGACATCCAACGTGCGCCTGAAGAAGAGGAAATGACCCAGATGCAAGAGGACGAGGAAGAAATGGCGCAGATGCAAGAAGAGGAAGAAGAGATGGCCCAAATGCAGGAGGAGGAAGAGGAATTGGCACAGGCACAAGAAGAAGAGGAAGAAATGCAGGCCGGGTAATTGCGTAATCCGTTATCCGTGAACCGTAATCCGAACTGATTACCGATCACCGATTACGACACCAGGATTTCTACTATGCTCGCCGATCTGGACGAATCCATCAAAAAACTACTCGTCGCCGAAATTCCTATCAAAAATGGGGAGATTGACGTGAAGTTTGACCAGCCCAAGCGCGAATGGAGCGCCAAACTGGCCAAACCGACCATCAACTTCTTCCTCTATGACGTGCGCGAAAATGTGACGCTGCGCCAGCACCAGTGGGAGCAAATTAAACAAAACGGTGGGCCACATATTGACATCGCCCGCCTGAAACGCACCCCTTTCCGCGTGGATTGTTATTACATGATTACCACCTGGGCGGCCGAACCGGACGACGAACACCGCCTACTCTCGCGCGTCCTCATGGCCCTGTTCCGTAATCCGATACTGGAAGACACCTTTCTGGTGGGCGACATGCAGGGGCAGGCGTTTGAAATTCAGGGGCGCGTGGCCAGCCATGACAAATTGACCAACCCGGCCGAAGTGTGGAGCGCTCTGGACAATGAAATGCGTCCCAGCATCTCCTACCTGGTCACAGTGGCCATGGATCCCTGGCAAGAAATCACTGGGCCGCCGGTACGCACCTTTACCATGCGCACCGGGCTGTCCCCCGACCCGCGCCAGGGTGCGCTGGAACCGGGCACCAGCATGGCCGCCGAAGCACTCTACATTGGTGGTTACGTGCTGCAAAAGGGGCAGCCGCAGCCGGGCATTCGCGTGGAGATACGCGAGCGGGGATTGGTGGATATGACGGATAGCGACGGCCGTTTCCGTCTGGGCGGTCTACTGGATGGCAATTACACCCTGGTCGCCACCCCCGAAACTGGCAAAGCTAAAGAACTTAAAATCACTGTCCCCAACACCAAAGGCAACTACGACATTGAACTATAGCCCCGTTCGTAGTAGGCGATTTATCGTCATCTGACGGCGATGAATCGCCTACTACAAACAGAGGCAGGAGAAATAATTCGCATGAAACCGTATAACCTCAACCAATACCGTGCCCCACCTGGCCCGTGACCCGTAAACCGTGACCCGTAAACCGTAAGCGGACTTCGGCTTGCGGACTACGGATTACGGTTCACGCATCACGCATCACGCATCACGTTTCACGTATTATGGCGGCCCGGTTCACTCAACCGGCCCCAATTTCACAAGGAGAATGAAATATGGCTGTAGCATACGCAACTCCTGGTGTCTATGTTGAACAGGTAGACAAAGGCACCAAGCCCATTGAGGCGGCGGGAACCTCCATCACCGCCTTTTTGGGCATCACAGCCGAAGCCAGCATTAAGTCCATCAACGACAAGGGCGAAGAAGTGCGCGACTCCGTTTTGGGGCGCGCCATGCTTGTCACCAACTGGACGCAGTACACCAGCCTCTTTGGCGGATTCGTCGAAGGCGCGTACATGCCCGATGCGGTTTACGGCTACTTTAACAACGGCGGTGGCCCCTGTTACGTCACCAGCCTGCGCGCCATCACCGAGATGCCCAAGCCTAAAGCCAAACCCGCCCCACGCAAACCGGCGGCCAAAGCGGACGAGGCTCCGGCCGAAGTGGCTGGTGAAGCGGCGGCCGAACCGGAACCCAGCTTCGGCCCCCTCACCGCCAAAGAGTTCATTGGCGATGTGTCTGAACGCACCGGCATCAACGGCCTGGAAGCGTTTAGTAACATCAGTCTGCTGGTCTGCCCGGATGCGTTCTACGGGTACGATGGCTCCGAAGAGGCCAAAAAGCGCGTCAAGCAGGTGCAAACGGCGATGATCGCCCACTGCGAAAACATGCAGTACCGCTTTGCCTTGCTGGACACGCCGCCCGGCCTCAGCGCCCAAGACGCCCGTGACTGGCGCTACTACGTCAACTTCGATACCTCCTATGCCGCCATGTATTATCCCTGGATCGAAGTGGCCGACCTGAGCGACAGCCCGCAGAACAGCAAGTTTGTGCCCCCCAGCGGCCACGTCGTGGGTATCTACAACCGCACCGACGCCGAACGCGGCGTCCACAAAGCCCCGGCTAACGAAGTGATTCTGGGCGCGACTAACCTGGAGATTGACCTGACCAAGGGCGAACAGGACACGCTCAATCCCATTGGCGTGAACTGCATCCGCACCTTCCCCGGTCGTGGTATCCGGGTTTGGGGTGCGCGCACCCTCAGCAGCGACGGCTCGTGGCGGTACATCAATGTACGCCGCCTGTTCAGCCAGGTGGGGCAATCGTTGGATGTCGGTTTGCAGTGGGTGGTGTTTGAACCCAACGACAGCAACCTGTGGGCGCGGGTACGGCGGGATATTGTCGCTTTCTTGCGCGTAGTCTGGCGCAGTGGGGCGCTCTTTGGGGCCACCCCGGAGCAGGCGTTCTACGTGAAGTGTGACGAGGAACTGAACCCGCACGAAATCCGTGACCTGGGGCAGCTGATCATCGAAGTTGGCATGGCGCCGGTGAAACCGGCCGAATTCGTTATCTTACGCCTGAGCCAATGGGCCGGCGCGGATGCGGAAGCGTAGCGGGAATTATGAAGGATGAATTATGAATTATGAAGGGCTGACCCGTCAGCTTTCATAATTCATAATTCCTAATTCTTAATTCCTCCTGATAAGGAGAAATGCAATGGCAGATCGTGAAGACCCCCTTGTTGGTTTTCATTTCGGCGTGGAAATTCAGGGTGTTGTTACCGGTTACTTCACCGAATGTTCCGGCTTAGGCTCGGAGCAGGAAATTGTGGAGCACAAGGTGATCACCGAAAGTGGCCAGGAAGTGGTGATGAAACTGCCCGGTCGGTTGAAGTGGGAAAATATCACCTTGAAGCGGGGCATTACCAGCAGCATGGACATCTGGAACTGGCGTAAGCAGGTGGAAGATGGCAATGTGGATGCGGCCCGCCACAACGGGTCGGTGGTGATGTATAACCAGCAGTTAGCGCCGGTGGCCCGCTGGAATTTTGAAAATGCGTGGCCGGTGAAGGTGAGCGGCCCGCAGCCGAAAGCGGACAGCAACGAGATTGGCGTAGAAGAATTGACAATTGCGCATGAGTATATTGTGCGCGTGCAATAAGTGATGAGGTGAGCAGGTGAACAGGTGAGCAGGTGAGCAAACACCTGGCACCTGACACCTGACACCTAAACACAGTGTCATGCAAACTGAAGTGGAATTTTATCTCCCCAGGGGTTATGTGGATGCGGCCGGGCAGGTTCACCAATACGGCCGTATGCGCCTGGCGCTGGCGATGGATGAGGTGGAGGCGATGAATGACCCCCGTGTGCGGGCCAACGAATCGTATTTGCCGATTCAGTTGTTGAGCCGGGTGGTGACGCAGGTGGGGCCGGTCACGGCCGTGACCCCCGACCTGATCGCCCATCTCTTTGCCGCCGACCTGGCCTACCTGCAAGAACTGTACCTGCGCCTCAACAGCAGCGAACACGTCGCCATCGGCGCCGTTTGCCCCGCCTGCCAGACGGCGTTTCAGGTGCAGGTCGCCCCCCTGGGGTGAGCAATTGACAATTGATAATTGTCAATTATCAAGTTATGGCCGAGACGCAATCAACCACACAACAAGAGACAAAAGGCAAACTGACGCCGGAGCAGGTGCGGCAGGTGGCCGAGGCAGTGATGACGCTCTGGCGGCGTGATCTGGCAGTGGAACGAGAGAGACAACGATATGGCCAACGATAGATTAGCGACCGATGCGCTGCGCAAAACGGCCGTGCCCGCCTTCCGCTTTGTGGTGGAAATTGGCGGTACGCCCCAGGCCGCCTTCACCGAATGTACCTTACCCATGATTGAATGGGAGATGGAAGAGGTGAAGGAAGGGGGGCTGAATACCTTTACCCATATGCTGCCCGGCCGGCGCAAGGCAGCCAAAATGACACTGAAAAACGGCGTAGGCAGCGGCGAACTGTACAACTGGTGCCTGAAGCAAATGGGCGAAACTTTTGAACGTAAACAGGTGACGGTGTCCCTGATGGATTCGATGAAACAAAAAGTGATGAGCTGGACATTGGCGGGCGCGTACCCGTTGAAATGGACCGGCCCGCAGTTGAAGTCCAGCGATAACAGCGTGGCTATTCAATCGCTGGAACTGGCCTGTGATGAAGTAACGGTGGCGACGGGCTAAAAGTATTAGAACTTGTCATTCCGAGCGAAGCCTTCGCAGCGAGGAATCCCCAGATGTTGGTTATTTTAGCCCAACGGGATGCTTCGGAAGACCTCAGCATGACAAACTTCTTGTTGGAATATGGCAGAGAACAAACTTGTTCGGGCAAACCCTCTGGCAAACCGGGCGCGGCGGTATGCGGGCATGTCGGTTATTTTCCGCCAGGAAGAAGCTGGAAGTGGTACAGCCACATCGGCCGGCGGCCCGGTTGTGCCTGGTTTCTTGTGGACGCCGGAACTTTGGGCCGCCAGGTCAGAGGCAGCCACGGCCGTACCCACATCCACCACACCGCTCATCCAACGCCAGCCCGAATCCCCCGCGACCAGCCCGACAATTGCCGCGCCGGTAGAGTCGCCGGCAATGGAGGCGGCTGGAGCGGCGGCGCCACCGACCACCGCGCCAACGGCCGTCACCCTCATGCCCACTTTGCCGGACGCCGCCCCCACCACGTTGGTCACAGCGCCCGCGCCATTGGCCCCCCCGCTTGTGCAGCGCCACGTTGAGGAGCCGGAGCCGACTCCCGTGCAGCTTGCGCCCTCAGAAACAGTATCACCGGTGGGGGCAACGGCCGTTTCGACAGCAGAGCCATCTGTTTCCAAAGCTGCTACTACGCCACCGGCCATGACATCGCCCACTATCACGCCGTCTGCGCCGCCCTCTCTCTTGGGGCGCATTGGGCAGCGATTGGGGCGGCTGGTCTCGCGGCCACAACCGGCGACCACACCACCGTCAGCCAGCCCAACAGTCAGGCCAGAGATGGTGGACACGGCCGTGCCCGCCGTCCCGATGGGCGCACCCCCACCAACCGCGATGCCCGCGCCGTCCCCTGTGCAACGGCAACCGGTGGAAGGTGAATCGGATTTAGGGGCAACGGCCGTGTCGTCTACTGCGCCTGCCGCCCCATTTACACCGGAAACGACTGCCATACCGACGGCCGTGGCCACGGCCGTTCCCCTAACCCCGGTACAACAACAACCAGAAACACCGGTCATGCCGATGGCCGTGTCGCTGACCGCTCCAACCCCGGTACAGCGCCAACCGGAGACCCCAATTGCGCCCACTTTTTCTGACGCGCCGCCGACCGTACCGGCCCCGGTAGAGCCATCGCCGGCAACGGCCGTGGCGTCCCCG
>JAHBVI010000143.1 GCA_019637635.1 Anaerolineae bacterium
CAGGTAAACCGCTTGCAGGGCCAATGCTTTGGCCTGGACCAGCTGCAGGCGGTTGGCGTCTAGCCTGATGTGGTAGCTGTGGCGAAACAAGTGGCGGAAGCGGCGCAGTTCGTCCAAGGGATCATAGGCTTCCTGGTCAATCACGGCGGGGCGGATCGGCGTTAAGTCCAGCGTCATGCGTTGCAGCAGTTGGGTATGCCAGCCAGACTGATCGTCCAGATTGTTTTCAAAAGTGGCGGCGATTTGCAGAAAGATGTTCTCAAACGCATTGTAGAGGGCGTGTAGATGATACGCCAGGACGATCAACGATTCTTCGCTGGCGTCTACGTCTGGCTGAATGGCTGCGATCCTGGTGTAGATTTCGGCAATTGTAGCCAGGTCATTTTGAATCGTTCGTTCCAGGATGATCGCTTTTTCGCGCATAGACATATTCTCCATAATCGGCAATGGCCTGAGTGATGGGGGGTTCATACGGCCGTAAATCAACCAACCACTGTACTGTCTCTTCTAACTGTCGCCAAAATGCGCTCTCCGCAGCCAGCCAATCGCCTGCCCGTTCGCTGTCAACAGCCACATCAATATCCGAGCCAGGCGTAAAACGGCCGGGCTGCACCAGTGAACCAAAAAGATACACCGCCTCAATGGTAGGAAAGCCTGGCGCCAGTTGGCCGATTGCCTGGCGCACCCGGCCCAACATTTCTAGCCGCAACGTTTCACGCTGCTGCCACCGCTCCGCTTCGCGCTGCGCATGGTATTCTCGTGGAGTCATTTGCTGGACAGTCATGTTACCAGTGTAAACCAGAGTGGGAGAAACGCACAATCTCTTGATCTCCCAATCTCTCTCCTAAACCACCTCAATCACCGAACCTGACGGCCGTTTCTCCACCTGGATGCGTGTGGGGAAAGCGTCGCGCAACTCGTCTATGTGGGTAATGACCAGGATGACTTGGAAGTCGTTCTGGATAGTGTTGATCGCCTCGATGAGCCGCTGGCGGCCCAGGGGGTCCTGGCTGCCAAAACCTTCGTCAATGACCAATGTTTGCAGCCGCGCCCCGGCCCGTTTGGCCAGCAGTTGGGAGAGCGCCAGCCGGATGGCGAAGTTGACCCGGAACTGTTCACCGCCGCTGAAATTGTCATACGGCCGTTCCCCCGCATTGTCCTGAATGCGAATATCCAGCGTCTCCCGCAATACCTGGTTACTCTTGTTTTCGCGCTGCGTGGGGAAACTGACGCGCATTTCACCACCGGTCAGCCGTTCCAGCAGGTCGTTGGCGTGTTCTTCAATTGAGGGAATGGCTTGCTCAATCAGCAGCGCCTGCACCCCCTCCCGGCCAAAGGCTCTTTCCAGCGTTTTCCAGCGCTGGATTTGTTCGGTCTGCGTCACGCGGTCGGCCGTCAGGCGGGTGCGGCGGTCGCGCTGGTCGGCCAGCACCGCCAGCCGATTTTGGGCAATGCCCACCTGCCGGTTGGCCTCATTTTCCTCTTCACGCAGGCGGAACACCTCATCTTCCACGCGGCGCAGGTCGGCGCCGTCGGCGGTGAGGGTTTCCAGTTCGCTCACGGCCGTGTCCACCTGCTGCTGAAAATCGGCCACCGTCTGCTGCTGGTTGGTGATCTGCGCGGCTAATTCGGCCAGTGCCGCTTCCAGAGGGGCGACGGCGGCTTGGGCTTTGGTTAACTGCTGCTGCTTTTCCGGGGCGTCGGCCTGGGCATCACGGGCGGCGCGGACGGCGGTGTGGGCGGTGGGGTCATAGGCAACGGCCGTGACCTGCGCATCCAGTTCGGCCAATGCCTGCTGCGCGGCGGCATCAAAATCACCGGCGGCCAATCGCTGCGCCACCTGCACCAATTCAGTCTGACCCGCCTGCTGCCACTGGTCGGTCAGGCGATCAATTTCCGCCAGCCGCGCCTGCTGGTTGGCCATGAGGCGTTCCGTTTCCTGCCGTTTTTTGTCCAGGGTGGCTTTCTGACGCACGGCCGTTTCCAGCGCCGCTACTTCTTTTTTAAGGGTATCCAGGGTGGTGGTGTCGGTTACGGCCGTTTGCAGCGTTGTCAGTTGCGCCGCGCCGGTTGTTTCCCATTCGGCCAGGGACACCGCCAGTTCTTCCAGGCGGGCCTGGGCGCGCGCTTTGCGGTCTTGTTGCGTTTGCTGCTGTTGTTCCAGTTTGGGCGACTGTTTGATACGGGTATCCAGTGCTGCCACTTCCGCCGCCAGCGTCTCAATGCGCTCCTTGTTGGCCTTGCCCTGTGCCTCCATCTCCTGCAATTCGTTGCCAAGTTCGGCTAACACGGTCTGGCGATGGTCGGCGGACAACGGTTGGCCGCAAAGGGGGCAATCGCCGCCGGTCTGTGCCTCCAACTGGCTGAATCGTTCGCGCTTTTGTTTGAACAGGTCGCGCAGGCGGGGCTGATCGGTTTCCAGGTTGTTCTTTTCAGCCAGAAGCAGGGAATGTTTCTGGTGGGTTTCAGACAGGGCGGCGATTTCGGCGGTAACGGCCGTCAGTTCTTTCTCCGCCGCCGCCAGATTTTGGGCCACGGTGGTTTGCTCGACACGCATTTTTTCAATCTGGGCGGCGCGGGTTTGCAGTTGCGCCAGTTCACGCTGTTGGGATTGGCGCTCTGCTTCATGCTGGCTCAATTGGGCGCGGAGGGCCTGCCACTGCTCCTCCTGGGCAGTTACGGCCGTGAGTTCGTCTTGCACGGCCGTTAATTCCACCTGCGCCGCCGCCAGTTGCGCCGCCACTTCCACTTTTTCGGCAGCGGCGTTGGCTACGGCCGTCTGCTGGTTTTGCAGTTCACGCTGGCGTTGTTCCAGGCGGCTTTTTTCCTGGGCAATGGTGAGTTCATACGGCCGTCTGGCCTGCTGCAAGCGATTGTACTCGTTTGCTTTGTCCTGCCACGCCTGTACTTCCTGGTCGGCGGACTGCCAGGCGGCGTAGGCGGCGGTGATGGTTTCGCTTTGGGCGAGTACGGCCGTGTAACGTTCCCGCTCTGCCTGCTGCCGCTGCTGCGCTTTGTACAAATCGGCCAGCGCGCGTTCGGCGCGGGCCAGGTTGCTTTTCAGGTTTTCAATGTTTTTCTTTTGTTGGGCAATGGCCGCTTCGGTGCGACGAAGCTGGTCGAGCAGAGTTTGTTTGTCGGCCAGGCGGGCGGCGATGGTGGCGTGGTTTTCCTGCGCGGCGGCCAACGCCGCCTGCCGTGTCTCTTCTTCAGCCAGTTCGTTTTCAATATCGGCCAGGGAGGCGTCTAGCAGCGCCAACTGCCCTTCGGCCTGTTTGCGCCGTTCGGTAGCCCCCTCTTTGTACACATCCCATTCGCCCAGACCCAGCAGTTCGGCCAGGATTTCTTTGCGCTTGTTGGGCGTTTTGGTGGTGAATTCGTCGGCCTTGCCTTGCAGCAAAAAGCTGGCGTTGATGAAAGTGTCGTAATTCATGCGCAGCAGCTTTTCAATTTCGGCCTGGGTTTCACGGATTTTGCTTTGGGTCAGGGTCTTCCAACTGGTTTCATCGGCCTGAATGTCCAGGTCGAGGGTGGTGGTTTTGCCGTGTGGTTTGCGCCGGGTGACGCGGTAAACGCTGTTTTCCAGGGCGAAGGTGAAGCGTACTTCGGCGGGCTGTTTGTTGGCCGCCGCCCACTTGTTGACCATGTCGTCGTCCAGCTTGCTGCGGCTGCGGCCAAACAAAGCCCAGGTGATGCCGTCCAGCAGGCTGGATTTGCCCGCGCCGTTGGCCCCGGCGATGCAGGCCAGGTGGATGTGGTCGAAGGTGAGGACGGCCGTGTCCCGGTAGGAGAGGAAGTTGGTTAGTTCGAGTTTAAGTGGAACCATGGAGAATCGTAATCCGTAATCCGTAATCCGTAATCCGTAATCGGTAATCCGTAATCGGTAATCCGTGACCCGTAATCGGTTGGGGTGAATTTTAGCGGAAGTGAGGAGTGGAAACGAATGAATGAGAGAAGATGGGGGGTGGTGACGGCCGTGTACCTGGCGTTGATGGCGATGTGGTTCGGCCTGTGGTGGTTGACGGCCGACCGGTTTTGGTGGCTGGTGATGGTGAACAGGGTTGTCCCGTACCTGTTTGTGCCTGCGCTTGTGTTGCCGGTCATTTTTTTGGTCAAACGGCGCTGGCGGCTGGCGGTGATGGCCGGGCTGCCACTGCTGATATTTGTCTGGCTGTATTGGCCGTATTTACTACCACAAAGGAGTGAACCGGGTACGGCCGTGCTGCGGGTGATGAGCTATAACGTCCTGTTCAGCAACCACGATGTTGATGGTGTGGCCCGCGTCATTAAAACCTATGCGCCTGATCTGGTGGCTTTACAAGAGGTACAACCGCGCATGATGGCGCAGTTGCAAGAACGGCTGGCAGCAGAGTACCCGTATGCGCTGATGGGCACACCTAACGATTTTGGCACAACGACCGTGTTCAGCCGCTACCCTTTCCTTGACCAGCAGATTGTTGACCTGGGCGATGACCGACCGGCGACGATGGTGGCGGTGGCGGTTGGCGGGGAGCGGGTGGTGTTTACGGCCGTGCATCTGCGCGCTTATGGGTTGCGGTGGGTACCGCTGCGGCAAATGCCGCAGGCCATCGGCGAGCGCACCCGGCTGCAAAACCGGCAGGCGGAAATCTTGATGGCGGCGCTGGCTCAACAGGAAGGCACGGTCATTGTCGGTTGTGATTGTAACAGCAAGGAGAGTTCCAGTTCTTACCGGATGCTGACAGAGATGCTGGCCAATGCCGCCCACAGCCACCCCAGCCTGATATTGCCCGGCGCATCACCAGACCGAAATTTGCAGCACATTGACTACATTCTCTACCGGGGAAATGTAAGAGCGAATGGCGTCTACGTGATTGTCGACAGCGGCGGTTCAGACCATCAACCGATTATGGCGATATTCATCATGGCCCAAACACAGGAATAAATCAGGAGATGGGGAGACTGAATCTCTCAATCTCCTGATCTCCCAATCTCTAATCTACCAACGCCTCGGCTACCCGCTGTAGCCGCTCTTTGGCGTCGCAGGCGACTTCGGCTAGGGCCGGGTTGTCTACCACGCCAAGCATGATCTCGGGATCAATGAGGCTAACCAGGACACGGCCGTCTGCCTCTTGCGCCACGGTGACATTACACGGCAGCAGCAGCCCCACCTCCGGTGCGGCAGAGAGCGCCTTGTGCGCCAGCGGTGGATTGCATGCGCCCAGGATTTTGTATGGCCGAAAGTCAACATCCAGCTTCTTTTTCAGCGTCGCTTTCACGTCAATTTCGGTGAGGACACCAAAGCCTTCTTTTTGCAGTTCGGCCGTGACCTGGGCAACGGCCGTGTCGTAATCGGTTTGCAGATAGACGTTCATGCCTAATGTAGTCATATCGGACTCCTTGAATTGTAGAGGAATGAGATTAGAGATTGGAGATTAGAGATGGAATCTCCAATCTTCAATCTCCTATTTTACTTTACCCGCTTTAGTAGATAACCCCTGTTTGGCCCAGGCGTTCATGCCGCCTTTGACGTTCACGGCCGTATACCCGGCGTTTTGTAGTTGGCGGGTGGCCCGTTTGCTGCGGCTGCCAGACTGGCAAATGCAGATGATTTCCCGGTTTTTGGACAACTTGCCAAAGCGTTCTTCCAGCTTCTCCAGGGGAATGGAGTCCGCGCCGGTGATGTGACCGTTGCGATACTCGGCGGTGGTGCGCACATCCACCAGAATGGGGCCGGGTTTTTGCCGCAACTTATCTTGCAGTTCGGTGACGGTGATGGTGGGTACAGCGCCAAACAGATTCTTCCAGATGCTCATATTTATCCTCGTTTTGCATAATTTGTAGTGGTTAATTACCAGCCCGCAATTGTGCCACGAAGGGTGAATTCTGGCGAGAGTCAGCGGGTGATCTGAGCGAGTTTTAATCAGCCACGAATGAAGCGAATGACACGAATTGTTGGGGGTTTGGAGTGGAGGCTTTAGCCGTAGCTCATATATCCGTTCCGGCTGAAGCCTCCACTCCTGGTGAAAACCTGAACCTTTCACGGATCAGCGCACGGTGAGTTCGGACAGGGGGAAGGCGTCTGTTTGGCCTGTAGGGGTCAAAATGGGCAGGCGGGCGGTGGGGTCGGCGATGTCATACAGACCCAACAGCAATGTGTAGCGGCCCGGTGGCAAATCGGCGGGCAGCAGCAGGCCGTGATTGTCTATTACCGTTTCGTGGGGCGACCAGATGGTGGCCAGATTCAGGCCGCCACCTGGTTCGCTGTCACGTTGGGCTACTAACTGCCCATCCGGGCCGACGAGGTGCAGGAACACCTTGTAGCGTTTGTCCAGGGGTACGGCCGTTTGCCAGAACAACGTCACCGGCACAATATCACCGGGCCGAAGGTCGGTCTTGTTGAGGGTGTAACCGACGAGGGTGATGGCCGCGCCAAAGGGGATGGCTACGGCCGTGTCCATCTCCGTCGCCGGTTCGGGCGGCACAGCATAGACCACAAAACGCACATCCCCCACCCATTCGTCCCGCGCTTTGAAGGCGTGGGTGTCAAGCCAGCGTTCGATCAACCGTTCCGGGTCGCGCTGCGCTTCGCCCCAGAAAATGGCATACAGCCGGTCGTGTTGGGCGGTGATAGCCGTCAGGGCGGCGGCAACGGCCGCCGGCGTGGGGCGGCTGCGCCCTTCTGGCAGGGGATACACGGCCGTATCGTCCGGGTAGTAATAGGTAAACACCTCCCATTGATTGGGCGCGTTGAGGATGATACCCGCGCCGGGATGATCATCCGCCAGGATGCGGGCAGCCATGCCCCGGTAATCGGCGCGGGCATAAGCCGGGTTGGTGTACAAATTACGCAGAGAGGAAAGCGTGCCCAGGCTCAGAGCCGCGATCAACAGGATAGACAGAATGGCACGGATAGAACGTTGCCGGGCGGTGGTGACGGCCGTTGCCAGCAAAATCAGGAAAAATGGCACAGCCACCAGGAGGAATTTGAGATATTCCGGCTGCACCGTGCCGGCGGCATACATGAACAGGAGGGGGATCAACAGGCACACGGCCGTGCCCCACACCCATCGTCGCCCCAGCCACAGCCCAATGAACAACAGCATCGCCACGATGACCACCGCCCACCGCGCCGTTTCGGTGGCAATGGTCGCGCCAAAGGTCATCCAGGAGACGGCCGTGAGCAAAAACGCCACGAATGACCCCCGTTCACCCAAATCATCCGCGCCAAACTGCCCGGCGAAGATGGGCAGCCAGGGCGCATAGAGCAGCAGCACGGCCAACATCATACCTGCCCAGGGCAGCGCCAGACGGCGCACGGCCGTTGCCCAGCCCACCGAACGCGCGGATGCGAGCAGCCAGGCCAGCACGATCAGATTGTGCGCCGCCAGCACCGCCGGGAAAAAGTAGTGGGTATACAGGCCGGCCGCCGCCAGCAGCACATAAGCCGCCGTCCAGGACCAGCGCGCCCGGCCCACCGACGCCCGCCATTGCCACAAAGCCCAACCAGACAGGACGGCCAACAAACCCAACAAAGCATACATGCGCGTTTCCTGGCTGTAGTAGATGAGGGCGGGGTTCACGGCCGTGAGCAGCGCCGCCACCCCCACCATCCCCCCACGCCAACGGTCGCGCGGTTGGATAATCCGGCTGAACGCCGCCACCCCCGCCACCAGCAGCACCCCGGCAAACGCCGAAAACGCCCGCAGCCCAAATTCCGATGTCCCGACTGCCTGCTGCCAGGCGTGCAGCAGCAGATAATAAAGCGGTGGGTGAATATCGCTGGCGGTGCCTTCAATGATGAGCGCCACTGACCGTTCGCTCAGGCGGGCGCTGTTGCCCTCGTCGTTCCAAAACGACTGTGCCGCCAACAGATGAAACCGCAGCCCAAACGCCAGCAGCAAAACCGCCAGCAGGAATATACGGAGCAAACGACTTCTCCTTGGGGCCATGGCCGGGATTATACTGGCAACGGTCATAATCTGACATTTTTGTCACCTTGTCAGATGTCACCTTGTCACCTTGTCAGGTATATACTTGGAGATTAGAGATTAGAGATTGGAGATTAGAGATTGGAGATTGAGAGATTGGGAGATTAAATCTCTCAATCTCCCAATCTCTCAATCTCCGGCGATGTCTGGCTATTTTGCCGTTCGGGTAGGGTGATGATAAAGGTGGCGCCTGCGCCCGGCTGGCTGTGGGCGGTGATGCGCCCCTCATGCCGTTCCACAATTTTGCGGCAGATGGCTAACCCCACGCCGGTACCTTCATAGTCATGACGGCCGTGCAGCCGCTGAAAAATGGTAAAGATACGCTCGGCGTATTTCTCTTCAAAACCAATCCCGTTATCGGCTACGGTAATTTGCCAACAGGTGGGGTCACGGCCGTTGTCCACCAATTTTTCGCTGTAGACCAGAATAACCGGCGGCAGGTCAGGTTTATGAAACTTGAGCGCATTCGCCAACAGGTTTTGAAATAGCTGCCGCATCTGGGTAGGGTCGGCATCAAGCGTTGGCAAGGCGCCTACCTGCACCTGAGCCTGCGCTTCCTCAATATGCACTTCCAGATCAGACAGAACCTCGCCGACAATCTTTTGCAAACTCACCGTTTGCAGCGGCTTCGCCTGTGTTGTCACCCGTGAAAAAAGCAGCAGATCATGGATCAATACTTGCATTCGTTCGGCGGCATTTTGCATCCGCTGTAGATAATCTACCCCGCGCTTATCGAGCGCAGCGGCATAATTCATCTGCAACCGGTCACCAAACGTTCTGATTTTTCGCAGGGGTTCTTGTAGATCGTGGGAGGCCACATAAGCAAAAGATTGCAGTTCACTGTTGTTGCGCTCCAATTCGGCGGCATAGGCCGCCAACGTTTTCTCCGCCTCTTGCAACTTCTGGATATTTTGCTCCAGCCCGGCCATAGTGACCTCCAACTGAGAAGCCATACTGTTAAATGCCTGGGCCAGTTCGTGAATTTCGTCGGCGCGGGCAGGCACGGGCACACGGGTGGAAAGGTTGCCCACCCGGATTTCATGCGCGGCGGCGGCTAATTGCTGGATGGGTTGGACGATGCGCCGCACGACCAAAACCCCCACAATGAGCGCCATAAAAAAAGTGGCTGCCAACATGGCCAGGGTCACTTTGATGGTGTCCAAAGACAAGGCCAGGGCTGAAGTGACCGTGCGTTCAGACACCACAGACAGCCGCCTATCGCCAAAATGCAGATCGCTGGATGCCAGGAATACGGCCGTGCCCATCAACCCCCGGTAGACGCCATCCGTCTCCGGCACGTCAAACCCCACATTTCGCAATACCAATGAGAGCGTGTTGCAAAAATAGGGGGTGGGGGTAGCTGCGCCAGGTCGGGCGCAGCTTTTTTTGTGTGCAGTTGGGAAGATTATGTCAATTTATTGCCTCAGATCACGTTGGTCAACAACAGTTCCGCCTCGTATTTGACATACCATGATGTTTTCGCCGCATTTTTGGTGAAAAACAGCCGTTTGGTGGCGCTTTTAGCGTCCGCCGCTCGACCACCAGGCGCACTTATCCCTGGGTCACCGGTGGCAGTTCCCAGCGGCGGCGTTTGGGTCGGGTGCGCCGCCCGGCCATTTCGTCCAGCATCACCAACCAATGTTTGGCGTTGTAAATCATGGCGCACATCTTCACCTGAAAATCCACTTTGGGCAGTCCCCGAAAGCGAGCATAGCGGGCGCCGTTGTGCAGCACCAGGCCGGCAATGATCCGCTCCACCTCCGGTCGTAGTTTCATATCCAGCTTGAAATCGTCGGTCAGGCTGTAGGCGCGCAGCCGGTCAAAGTCAGCTCGATAGTCGCTGATGAAAACATCGCGGTGAGAGGTGGGGGACTCTGCTTTACCCCGGCAAGCCTTGAGCAAAGGGCAGCCCAGGCATTGGGCGGGCATAAAACGAAAGGTCCAGCCATCCCCATCGCCCGAACGATAACGGCGGCTGCTGATACGCTCGTGAGGGCAGGTAAGGGCATGTCCATCATCGCTGAGGCTAAAATCCTCCGGGCCAAAGGTGCGGCTCTTTTTAGGCGGCATCGGTTTGGCCACCAGTTGGGTACGGCCGCCGCCGTCGCCGGGGCCACTGGCCTGGCTGACTTCATGAGCGGTCTTGCCGGTGCCGGCTATCTGGTCATAGATGAGCTTTTCGGGCAGGGTGTGACCACGTTCGGCCTGGGCGATGAGCAGGTCGGGGATGGGGGTGACATCTGAAGTGGAGCCGGTATCGGCGTGAATCTCCCGAATCAGGTCAGGGGTAACGGTCACGGAAATGTTGTAGCCAAAATCTGTTTTATGGTCGCCGTGATTGCGGATGGTGGCGTCGGGGTCGGTGGCGGAGCAAAGGCGGAAATGGCCGCGTTTGGACTCTGGCAAGAGGGCGACGGCGGCGATACGGCCGGCGGCGTCGCGGCTGATGGCCAGTTCGTCAGCCATGATTTTGTCCAACTGCTGCCGGTAACGCTGCACAGCGGCGGGGCAGGTATCCGCCACCGGCAGCAGAGCCAGGCAATCATCAATGGCCTGGACGGTCAGCAAGAGCCGCTGCCGCCACTCGTCGCTGGCGAGGTAACATTCCCGTTTTTCGCTCTTGAGGCCAAAGAGCGCCTCCGGGTCTAGCTGCGGGTAGACGGCGGCATAGGCGGTCGGGTCAGCTTCTTGCCATGTTTGCAGCAGCAAGTAGCTGCTGTGGCGCAGCCGTTGCAGCAGGGATTCCAGCGCGGCGTTGGCGCGCAGGGCGAAGGTATCGGCGATCTGTACCCGCTCATGCCCATCGGCGACGGTGGCATCAATCTGGTCGAGGACGTGGCTAAAAAAGAGACCGGGGTGCTGCCGGTACAGATACACCTCAAAGCGGTGCAGGGTGGTATGGTCGGGCGTCTCCTGGTGCAGCCCATAGCCCACAAACCAGCGCAGCAGCAGGTCATAGCGCAGCCGCTCCTCCAGCTGGCGCAGCGATAGGTCGAACCAATACTTGATGAAGATGGCTCGCAGCAGGCGCGGTACGTGATGGGCCACTGGCCGACCACGCGCCGTGGTGTGGTCATGGTAGGCGGCGCAGGCCTGTTCCAGGGCCGTAAAATCGAGCAATGGCGCGATACGGATGAGCGGGTGGCGCCCATCGCGGCTCAAGAGGCGCTGCCAGACAACGTGGCTGAACCAGTGTAGCAGCGCATCCCGGTGTTCCTCTATGATTGGCGGCAGAGTATCGGGCAGAGAGGTTAATGTGGAGGGTATTGTGGCTAAAGTGGTCAGGGAAAAAGGTATCATGCGTTCATCCATACGTGCCTGGCGTCAGGCAGTTCACCGGTACAATGGGCAGTGGCTGCCTCAAGAATGGTTGTTGCCTCTGCGCGGACACCAGATGTATCAATTGAATCCATATAATCGAGAATTGGACAATCCGAACCGGTATGGCTTGTATGTCTGCTGCTGCCCGCTGGCCGTTTATACCCTGAGCTTGCGCTTTGGCGCAGCGGTGGAAGCGGAAACGGAATTCTTGCTGCTGGACGGCCAGCGGATGGCGCAATTGGTGGAAAGCAGCGTCTATACGGTGTTCTATTTTATCCTATGTGACCCGGCACGGCCGTTACACCTGCGCTTTTTATCGCTGCCCGTGGCCCAGGCCACGGCCGTGCTGCGGCGACAGGTACCGTTAGCCGACTATTTTCATTTGACCCAGGAGTACACTTGATGCGGTGTATTGGTCAGATGTCAGACATGGTATAATGAGCCTGCTTCTGGTGATTTTTGCAACACGCTCAATGATGGATTGCGATGGGCGATCACATTACCCACCTCATTCACAATGTACACGGATTCCCCTTCCTGCAAATCTATGGCCGCAATGAGATCCCACACGCTTTTCAGGGCAATGACAGCCACCAATACCCCCTCTGCTTCACCCGTGCGCAAATTTTCCAGGGGCACACCGGCAGTGACTATCGGCTCGCCGGTGTTAGCATCAAACCAGATGGGGCTGTAATAAATGGTGCGTGTTACCATTGGCGCCACAAATTCCATTTTCTGGGCGCGGTCTGCCAGGTCGGCCGCCGTCACCACTTCTAATCGGGCCATTCGGATTTTTTCCCGGCCTTGCGCATCCAATACTATCAGTTCATTTAGCGCCGGTTCAAATGCCAACATCTGCGCCAATATCAATTCCTGCTCATCATGTGAATGTTTGGTCAGGTCGTGTACGAGTGCCAGTTCATACAGTTCCCGCTCCAAACCATCCAAAAAGGCGTTCACTTCAACGGCCACTCGTTCGGCCACCTGCTGTTCGCGCCTTACCGCCTGGGCGCGCTGCACCTGTATGGTTTGCCAGGCCAGGCCAGACCCTACCAACAAAAGCGGAATGACCGCCAGGCCAATAAAAGCCACGGTCAGACGAGTATGAATGGTACCGCGCATGAGGATGCCTATCGAATAATTCTATCGGCTGATTGTAATACGATTTCTGGAACTTCCAGGTGAATTGCGGCAGCTGTGTGCAGGTTTATGGTCAGGAAAAAACGCGCTGTCTCCACCGGCAAATCAGCCGGGGGCGTTCCCTGAAAAATCTGGTCTGCCAGGCGCGCCATTTGTACACCTAATTCGTGCAGACGAAAGCTGTAAGAGATGAGCGCGCCGCGTTCCACTTGCTCATCGGTGGGGGTGGAAAGGGGAAGCTGCCGGGCAATGGCCTCCGCCACAAAATCATCAATACGGGCGGCTACCAGGCTGTCTTGCGGTAACAAGATGGCATCAACGTCATCCGGCGTCTGAGCAATGGCGGCGGTAATCTCATCCTGGTTGCGTGCCTCCCGTAAGATGATGGTTGCGCCCAATTTAGCGGCGGCTTCGGTCACGGCCGTGACCGAACTCAGGGCGCTGGCATCATCGGGATTATAGGGGACGTACACGCGCCGAATGTGATCGTTGACCTGTAACAGCCATTCGAGCCGTTTGGCTTCGCTCTCTGCGCCTAATCGAACGCCGGTAGCTACCCCGCCGGGATGGGAAACGCTGGCGGCCACCCCGGCCACGACGGGGTCTGTGACCGGGCCAAAGACGACCGGTGTGCCGGTATCTTGCGCCAGCCGGTAAGCGGCCAGCGCCGCCGGGGTGCTGATGGCCACAATCAAATCTACATCAGCATCTAGCAATACCTGTATCTGGTCATCAAGCGCGGCAATGCTTTCTGCCGGTCCGGCATACAAATAGGTCACATTTTCGCCTTCCACGTATCCTAATTCCGCCATGCCTTCTTTGAAACCATCCAGTACCGGCGCCAGACGCGGCGATAAATTGACTACGCCAATGTGCATCATCTCCGGCTCTGCCCGTGAACAAGCCATCAACGGCAAGCCCTGGAGAAAGGTGAGAAAAAACAAGAAGAAGTAGGAAATACGGCCGTTCCGTTTCATCATCACTGCCTTGTTAATTTGACAATCTGGCTACCCACAAAGCATACCGCACAACGACATTCTACGGTAATCTGGCGGGTAAGAAAACAGTCCCCCTGATTCTGTTCCCAACTGCTCGCAGCCTGGAAACGGGTTACAATAGGGATATTGGCCGAGACCTGAGGCCCGAAACCAGACTTCGGATTACGGTTTACGGTTTACGGATTACGGTTTACGGATTACGCTTTACGGAAGGAGAACCCATGACCCAAGAAGCCTATATTTTCGACGCCATCCGCACCCCACGCGGCAAAGGCAAAAGCAATGGTAGCCTGTATGAAGTGGCCCCCGTTGACCTGTTGGCCACGCTGATGCGCGAGATGCAGCAGCGGTATGACCTGGACACGTCGCAGGTGGATGATATTGTGCTGGGCGTGGTCTCGCCCATTGGCGAACAGGGAGCAGTCATTCCACGCACGGCGGCTATCTACGCCGGATGGGACGTAGACACACCCGGTATGCAAATCAACCGCTTCTGCGCTTCCGGCCTGGAAACGGTGAACATGGCCGCCATGAAAGTGCGCTCCGGTTGGGAAGAACTGGTGGTGGCTGGCGGTGTGGAGTCCATGAGCCGCATCCCCATGGGGTCAGATGGTGGGGCGTGGATTATGGACCCGGCGGTGAATGCCAAAACCCACTTTGTGCCCCAGGGGATCAGCGCCGATTTGATTGCCACGATTGAGGGCTACGGCCGTGACGATATTGATCGTTTCGCCTTGCAATCCCAACAGCGCGCCGCCCACGCCCGCGACAATGGCTACTTCGACCGCTCCGTCGTGCCCGTGCGCGACCAAAACGGGCTGGTCATCCTGGAAAAAGACGAATACATCCGCCCGGACACGACGATAGAAGGGCTGGGCAAACTCAACCCCGCCTTTGAGATGATGGGTGAGATGGCTTTTGATGCCGTAGCCATGCAGCGTTACCCGGAGGTGGAGCGGATCAACCACATACACACCGCCGGGAACTCGTCCGGCATTGTGGATGGGGCCTCGCTGGTGCTGATCGGCAGCAAGGAGAAGGGGGAGGCGTTGGGGCTGAAGCCACGCGCCCGCATCCGCGCCGGGGCGCTGGTGGGTACGGAACCGACCATTATGCTGGTTGGCCCCGGCCCGGCGACAAAAAAGGCGCTGCAACAGGCGGGCATGTCCGTGCAGGATATTGACCTGTTTGAAATTAACGAGGCGTTTGCCGTGGTGCCGCTGCGCTACATGCGCGACCTGGGTATTGAGGGGGCGGAAAATGTGAATGTGAACGGCGGCGCCATTGCCCTGGGCCACCCACTGGGCGCAACCGGCGCCATGTTGTTGGGCACGGTGTTGGATGAGTTAGAGCGGACAGGGATGGGTACGGCCGTAGTCTCCCTCTGTGTCGGCGGCGGCATGGGCATCGCAACGGTCATTGAGCGAGTGTGAATGAACCACGGATGAGACGGATGTGGCGGATTGTCACGGATTGGGAGGTGAGATATGAATCTGGCAGAGTTATTACCGGCAGCGCGGCAATTACCGGCAAAGGATAAGTTGCGACTTATTCGCATTTTGGCGGAAGACCTCGATGAAGCAGAAGATGTTAATCCATTTGAACCGCACAAAGTCTATTACTTACCCACACCTTATGATTTATTCGGAGCAGGCCATCACCTGCAAGAACTCCTGGATGGGATTACAGAAGATAATTTGCATCAAGAGGTTGGGGTGGGTACGGCCGTAGGCAATGAGGTTTGGTAAAACTGTTGAGAAAATGACAATTCAAATTGGCGAAGTGGTGCGTAATGGTGTCGTTTTTGACGCCAAAAATTGGCGAGGTTCGGCGATGAATCCAGATTCCCTGCTGGAAACGGTGGAACGATTATTTATTTTGCTCGCTGAGCGGCAAATTGAGTATGTGTTGGTCGGTGGCGTGGCCTTGCTGCAATATGTGGAAGGGCGCAATACGCAGGACATTGACCTGATTATGGCCCTGTCCGCCCTTGACCAGCTGCCGGAAATTCAACTGACCAGCCAGGATGCCAACTTTGCCAGAGGTGATTTCGCGGGGCTGCAAATTGATATTTTACGGGCCGAAAATCCCCTCTTTGCCAGCGTGAAACAGGCATACGCCACGACCCAGGATTTTGCCGGGCAAACCATTCCCACGGCCACCGTCGAGGGGCTGATTTTGCTGAAACTATACGCCCTGCCCTCGCTTTACCGGCAGGGCAACTTTGCCCGTGTTGGCCTGTATGAAAATGACATCGCTACCCTGCTGCACTATCATCAAGTGGATGTCGCCGCGCTCCTACAAACAGTATCGCCTCACCTGAGCGCCAGCGACATGAAAGAAATCCAACAAATCCTGTCCGAAATCAACCAACGCCTCACCCGCTTCCAAAAAGGGGCAGGGATATAAAGGTGTAATGGATACGCGGATAACACGAATTTGACGGATTTTCGCGGATACTGAAAATAATTTGCATCGAGAAGTTGAGGTGGGTACGGCCGTAGGTAACGAGACTTGGTAAATACTACACCAATAGTGATCCTCAAGAGATAAACACATCATGCTATCACTAGAGAAAGTACAACTTGAATTGAAAAGATTGAGTGGTGAACACGATAAATTAGTAACCGCATCATCTGTCTCCGAGGCAAAAGACAACATCATTGAGTTACAGGAAATTGAAAAAACGCTATTGTTCTTTGAGCATAAGCTAATAGCCGAAATTCAGTTATTGCAAGCAGAACAAGAACCAAAAAAGCAGAATTCGATAGGCAAATTCTTATTCAGAGGAAGCTCAAAAAAAGATTTGCTTCACCAACAGGAAATAGAAGAAAAAATCGCCGCGTTCAAAGAAGAGTTGACCTTTGCTAATGCCATCCGATCTGTTGCCGGGCAAGTTACTGTCCCCCAACTAAAACAATTCATCATTCAAAAAGAACAAGAAACTCAAAAATCTGTTCGCTATCGGGAATACATCCAGTCGGCAGCATGGCGGAAAAAAGCAGAAGAGGCGAAAGCGCGGGCGGGAAATCGTTGCCAGGTTTGTAACAGGTCTCGTGCTGAAGTACAGTTGGAAGCACATCATCGTACCTATGAACGGTTAGGGAATGAACTACCTGAAGACATTACCGTCTTGTGTCGGGATTGTCACCAATTGTACGAAGATAAGAAACAAGCAGACCTCTCAGTAAAATTGTGTAAGAAGTGTAACAAGCCTTTTGCCCCATTAGATGAAACTCATCAATTTTGTGCTAATTGTTTTACCGATATTAAAAGGCACAGGGATGCAAGTACGCAAGGAGGTTTCTGCATTCGGTGCCAGACAAAGATAAACCTCAATCCACAATCGCCTTACTGCCGCTCCTGTTACAGGGCGTGGAAAGAGCTAAAAGACGAAAGTTATCAAGAACAGTATTGCCACATTTGTGGTGAGGAAAAAGGAGCTACCATGCTTAAACCTGCATGCTATACGTGTTATAAAAAACACCGAAGCGAATTGACGTTCCAATGATCTTCCAGCCGTCATTTTCCTCGTGTACTTTGGCACATGCCATATCAACCTATGAATCAGCTTCATAGGCTATAACAAAAATGTCAAACAAAACCATTACCCATGACCGATTTGAAGAAACGCCAGAAGCTAAAGCACAGTGGTTTCAATCACTTTCCCTTGAGGAGCGGATGGAATTGTTGTGCCAGTTTACTGACTTGATTTTGGCTGTAAATCCCAAAATAGTAAAAGATGCTAAACCAGTTGCAGGACGTATTCGCGTCTTGTCTATGACTACAACGGATAGAGAAAGGAGCGGATAAGAAAAGAATCCGTTGTTTCCTTCATCCGCTGTAGTAACCAAAAGAAAATGACCATTCAATACGAAAAAGATAAACAGAATATTGTGACGCTGACGCTGGATATGCCAGGGCGGAATGCGAATGTGATTAATGAGCAGTTTGGCGCGGCGCTGGCAGAAGTGTTGGCGCGGATGCAAGCAGAACCTGATCTGGCGGGCGTCATCCTCACTTCGGCCAAGAAAACGTTTATGGCCGGGGCCGACCTGGAAGATGTAGACCTGTTTAGCGACGCTGCCAA
>JAHBVI010000144.1 GCA_019637635.1 Anaerolineae bacterium
TATTAACCTCTCAAGATTCTTCTTAGGCTCTTTTCCTGGCGCTCGAGTTGCTTGAACCGTATATTCATAATCCCAAGAGTTCGTCCCTTCAATTGGTGTAATTGAAGCAAAAACAGGATGCTTTGCCCGAACACTCTGTGCAATTTTCAGGGCTTCTTCTTGCGAAATACCACCACCTGCAGCATTCGCAGATTCGGCTGCGTACAAAGCATTTAGTCCCGCCTGAACTTGAGGATTATCTGCTCCTGAATCAGTGGATGACGGTCCGGCAGCACTGGCTGGCGGCGCTTCCTCGCCACCGAGGTCGAGGGCTTGACCGACGCGGGCAGCGCCGCGTTGGACGAAGGCAGTGATACGGCCGATCACCCGCTTGATGAAACCCGCCACCATCTGCACCGGGCGGGAGTTGAGGACTTTGTCTATGGCCCCATCTACGGCCGTCCTGACCGCCTGAATGATCTCCTGCACCTTCTCGCTGATATTGCCCAGCCCCAACAGCGACGACAGGAAGCTGATCGCCACCGGAATCGCCCGCGCCAATGCCTGCTCAATAAAGTTGGCCGCCGCGCCGATATTGCCTGATGCAATCGAAGCAATCGAGTCAATAATTGCGTTCACCAGCGACATGATCTGCGAGCCGCGATCGATGAAGAACATCACCACGTCATAAATCATCTTGCAGGCGCGGATGAACGCACCTGCCGGATTGAACAGGCTTATCAACCAGGTAATACCCGCTTTAATCACCCGTTCGACGATAAACTCTTCGATTTTGCCGAAGATCATCTCCTTCAGGTCAGAGAGATGCTGCTGGATAATCTCCCACAACTGGCCGAAGTCGCCGCTCTGGATGACCTGGAAGATATGCACCACTTCCATGAGCGCCTCGACACCCTCCGCGCCAATCAGCCGCTCCAGCCCGAACCGGGCCAGTCCCACCATGCCCTGTTCCTGGTAAATGTTCACCAGTTCCATGATCTGGCCGTAGATGCCCATGATGTCTATGCCCAACACCTGAGACACCTTGCCCATGATCTGCTCAAAGGAGATGCCCAAAATTTGCATCACCAATTGCAGAATGCCCGGCAAATCAAACGTCTGCGGTAGGGTAATGCCCGCCCCACCCAATGCGCCGGTCAGCCAGGCGATGAACCCTTGCTGCAAATGGGTACCGATGTTATCAATGAACTGGCTGAACCCCTGTTTGATAGCGTTGATCAGGTTGCCCAGGAAGCCAATGGGGTCACCGATGATCTTGCCAATGGCCTCGGCCGCCCGCGCCAGCACATTGAGCAGCATTTCTTTGAGTTCCAGGATGGTTTTGATGACGCCCACAATGGCATTCAGCGCCCGGTCAATCAGCCCGGCGTTGGCCGCCTTCATCTCTTCAATACGGGCGTCTACAGCCTGCAAATGTTCCTGGTATTTGCTGGCGAGTGTGTCAATCAGCGCATTTTGTTTGTCATTGACACTTTGCTCAAGCTGGTCAAACTGGCTCTGGATATTATCGGCCGCTTCCTGGCCGACGGCCTGCAAATCCTGGGGCAGTTGGGCAATGTAATCCTGGATGCGTTTACGGCCGTTGGCAATCTCCGCCTTAGCCTCCGCCATCCCCCGGCCAATAATCGCCACCACATTGTCAATCACCGCGTCCATCTTGCTAATGAACAGGTTGCGCCCCTCGGCATAAAAGGCGTTGACCTCGCCGGGCATGCCCGCCAGCTTATCGGCAATCCAACGCGCCCAGCCTAACCAGCCACCGTACCGCTCCTCCTTGTACGCCTCCATTTTGGCGTCCACGTAATCTTCAAACGCCTTCTTGGCCGCCTCCGCCCCGGCGCTAAAGACCCGCTCCACTTCCCCATCCAGCCGATCCAGAATCGCCTCGACGTTGGTTTTGGTCTCTTCGTAAATGGTATTGATGTCCGCGCCTACCTTGGCGCGGGCCTGTTCGTCGGCTGTTTGCGCCGTCTCCTGGCGGCCCTCCACCTGGCCTAACAAGGCGGCGCGGTCGGTATGCATGGCCTGGGTTTGCTGTTCGGCTACGGCCGTTGCCTCTGTTTGCGCCGTAGCAATGTGTTCCTGCTCGGCGGCGCGCACTTCGGTGGGCGCTTCTCTGGCATGAGTCTGCGCATCTTGCTTCGATTCCAATGCCCCCGTAAATTCTGGCTCGTTGGAATTGGCTAATTGCTCCTCCGTCACCTCCGCTTCCGCCATCTGGTCGTCCAGCGATTGGCTGCTTTCGCGGAGCGGCTGCTCGACCTCGCCCACTCCTTTTTCTTTAGGTACGGCCGCTTCCGCCCCCATCGGCGGCGGCGCTTCACCGGGATCGGCGTCGGGGATGGGGGTGACGGGTTTGGGCGGCACCGCGCCGGTATCGGGCGCGGCGGAGGCCGCCTCCTCCATCGGCGATTTGCTCTTCTCTTTTTCGGCGGCAACCTGGTTCGTAGCTTCCCCCTTCATGCCATCCAGTTTGTTGCTCTCCTTGAACTCATCCGCTTGTTCGGCATTTTTAGGAGCCAATTCCTGGATGCGCTGCGTGAGCCTGGCTCTGAAAGCGGCGGCGTCAAAGTCAGGCGCGGGTGCGTTTTCCATCTCGCCCGCCTGATTGTTTTGGGCGCGCCCGGCAACTTCGGCGGCGGGCATTTCGGCAGCGGCGGCGGCTTCGGCCGCTTTTTCAGTGGCGGGGGCGTGTTCTTTTTCGGCAACGGCCGTATCTTTCACCCGGCTCGTCACACCCATAAAAGCCGGGTCTTCTTCCGGCGATTTGGGGGCCACATAATCCGGCCCACGTTCGCCACTGGCAGCGGGCGCGGCTGCCGGGCCGCCGCCGACGCCGTTGGCCGATGGTTTGGCGGCGGGCGCTTTGGGTGGGGGCGGCGCCGCTGCGCCATTCGCGGCCGCGCCGTTGGCGGCGCTGCTGGCGGCAATGGCTTTGGCTTCCCCTTTGGCCTGATCGGCTTTACCTTTAGCCGTTTCCCCCACCTGTTTTTCTGCTTCTTTGGCCGTCTGCGATTTGGCCGTTTCCTGGTGGGCTTCGTTGGCGCTCTGGTTGGCGGCGGCTTCGGCGGCACGGGCGGCGGCCAAAGCCGCCGCTTTTTCGGCCTCGGTGGGCATGTCGTCCTGCCCCCCCTCCTCACGCTGGATGGCCGGAACCCCGTTAGCCGCCGGATGCCCATTGCTGCCATTACTGCCATTGGGTGATGGCGGCGCGGGCGGCGATGGCGTTAACGTGGGTGCGCCGGCCCCCAGAAATTCCTGGCCTTCGCCGCTCTCTGTTTCGGCAGCGGGAGCGGCATGGCTGTGCCCGTTGCTGCGATTGGCGCGGGCCAACATACGCTGCACCGAGGCATTGCCCTGCTGTTTTTGCATGTGCAGCACGGCCGTTTGCCGCAGGGCGCGACTGGTGGCATGGGGCGGCAGGCTGGCAAGCGTGGTGGGAGAGGGAGCAACGGCCGTGCCCAATTCTGGCCCGGCGGCTACCAGGTCAGGCGCAGCCGCCTGACGTACCTTTTCCGCCGACACTGCCTTCTCTTGTGCTGCCTGTTTTGTTGCCGTAGCCATTTACCTCACTCTAAGGCGCGGCCCAGGTAAACCGCATCAACGTGTTATCCACCTCGGTCATCAAGTCAAACAAATAACTGCCCAAAGCATCGCCCATGTCCACCATCCAGCGCACGTCTCGCTGGCAACTGCCAACCAACGCCTTAAACTCCGGGTTATATTGCAGCCGCGCCAGATCATCGGCGCTCAGCCCCTGCCCGGCCTGAACCACCTGCTGCGCCATATACTGAATGAGCGTGCCCAGATCAACAGCCGCCTTAAATCCACGCAGGGCATCAGCCATCGCTTTTATCGCCGGTGACTGCGCTTCCAGGTCGGCCAGCGGTGTTTTGCTGCCCAGGTAAGCCTGCGTCATCCGGTGATAATCGGCGGTATCGAAAGCATCCTGCTCTTTGCGGTCATCGGTCACATAATCTCCCGTTATCCGGCGCACAATTTCGGCGGCCTTTGCTTCGTTGCTGGCGGTAAAGTCGGGCAATGCTTCCAAATCATATTTCAGATTGTCTTTGAGGTCTTCGGCCAGGCGGGTGGCAATTTTGACATGCCCATTTTCGTGATCCTGCAAAATTTGCAGCGGCACGCCGCTGTATTCGCTGGCCAGTTCCATAGTGAAATTGAGCGTCAGGTTAATGGTGATGCTGTGCGCGCTGGGCGGCGTGGCGCTGGAACGTAACTGTGAACTGGTCCAACCGGCAATCTCGCTACGGCCGTGCGCCGACGCTATATCCTTTTCCGGTTTACGCACCACATTGGGTGGATTCACCGTCAGATTGATGGTGGCCGTGTTGGCGCCGCCATCCGGCTGCAACTGCACCAACCCATTGGTCGCCGCGTAACCCTCGATCTCTTCATCAAACGCCAGCACAGCGGCGCTCATCGGCGGCTCTTCCACCTCTTCCTCCTCGTCCTGGCGGGCTACCATTTCATCGGCCAGATGGCGCCGCACGAAGTGATTACCGTGCCGCTTTTGCAGATGGAGGACGTGTTGTTGGCGCAACGGCCGTGCCGTAGCATGACCGGGCAGCCCACTGAAAGCCGCCAGCCCTGAAAACGCCGGTAAACTCTCAGTCAGGGGGGCAGATTCAACAGTGGGCGACGGCCGTTGCGCCTTCTGCTGCTTCGTTTCTGCCTGCTGCTCTTTACTCACCGCATCACCTCTGGAATTAGGAATGATGAATTAGG
Source organism: Anaerolineae bacterium (assembly GCA_019637635.1). Lineage (GTDB taxonomy): Bacteria > Chloroflexota > Anaerolineae > Promineifilales > Promineifilaceae > CAADGU01. The sequence goes on from JAHBVI010000144.1 coordinate 4,747, forward strand.
AATTATGAAAAGAATGTCTCCTCGTCATCCTGGCGGCCCCCAGGTAAACGTGGCCAATGTCATTTCGATTTCATTCAAATTGACGCCGCCCGTTTCACTGACATGATCCTTCATCCCATTCACATAATTTTGCGAGGTCGCCACCAGCGTCTTGAACTCCGGGTTGTACTGCAATCGGGAGACATCCACCTGGCTCAATGCCGTGCGCGCCTGGATGATGGGATGGGTCACATTTTCCAGGGCACTCTCATCGGTATCCAGCGCATCCATGTTCGTCACGTAGCTATTAAACGCCTGCAAGGCATCAATCATGCGCTGGATGGCGGCCGAAGCGGCGGCTAAATCGGCCAATGGTGTGCGCGCCCCAAAATATGCTTCGCGCATCCGGGGGTAATCGGCGGCGTCATACGCAGCTGATTCGGCGGCTTCAGCGGTAGTAAAGCCATTGGCCGCTGTGACAATGTGCCCCTGGATAGACGGCGCGGCCGAGAAATTGGGCAGCGCCTGCAAATTAGTCTGCAAATCGGTCACAAAATGCTGCCGCGCCAGCCGTTCGCCGAGGCGCACATGGCCGTTTTCGTGGTCGCTCAAGATTGCCAGCCGGTCGCCGGTATACTCACTGGCTAACTCAATCGTAAAACTTAAGGTCACTGTCATACCGATGGTGGTGGCCGTGCGGCTGGTGACGCTCACGTTGTAGGCCGGTGTACACCACCCGGCAATGTTTTCCGCGCCGTGGCTGGCAGAAATATCCGCTTCCGGGGAACGGACGATGGTGGGGGCATTAACGGTCAGGGTGATGTTGGCGGTGGGGCTGGCCGGGGCCGCCGCCGGGGCCGCGCCGCCGCCCCCTTCACGCTGCACCACTGTTTGCTGCCCCTGGTCGCCATGCCCCTCTAGCTCTTCCTGCGCGCCCAACCCCTCGGTAGGCAGCGGCGTCTCGTCTTCTTCGGTTAATTGCACATCTTCGGGGTGCAGATGGCGCTGCACATAGCCGTTGCCCCGCTGTTTTTGCAGGTGGAGCAGGGCCTGTTGGCGCAACGGCCGTGCTGTAGCATGATCCGGCAACCCGTTCAACAATTCCGGCAATTCCCCGCCAACCGGCGCCAACTCAGACTCCATCGCCGCCGTTTTTGTGACCGGTTTTTGGCGGGCTGGCTCTGGGGCACTATTTTTTGTATGGTTTTTCTGTTTTGCACTCATCACGTTGTCGCCATCAATAGGGCAATGCGCCCGATTCGATTAACCTGGTTTGTGACTGCCATAAAACATCATCCACAAACTCTGCCGATTTTTGAAAACCCAGTATTTGATCTTCTTGGGGTCCACTTTTTCCCAAAACCAGAACCCTTTGGTAGGTAATTCCACCCCGGCCCCGGCTGCCAAATTGTCTTTGTTGTCCACAAAATAAGAACCTATCGTTTTAGGAATGGGGTCAGGTACGCCTGTCGAATCAGATGCTTTCATCACATTCGTCATAAACTCATACATCTCCCGCCCCCCCGGTTCTACGCTCCAATCCACACTATCCAAATCGCCTTCTTCCATGCTCAAACGGTTGAGCAAATGGTTATGCTCACGCACGATCTTGGTGGCAATTCCAATCAATTTAGTGGCTACAGGCACTAAATACAGGTTTGCATACAGGGTAAAAGCGGCCGACGCCCCTAACAATGTACCCGCGGCACTCACAGCCCCCGTGAGGGTACCCACTTTATCAAAACTTTTGTCCAACTCCGTCGGCCCCGAACCGCCAGATAAGAGGGATATGGCCGATTTGATGGCGCTGTAGCCGGCCAATACCTTATTCAGCGCCCCGGCCATCGGTTGATACTTGCTGATCAGTTCTGAGGCGCGGCTGGACGAGGTGCCTAAGATGTTCACCGCTTGAGTAACCTGATCGCGCAGCTCAACAATCGCCAGAGAACAATCCAGCGCCGTGCTAAACACGTTGTTGATCTGGCTTAAAATATCCGTTTTCTGGTTGAGAAATGCTGCCCGCATTAGATCATCAAACTTGGAAGGCAGGGCATCAATTTGAGCCTGGGCGTCAGCCATTTTGCTTTCCAATGCTTCCAGTTCTTCGGCCGCTTTGCGCTTCTGGTACTTGTCCAGTTCATCCCTGGCCTTCTCATACTCGTCGTACCACAATTTAGCCTGGCTGGCCGCCGCCTCTGAAAGCGCGGCATCTCCCTGACCCACCAGGAATGATTCCCACCCTTGCCAATCATCCGCCAGTTTCTCGGCATTTGTGCGCACCGTTTCACCGGCCGGAACGTCTTTGGCCTCGCTTTTCAAATCCGCTGCGGCTACCCGTGCCACGCTCACCAACTGGGCATAGGTAGTCACGGTAAAGGGGCCAAGTTGCGCGGTGGCCGCCGCAGCCGCCGCTGGCTCTGGCTCCTGGCGCTGCACGAACGGCGGCCGCTGAGACAACATCTGCTGCACATGGCGATTGCCGTGTGTTTGCTGGCTGCGCAATAGGGCTGATTGGCGCAACGGCCGTGCCGTTATATGCTCCGGCATTTCTGATGGCGCACCAGAAGCCATCTGCCGCATTACAATGTCCGTAAAAAAGCTGGCAGCCGGATTCATGACTGTTGAGGGAAACGACTGCGGCGAGATTTGCCCAACGGCCGTAGCCCGCCCCGCCGCATACACCCCATATTCAGGCGCCACCGTTTCTATAACCGGGGGCGGTTTCTGCGGTTCTTTGACCTTTGGTTTGGGCTGGTTGTTCGTTTCGGCCGTCATTGTTCATGGTCAAGACCCTAAGGGTTTTCTGAAACCCTTAGGGTCTGCATCTGCTAGGGCGAGATAATTGGCGGAACTACCGTCACCAATAGCGGTGGGCTGATGATGCCAAACGGCACAATCGGCTCGTTATATATCTTTAGATCACGGATATGTCCCTTGAAAACTGTTGCATTCGAATAGTTAGTAACACTGAAAACACGTTCATCATTGTGATTCACTGCAAACGTGGCTGAACACCCAAGCAACCCATCAAAATAGAGTCTGGCATTGGACCCATCATAAGTAAATATGACATCGTACCATCTATTTGGCTGATAAGTCGCAGTGCATGATTCACGGATATTGTTATGAACAAGACTCACACCACCATCGCTGCTAAGTTCAAGCACAATCCAACGAAATGAGCGACCGCCCACGAAAACTGGCATGAGATTAAAAGAATCAGCATTGAATTCCAGCGCAATAGAAAAGGAGTTGAAGTCAAATCCATTCAAGGAAGGAGTAGAAATAGTGCAGGCATTAGGGTCATTTGTTAAATCATAAATACCATTACAGTACACACCATCGTTTTGAAACGGCGTATTGGTCAAGGTCATATTGTCCTGCTTGCCGGTAACGTCAATGGCGTTGGCCGTCAGCGGGTAATGGGCCACCAGACGCGCCTGGGCGGTGGCGGTGGCTGCCTGCGCCGTTTGAGCAACGGCCGTTTCCGTTTGTTGCGCTTCAACGGTTTGGGCCACGGCCGTTTGCGCCGCTGCTGTCTGGGCTACGGCCGTTTCCTGAAACACAACAGCATCTTGCGTCTGCTGCGCACTCACGGTCTGTTGGGCATGAATGGCCTGCTCAGTCTGTTGGGCGTTGAGTGTTTGTTGGGCCACCGCCAGCGCCGTGGAAGTGGCTGCATTTTCGGCTGACAACGCTTGCGCGGTGGCATTAGCATTCTGGTTGTCTATAAACGCCTGCGTCCCCTGCAAATTGGGTGTGGGCGTGTCCGGCAGCGGTGTGCCGGTAGCTTCCGGCGTGGCGGTGAATTGGGCAATGATGGTCTGGACGACTGCAGCCGTAGCCGTTTGCTGCCCGCCCACACTGTACCCCAAATATGCTTGCCCACCCAAGATCAACCCCAGGCAGGTAAAGATACTCAATACCGGAAGCAGTAACACGACCCAAGTGGGCACACGTGGCCGAACCTCAATCATGCCCTGTTTACGTTCAATGTCATCAGGCCCATCTTGCACCTGGACTTGAAAAATGTATGGGCGTGGCCGGCCGGTAAACGGCCGTGCTTTTGGCTGCACCCGCAACATCACCTCGCCTGCCTGACCTGGCGGCACGGTGAGCGCATTCTGCTCCCCAAAAAAGTTCAGCGCATCCGCCGGTTCTCGCGCCTGCACCGCATAAGTCGCCGGGGCGTTCCCCTCATTTTGCACCGTCACCCGGCATACCCCCTGGTTGGTTAACTGAAGGGGTTGCGCCTCTACTTTGTAGCGGGCAAACGAGCCTATGTTTATATTGCCACTGATGGTGGCTACCCGCTGCCGGGTGGAGGCAGAGTAAATATCAAGCTGGTACGGGTGTAGCCCGGCGCGGGCGCTGCTGTGGCGCGGCGGATGAATGGTAAAAGGCAGAGAGGTTGTGCCGCCGGGCATCAACTGCACCGGTTCCGGCGGCAATGTCACCCATTCTTTTGGCAATTTAGAAAGGCGCAGATCAAAATGGTCTATCAATGGGCCGTGATTGATAAGTTCTATCTGGATTTCCGCCCGGCCGCCCGGCGTCACATCTACATTAGTCGGATTGACCAAAATCCCCAACTGCCCATCCATGCTTAATAGTTGGGTGACGCCACTCTGCCCGGCACGTATCGTGCGTGACTGCTGCGGTTGTCCGGCTACGGCCGTGCCCGCTGCTGGCTGCCAGCGCAAGAAAAATGGCCCCAACCGCGCCACCTGCCCCGGCTCCCAAGGTTCCGGTATGTTGGGCAAAAGTTGGCTGGTTTTTACAAATGTACCATTGCTGCTGCCGGTGTCCAGAATTTGCCAGCCGCCAGTGGTGCGTTCCAGGCGGGCATGTTGGCGGGATACGCCCGGCGCGTCCAGCACAATGTCGTTGCCCTGGCTGCGGCCAATGGTCAGTTTCGCCTTGTCCAGGCTGACGGTCATATCCGCCTCGCCCTGGCGCTGGATGATGAGGTAGTCCGCACCCGCTGGCGCTACCAGGTCAGAGTCAAGCGCGGGGACAATGCCCTGGCTCATCTCCGGCATCAATTGTGTTATCAGGCTAACCACGGTAGATGGTACCCTATCTTGGGACCCCACACCCTGAGGCAGCGGTTTGGTGTCCACCGCCTGCGCTTCTAAAACGGTCACGTCTGACCGGGCCTGTTCGCGCAGTGCCCGCGCCATTTCTTCACCTGTCTGAAAACGTTCTTCCGGCTGTTTGGCAATGGCTTTGAGGATGAGCGCCTCTAAATCCGCCGATAAACCAGGGCGAATAGCATGGGGCAGCGGCGGCAATTCACGGATATGTTTTTCTGCCGCTTCGGCCGGGGTACGAATCTCAAAAGGCAGGCGACCGGTCGCCAATTGGTAGAGCAAAATGCCCAGAGAGTAGATGTCGGAACGGCCGTCTATATTCCGCCCCCGACATTGTTCCGGGGACATATACGGCATCGTCCCCAAAAACGTGCCCGTCTGCGTTTCCACACCCCCTTCCAACAGCTTGGCCAGGCCAAAGTCCGTGACGACGGCCCGCACCGGCGGCTCGCCATCCCGCTCCGGCTGATCAAGCGTTTCCAGCAGCACGTTATCCGGCTTAATATCGCGGTGTACCACTCCCTGGCGATGGGCATAGCCCAACGCATCCGCCACCTGCGCCAACAAAAATAAGGACTCCGATAATTGCAGAACCTGGCGTTTCTGCTGCAAATGGCGTACATACGTGCCCAAGGTGGCGCCGGGCACAAAAGCCATCGCCATATAGAGCATGTTTTGCCGGTTGCCAAAATGGTAAATCTGGACGATAGAGGGGTGCTTCAGGCGGGCGGCAGCCTGCGCCTCCTGCAAAAAACGCTGTTGGAACTCCGGCTGGCGCGCCAGGCTTTGTTTCATAATCTTCAGCGCCACCAGCCGGTTCAAATGCACATCCCGCGCCCGGTAAACAGCCCCCATCCCCCCCTCACCCAGGAGGGCTTCGATGCGGTACTGATCAATTTGCTGCCCGGTCAAATCATTCATTTGTGTTTTGCTGACAATGCCTCGGCTTCCGGCAAAGCCAGCTTTTTCAACGGTAGCTGCACCACATCAGGCCAGTTCGTTAAGGTTGATTAGACCGGCGCAGCGCTTCGGCCGTTAATTTTTGTAAAGTTGTGCGCAACGATGCCAATACAGGTGGTTCCATTCCCTTCGTTGTAACTTCGTGGCGGGTGCCATCCACCACAACCTTCCAGGTAGTCGTTGTACCGTCCATAATCGGGCGATCAGGCTTGACCTCTTCTGGCAGATCAAAATAACCACCATCACGAATTTGCTGCTTGAGGGCAGCCAGTTCTACAGCAGTCAGGTGGGCAAGCGGCCGCCATTCCAGAGGAACCGGCCGCGTCTTAAATTGCCCATCTTCAAAACGCACTTCCTCGTCGGTGTATTCGTCAACACGGCCGTCAACAAATACCCGCGTACCCCAGGTACGCTTCGTGTACACCATCAACTCCACCATCAATTCCGCCTCAGTCATTGTCAACTCTCCCACAGCTGCATCGTCACGCCTACTGGCGCAGCCGCCAATCACCAGAATTTGTCACTGTGCGCAACGCTTCCATAAAGGTGGCATAATGCTGAGGCCGGATGGTATTGCCCAACGACATGATATTGTCATTATTTTCTGCAACCGAACTCCCCAGCCCCATATCCTGCACCAGTTGATTGCTGCCCGTGGGGTCACCCACATCCCCACCGGTGCCACTGATAAGGCCACGGGAAATCGCGTCACCGTTAGCGTCAGTCACAATGTTGCCCGCTGCGTCCCGCTGAGGTGTGCTGGCATACTCATCGTCCAGACCAATCATGTGGCCGAACTCATGCACTGCCACATTCTGACTCTGGCCGCCGGCCGCCACAATATCCACGCGCCGCCACTCCGCCTCGTCGGTGGCGCCCTCTGAACCGGCGCCCATCATGCTTTGAATACGTTGGGTGGCATTCGCCAGGGTACGCCCCTCCACCACCGTATTACTAATAAAATCAGATACCGCCTGCGCCCGCCGTAAGGACAACTGCCGGTTGTATTCATCGCCTGCCGGGGTACCTCCACCCACTGTGTTCGCCCGACCAATAATATCCAGGGTCGTACCGCTACCTCCAGCCGGCGCCTGAAAACTGATAATCCACCGGCGCAAGAAATTCTGAGCATCGTTATCTAAAACGGCTGAATTATGCGCAAACTGCACTGACTGTGTTAAAAGCTGCTGCGGTGTATCCACCTGGCTGCTGCCTAAATCCAGGGTCTGGTCGGTACCACTTGCAGCCGTACCTGACCCAACAGCCGCTCCAAAATCGGTATTTCCCTCTGGCGTTTTGAAAATTTGCGCCTGGCAGTGGGTGGGTTGTGGCCCCCCTGCCGCGCCGGCCGTTGGGGCTGCCACATTGGTTGTATTCACCACCACATCAACGTTCGCCAACTGGGATTCCCATCCATCTTTACTACTCTGGAACACAATACCCGTGCCTGAACTGCTCCAGGCATTTTGCACCGTGCTTTTATAGTTAGCCATAAAGGTGACTATGCGAGGATCGGTTGCACCTGCCCACTGCCAGTCCTGCTGTACCTGGGCCAGAGCCGCCGCCAGCTGTGGGCCAGAAAGCCGACTCAACGCATTGTTAATTCCGTTAGCTGCACCTGCCAGACTAGGATCATTAGCCGTGACCGTGCTACCACTCACCTGCATCCCATCCACAAAAGTCATACCGATGTTTACCGTGATGGTTAACCGCATGCCTACCGGATCATACGAAGCATTAAATCCGCCCATACCCGTGCTGGGAGCAACCGTTTGCCCCTGTGGGTCGGCCGGAAACAGTCCATGATCACGAAACTCCTGCAAATCGGCCGGAATGACGGTGGCATCGGCCGTTGCATCTGTGGGAACGCCGGCTACTGGCCCGGCATCAGCCGGGTCGCCATTCTGCCGCTGGATGTCAGTAGCCAGCAACCGTTGCACAAAAGCGTTTCCATGCTGATCTTGCAATTGCTGGAGTGTAGCGCGGCGTAACGCCCCTACCGTCATCCCTTCCGGCATTCCCACCAGCCGCACACTATCTTCCTGGCTTATTACCGGCACAGCAGCAGTTGCCTCGGCCTGCGGCAGGTGCGACGTTTTTGCTGCCGTTGATCCGTGTGGTTTATTCTCTTTCTTTTTTTGGATGTGCCGTTTGTTTTTCATCCTCGTTTCCTGTCAGGATTTGATCGGTAGTGGTAAGTTGTGTACCAACAACTACTACCTATACAAACTCCACCACATGCGCCCCGGAGGCAATGATGCCATGCGCCACCACCTCCACTGACTCCACCGGTTCGCCCTGCGGCCCGCTGCCCGGCTCGGTGATAAACAGTTCCACCGAACGGATGAACTGCACCTGTGGCGTACCCTGCAAACTTTGGTACACGTCGGAGAGGAACAACTCCCGACCAAAGGGCCAGCCATCGCCACGCGGCCCGCCGGTCAGTGGGTTTAAGAAACGGTAAAGACGGGCCAGGATTTCTTGCTCCACGGCCGTTTGCACCGCATCAGGATTTGCCCGCAGCCGCACCCGCGCCGCCACCCACCGATAAGCCGGGGCGCGCACAAAGAGGCGGGTGGTCAGCAGCCGCCGCTCATCCAGAAACGCCGTCAGCCGGCCCACGTCACCATCGTCCAACTGCAACTCCTCCGGCGTTAAAAAGCCGTCCGGCCGGCGCACGCGGGGGATGACCAACACATACACCTGTCCGGGCGCTACCCGCCCGCCCTCCGACGGTTCCGGCTGCAAGCAGCGCACCCGGCCAATGGTCACACCCGGCGTTTGCAGCGCCAGGTCTTCGTAATCGGCCGCCGTGACCGCCCGATCCCGGTGACGCATAATCTTCGGCGCGCGCACCATCGCATCTTCCAACGTCTCCTCATCCAGGCCGCCCCAGGCCGCCTGCCGGTTACTCACCCGATCCACATAGGGAATGGCCGTTTTCAGCGTGTTAATAATGCCCGCTTCTACGTTCCCCTCCTCGCCGCCGCCATAGCGGTACTGCTTAAAAACCAGGTTAGCGCCACGCGGCGGGATTGCCCCATACCGCTTGATGGCCCCATCCGGCTGGCGAATGGCCGGGCCAAAACGCAGTTCGCCGGTCACGCTGTCCAGCGTGTAATGGCGGCTGTCGGCGTGGGAATCGGCAAAATCTTTCACTTCCGTCCACACCTGCGCCCCCTCGCCGCTCACATGCACCAGCAGCGTCTCGCCCTCGCGCCGCTCTAAAATGGGCGTCACCTGCAAAAAGAAGCGCTGCCCTGGCGAGCCATCACTCTGCCCCACCAGTTCATCCCGAATCGCCTGGGCGTGGGTGCTGAGGATGACGCCGCCATGTGTGGAGGTGGTCAGTTTGCGCAGCAGGGGAGAGCTGGTATACGGCCGCATCCCTTCTTCCCGTTCCGCCCGCGTAATCTCCTTCACCCGGACGCGCACCCAATACAGCTTTTTGCCGTTGACGGTGGTTTGGCCCATGGCGGGGGTGTGGATTTGAATACGGCCGTTGCCGTTCAACGCCCTGGTCCCGTCCACTTCCGAAAAACAAAACGACCAGGGCCGGTCCGGGTTCGGGCTAGAAGCCTCCCACACATAGGGCGGCAAATCCGGGTTCGGCCCACGCCCCCCGGCGTTATCCCACTCCGTCTCCAGCCGCAAAATGTGGTGGCTGAGATCGTTCTCAAACCCCAGGTACAGGGCATCCCCCACCTGCGGCGTCTCTGAAAAAACGCGGAACTGCTGCTGCGCCGCCAGCCCCGCCGCCAACGCACTCAGCCGGGGGGACGAGCGAAAATCGCTCTTGTCCTGGCCCATCGTCTCCGAAAACACCTGGCTAAACTGCGGCGCGGTAATCGTAAAATCCGCGTCTGTGGTAAACACGATGGAGCGTTCCGTTTCCGTCTGCGTGCTGGCCACTTCCGTGCCCGCCGGAATGACTACATCCGCCTCCACCGGCGCCGACAGCCAGAACGTGACCGGCGCTTTGGCCGGAACCGGTGCATGGAGCGTCACGCCCAGCATCTCCAGAAATTTCACGTAATGGCGCTCCGGCACGCGGTTCAGCCGGTACAGGGTCGTCTCCGTCAGCCAGGCAAATAATTCAATCAACGTCACGCCAGGGTCACTGACGTTATGGTCCGTCCACTCGCTGGTGTAATGTGGAATCCGCTTCTTCGCCTCATCCACCAGGTCTTGAAACAATCTGTCGTCTAATTTGGGCGCCGCCAGGGACATAAAAACCTCAATTATGAATTATGAATTAGGAATTATGAAAACCCTCTTCATAATTCCTAATTCATAATTCCTAATTCCCAATTCACTCCTCGGGTATCAAATAAAACGGATGCACCAGGCTCCGTTTGTCATGGGTCGCTTTAATTTCGTATTCAATGCGAATGGTCAGGCAGTTGTCCGCGTCCGGGTCGGGAAAAGCGTCTACCGTCAGAACGTTGATGCGCGGTTCCCAACGGCCGAGCGCCTCTTCCACGTAGCGGCGGGCCTGGCTGGCCGTATGGCTGTTATTGGGTGCAAACAATAACTCATGCAAGCGGCAGCCAAACGCCGGGCGCATCACTCGTTGACCGGGGGCCGTCTCCAAAATAATCTGGATCGCCTGGCTTAATTCAGCATCCCCCTGTGCCAGCGCCAGCCCGCCTTGCCGGTCAATCTGCGGCGGAAATGCCCATCCTTTGCCAATAATATCTTGTCTCATAGCTTTCCAAATCTCCCGGAGGTTCAAAACCTCCGGGAGATTACGTCAGGGTACATTCGTCGTCATCTGCCCAGGGGAAACGACGGTAATCACGCCGCCCCAGGCGCACATCAGGGTGCAGGTATTGTTCAACGCCGGTTTATTGCCAATCATTACCGTCGGTGAGCCAGGCGTCCAGGGGGCGGTTGTCACCGGGATGCACGGCTGCGGCGTCAACACACCCAGCGCCGCCGAAGTGGCCGCCGCCACCTGGGGGTTACTCAGGGTGATGCACATGCCAAAGGGCAGCACGTTTTTCATGGGCACGTTGTCCATGATGGTCGCGCCGGGCATGTTGCTGGCATTGGTGCGACCCTCCGGTGTGATGATCAGGTTGCTAGGCATTGTGCCAAACGCACATTTGATTTGCGCGTTGTTTGTAACTAATTGAGCCATAGTAGTTAATGGAGATTGGAGATTGGAGATTAGAACTTGCGCAATCTCCAATCTCCAATCTCTGATCCCCTAATTCAAATTCACCACCGCGCCTTTGACGCTGGCGGGGCCGTTAGCCTGCACGTCTATGGTGCCATTGGCTTGCAGTTTCATATTGCCGGTCGCCTTGAGGTCCATATTGGCCCCGGCTTCCAGGGTCATGTTGGCGGTAGATTTCACCAGGACTTCATTACTGCCTTCAATGGTCAGTTTGTTGCCGCCATCGTCCACTTTGATGGTGATGCCGTTCTTGCTCTTAATCTCCAGTTTGCTGCCGGCGTCATCCAGGGTGATGGTGTGGCCGCCGGCCGTTTTGATTTCTACTTTATTGTCGCTGTTATCATGCATGGTAATGGCGTGGCCGGTGCGGGAATGCCAGGTGCGGATGAGCGGTCGTTCCCCATTCCCTGCTCCCGCCGCCGTTGGCGGAATCTCATGTTTGCCATTCCACAGGCCACCGATGATGGTCGGCCGTGAAAAATCCCCATGCTCAAAGGCCACCACCACCTCATCGCCCACATCCGGCACGGCGTAAAAACCGGCCTTTGGGCCGCCGCCCGGCCCGGCCAACCGCGCCCAATCGCTTTCGGCGTCATCGGCCATCCAGGGAAACTTCACCTTTACCCGGCCCCAGTTGTTGGGGTCTTCGGTATTGGTGACAATGCCAATGACGATACCGGGCCAGCGGGGGGACGGCCGTGAGCCATTCGTCGCCTCCAATAGTGTGCCCGTCCGCGCCCCATAGACCACAAACTGGCAGCGCAGTCCTTCCGGGCTGTAAATGTGCGTCGCCCGCGTTACCAGATACTTGCCACTAAAACGGCTGCCTAAATTTTCCAGCGTGATCCACTGCCCTGCCTTCAAATCCGGCCGGCGAAAGGCCACACCCTCCGCCTGCACAAAGGCCCCACTCAATTCATTTAGCCGCGCTTCCGCCATCGTATTCGCTTCCGCTTGATTCAGCACCGGCTGATCCACGACCACCGCTTTACCCGTACCAAAGGCACTGGCCCAGGCTGCCCCGTTCTTCGACTCGCCAATTTCCGGGTACAGCTTACCCCGATTTGCCTGGCCCACAATCGCTTTCTGCTCCTTTGGGTCCCATCCCCTGACAATCACCTCATCCACCTGCTCCGCCAGCGTCATACGGGGGTAAAAGTTCAACAAATCCTCACCCCACTTCAACGTTACCCCGCCCCCACTTGCCGGTGGTTTGCGGAAATAGAGCTTGCCTTCTTCCACAAAACATTCGTAACCAATGCGCCAGGCTCGCTGCATCAAAAATTCCAGGTCAGACTGGTTGTGCTGGTAGATA
>JAHBVI010000145.1 GCA_019637635.1 Anaerolineae bacterium
CCGATGGCACCATAGCCCGTTATGCGCATTTGAGCGGGATTGAGGAGGAGGTGGTGGTGGGTACGGCCGTGACTGCCGGGCAGCGCATTGGCCTGGTGGGCAACACCGGCTCCCCCCTCTCCGTATCCAGCGCCACCGAAGACGCCCACCTCCACTTTGAACTGTGGCTGAACGGCCATTACCTGGGGCAGTTCTTACGGCCGGTGGAGGTGCGGGAATTGGTGGCGGCGTTGTTTCGTAATCCGTGATGCGTGACGAGTGATTTCACTCGTCACTCGTCACTCGTCACGCATCATCGCGCCAGCGCATGATACTCCCGATTCGGCAGCATCCCCGTAGCCGAGGCCAGACGATTGGTAAAGTTATACATGGCGGCAATTTCGGCGATGTCGAAGATGGCCTCATCGGAGAAACCAACGCGGCGCAAGGTTTCAATGTCCGCCTCGCTGCATTCCACCGGGTTATTGGTGATTTTGACGGCGTAGTCCAACATCGCCAGGTTCTTTTCGTCCAGACCGGCGCGGCGATAGTCGAAGGTGATGCGGTCGCCGAGGATGGGGTCTTCCAGGGCGGCGCGCAGGTCAGCGCCGTGGCTGACCAGGCAGTAGAGGCAGTGGTTTTGCGATGAAACGACGACGCTGATCATTTCCCGCTGCGCCGGGGAGAGGTCAGACGGCCCCTGCATAAGTTCGCGGAAATGGCTGAACCAGGGGCGGAAATGGGTGGGGCGCATGGTGTAAGCCACAAACACATTAGGCACAAAACCAATCTTTTCCCGCGCTTTGGCAAACAGCTTGCGCAAATCCTCATCCAGGTCTGCCTCGTCAGGAATGGCAAACCAGCAAATACGTTCTTGTTCAATAATCTCGCTCATCTATCAGTCTCCAAATCAGTGGGTATATGGGCGGCTTTATAACGTAAAGTGGCAAAGATGCCAAGACGGGACATCAGTTTCCTTTCGCGTCAGGCTGTTTTACAATCACGGTGAATGATGAATGAAAGGAGTGGCTTATGGCGCATGGTGAGGTGAGTGAGATTGTGCCGGCGTCTTGTGAGGCGGTGTTTGACCTGGTGCATGACTACGGCCGTCGCCTGGAATGGGACACCCTCTTGCAAGCGGCCTATCTCGATGATGGTTTTACGGCCGTAGACCTGGGCACAACCACCGTCTGTGTGGGCCGCCGCTCGTTGGGGGGCATTGCCCTGAAAACGGTGTATGTGTCTTTCCAACGGCCGTCAGTCGCCGCCGTCAAAATGGTCAACAAGCCCCCCTTCTTCCAAACCTGGGCCGCCTCCATTCGCCATGAAGCGATTGATCAGGACAGTTCGTGCATTACCTACAAATTTCACTTCACCGCCCGGCCGCGTTCCCTACGATTTATCCTGGAGCCGGTGATGCAGCAACTTTTCCTCTGGGAAACGCGCAAACGGCTGCGGGCGCTCAAGGAATTTTTCTCTTAGAAAGGCATCCGATTTCGGCAACCAAACGTTGCTTGCGAAATCGGATGTCCTGAGTACCGAGAGATTGCCAATCTCTCAATCTCCTAATCTCAAATCGGGAAGTAACTTTTTGGGTATCTATACAGGTATACTGACCCCCATCCTAACCTTCCCCCTGAGAAGGGGAAGGAACTGGCTCCCTCTCCCTTGAGGGAGAGGGCTGGGGTGAGGGTGTATATGGCCCACCTGAACAGTTGCCTTTTTGGTGCTTACTCAGTCGTCATCGCCGGGGTAACGGCCGTTGGCGGCGTATGCTTCTAACGTGCCAACGGAATGGGTCTGATCGTCCGGCTGGTCGTAGTAGATTTTGATTTCGGCGGTGTCGCGCAGGAAGTTGATGTCGCCCACTTCGCACCGTTTGACGGGCAGGCCGGTGCGTTCGCGCAAATCGGCCAGCAGCAAGGGATAGTTTTCCGGTTTGATCAGCTCAATGCGTTCATAAGTCAGCCGCCGTGACGCCTCATAGCGGAAGCCCCAGCCCTGTTCCAGGAAATAGAGGACGCCGACGACGGCCGTGTTCGCCGCCACCAGATAGGCCCAATCGGCCGCACTCATCAACACCGAATTCAAAATAGGCAGGGCAATGACCACAAACAGGTAGGTCATTTCGCGGGGCGGCATGGGGTCGGTGCGGTAGCGCAGCAGCGAAAAGAGGCCAAACAGCCCGAAGCCAACGCCGACGCTCATTTCTATGCTGGTGAGCGCGCTCATTATGAAGTAGATGGTGGTGTTGAAGGCGATAAAGGTAAAGACGTAGTTTTTGTTTTGTTTCACCGGGTAATAAATGAAGCGCACAATGGTCAGCGCCACCGCCAGGTTAAACACAAAGCCAATAAGTAAATTAGTGAGTGTAGGCATGGTTTCCTCCAGACAATAGTTTTTGAACGAGCAGCAGTTGTCGTTTGAAATTGTTGTGTTTCAGATGTGGGTAGAGCAGCGCCGCGCCTAAACAGTATTTGCTAAACGAGGTGGGATGGGCATGCCGGGCGCGAATTTCCCGGATGAAATCGGAATTGGCCGAAAAACCGTCCTGTTTCACTTCCGCTACCGCCACACCGGGCAATGTGACCCGCCGCTGTTCCACATAAAAAGCCAGGTCAAAATCAATGGTCAGGCGTTCTGGCCTGACCGTGCTGACCAGGGTGAGGCGAGTGAAGCTGTTCCACAGGGCAGGGCGCAAATCGGCCGGGTCATAGGGGTAGTGGTGGTGCAGGAACACGGCCGTGTCTCGTTCCACTCGCGTCACCATCTGTGGCGTTTGCAGCCGATCTTTCACCGTGCGCTTTTTCCTGGTTTTGCGTTTGATTTCAAAAAAAGCCAGGTCAGATTCCACATAAGCGCGGGCGCGCACTTTGTAACGCTCGGTCGCGCCAGCGTGGTGGCAGTGGTAGAGGGCAAAGTCGGGTGTATCGAAGTAAAGGGTCTGGTAATGGTTGAGCCGGATACCATCCACTTCCAGCACCCGGTAAACATCGTTCAAACCGGCCAATGCTGCCAGCAAATCGCCGGTCGCCAGGACAAATTTGGTGTCGGTGCGGTTCAACAAGGCCACATCCGCCATTTCCGCTAAACTGATGGGTTGGAAGGTGTTGATGGTCGCCTGGGCCGGGGTCACACTGGCCCTGCGACCGGCCGAAGTGTCCACATCTGCCATTAGCCCTGCCCAGGGGCGTGTGTGTACGGATACGGTCTGGTTAGTTGGGGTGTTCATTGCTATTCATCCTCTTGGTTAAGATTGAAGGAGGCAGGAAGTGCCGATTCTCGCCTCATAACCCACAACCGCTCACCGGCTAATGGCCGGTTTTGCGCAGTAGTTGTGAGATGCCGTAATTTAGCCGCCGATTGTTCAGAAAAAGTTAAGGAATGGTTGGCAACTGATTCAGATTGGGGAGAAACGGCCGTGTCATGTAAAATGCTACGCTAACCAGGCAGGCTCAACCGGAGAGCTTTGGCAGCATATCGTTTTTTTTTAGGAGTGAAAAGATGACAGCAATTTGCCCCAAATGTAATGGCGAGATGGATGAAGGGCGGGCCTCAGCCGACGAAGGAATTCGATACGTCTCCAATCGGCAAACCGGCATGATCCGTACCCCTACCCCGATACGGCTGGCGCGGGCCTGCCTGACTTGTGGTTACGTGGAGCTATATTTAGACCCGGCCGAATTGAAGAAGAAGGTTTAAGGCTATTGATCACCTGTGATCATCTGATCACCCATACACTCAAACATCATTTGACGGCCGTACCCCCACACGTTATCATCCCCCCACATTAACAACCCAATCAGCTTAAGAACCTGTCAGGGGAAGCCCGGTGTGAATCCGGCACTGTCCCGCAACGGTAATGGAATTATGAATTATGAATTATGAATTATGAATTATGAATGGACGGCAACCTTCATAATTCCTAATTCATAATTCCTAATTACTCTAAGTCCGACTGCCTGGCTGGTTCTTTTGCTCGCATGACCTTCGTGGACAAAGGGACAGCGGGCCATATGACCGTTTTTGCTTCATCTGGCCCACCGTTTGGTGGGCTTTTTTATTGGTGAACGTCTCCTGCCCTGGCGATAAATCGCCTACTACGAACATTTCCGCGAACGGCCGTGCCCCAACACATTTTCAAGGAAGGAGATCGTTACATGAACAAAAAGGTATTCACGATTCTTTTGATTTTGCTGCTGCTGGCAGCCTGTAGTGGGCAGCCAGAGACACAAACGGCGGCAACGGCCGTGCCCACCACAATTGCCCAACCCACCGCCACTGCCCCCGCTCTTACGGCTAATCTGACCGATGGCTGCCTGGAAAATTACCAGGAAGGCGTAGATTACTTTCCCGAAAAAGCAGAAGTGACCCACAGTGATGGATTTACGATTGAATACTTCGATAGCTACAAAATCGTTACCGTCAAATCGCCATACCCTGGCGCGGCCGAAGTGGCTACCTACGTGCTGGTGCAGTGTGGCGCGCCCACTCCTGCCGGTTTTGAGGATGCCGTGACCATCGAAGTGCCCATTAACAGCCTGGTGGCGATGTCCACCACCTACCTGCCCCACCTGCCCACCCTGAACGCAGTAGACAGCCTGGTGGGGCTGGACAGCCTGGCCTTTGCCAGCACCCCGGAAATTCGCGCCCGCCTTGACGCCGGGCAGGTGGCCGAAGTGGGTTTTGGGGCGCAGGTGAATGTGGAGCAGGTGTTGGATTTAGACCCGGATGTGGTGATGACCTATTCCAGTGGCTCGGCCGATTTTGACGCCCAACCCAAACTGGAAGAGGCGGGCATCACCGTCGTCGTCAACTCCGATTATCTGGACGCGAACCCGTTGGGGCAGGCGGAATGGGTGAAATTCCTGGCTGCGTTTTACAATCAGGAAGCGGTGGCGAATACCTGGTTTGATGGTGTGGTGGGCGAATATGAAGAACTGGCGGAACTGGCGGCTACGGCCGTGACCCAACCCACCGTCCTCCTCAACACCCCTTACGAAGGTACCTGGTACATGGCCGGCGGCCAGAGCAACATTGCCCAACTGCTCTCGGATGCAGGTGCGGCTTACCTCTGGGCCGATGACCCGTCAGACACCACCCTGTTCCTTGACTTTGAGACCGTCTTTGACAAAGCGCAGGCAGCCGATTACTGGATCAACCTCGGTTTTGTGGCCTCGCTGGCCGACTTAGCGGCAACCGACAGCCGTTTTGCCGAATTTGCCGCCTTCCAAAACGGCCGTGTCTACAACAACGACACCCGCACCAATGCTAACGGCGGCAACGACTACTACGAAGGCGGCGCGGCCAATCCACAATGGGTGCTGGCCGACCTGATCAAAATTTTCCACCCGGAACTTCTGCCGGAGCATGAGTTTGTGTATTACCGGCTGTTAGAATGAAATGGTAATCGGTGAACGGTAATCGGTAATCAGTTTATGAGCCACCGATTACCGACCACCGATTACCGATTACCGACATGACCGAAACCACCACCCTCCCCACCTGGCCACGCCTGGGCATTCGTCCGGCGGCGGTACTGTTGCTGCTGGCCGGGCTGGTGGGCTGCTTTTTGCTCAGCCTGACGTTGGGATCGGTCAAAATCCCGCTGCCCGACATTCTCACCATCCTGATGGGCGGCGAACCGGCGCGGGCCACGTGGACGACGATTGTGTGGCAGTTTCGGCTGCCCAAGGCGCTCACGGCCGTACTCGCCGGCGCCGCCCTCTCCGTCAGTGGGCTGCAAATGCAAACGCTGTTTCGCAATCCCCTCGCCGGGCCGTCGGTGTTGGGTGTGAACGCCGGGGCCAGCCTGGGTGTGGCCCTGGTGGTGCTGGCCACGGGCGTGGTGGGCGCGAACCTGTTGGCCGGGTTGGGGGTACGCGGGGACGTGGGCATTGTGGTCGCCGCCAGCCTGGGGGCGGGGTTGGCGCTGGCGCTGGTGTTGGCCTTTGCCCGCCGCGTGGAAACGATGACGCTGATGATATTGGGGCTGTTATTCAGTTATGGCGTCAGCGCGTTGGTGAGCATCTTGCTTTACTTCGCCATTCCCGAACGCATTCAGGCGTATATTTCCTGGACGTTTGGCAGCTTTGGCGGGGTAACGTGGAGCCAGATGCGGCTGATGCTGCCGTTGATTCTGGCCGGGCTGCTGCTGGCCGGGGCGCTGGCTAAGTCGCTCAATGCGCTGCTGTTGGGCGAAAATTATGCGCAGACGTTGGGGCTGGAGGCGCGGCGGGTGCGCTGGTGGGTGGTGTTGAGTACGGCCGTGCTTTCCGCCACCGTCACCGTCTTTTGCGGCCCCATCATTTTCCTGGATGTGGCCGTGCCCCACCTGTGCCGCGCCCTGTTTGGCACTTCCGATCACCGGATTTTGATACCAACCTGCATCCTCTTGGGGGCGACCATTGCTTTGCTTGCCGACCTGATCGCCCAACTGCCGGGCAGCCAACTGGTGCTGCCGCTCAATTCGGTGATGGCGCTTATCGGCGTGCCGGTGGTGATGTGGGTGATTTTGCGGCGGGGGGTGACAATGGTGGGCAGCGGATAGGGAGCGAATAAACGGATAGGCAAACAGGCTATCCGTTTATCCGCTAAACCATTCGCTGCCCTGAGGTGTGAATGATGAAATCAATTTTACGAACTGAAAATCTGGCAATCGGTTACAAGAAAAACAGCGCGACCCATATGGTGGCCGACGGTGTTAATGCCTCCTTGCGGAATGGGGAATTGGTATGCCTATTGGGGCCAAATGGGGGGGGCAAGTCTACGCTGCTGCGCACGGTGGCGGGCATGCAACGGCCGTTGCACGGCGCAGTCTTTCTGGGTGCAGCCAATATCCACAAATTGGATGCCCGCACTTTAGCCCGGCAAGTCAGCGTGGTGCTGACGGAGCGGGTGCAGGTGGGCCTGTTGACGGCTTATGCGTTGGTAGCGTTGGGGCGGCATCCCTATACCGGTTGGACGGGGCAACTGACGGCCGTAGATGAAGCTGTGGTGCAGGGGGCGCTGACGGCCGTGTCCGCCGCCCATTTAGCGCCCCGTTTTGTGCATGAACTCAGCGACGGCGGACGGCAAAAGAGTGATGATCGCCCGCGCTCTGGCGCAGGAACCACAGGTGATGCTGCTGGATGAGCCAACCGCCTTTTTGGACTTGCCGCGCCGGGTAGAGATTATGGGCATTTTGCGGCGACTGGCCCACGAGCAAGACCGGGCCATTTTGCTGTCTACCCATGACCTTGACCTGGCGCTGCGCATGGCCGATACCATCTGGCTGATGCCGGAGCATGGGTCATTGCAGGTGGGCGCGCCGGAAGATTTGGTATTGAGTGGCGCGTTTGAGCGCACCTTTTACAGCGCCGGTATTACCTTTGATCCCCAAACCGGGTCATTCAAAATCAGGCGGCCGGAGACGGGGCATATTGATCTGGTGGGGGAGGGGTTGGCGGCGATATGGGCCAGACGGGCGTTGGAGCGCGAAGGATTTCAGGTTCACCAGGGGCCAAATGGATCGGCGGTGCAGGTAAAGGTGGTGATGGGTGATGGCCCACCGCACTGGCAGCTTACCCAAAACAGCCAGACCACCCAGGTGGATTCTATTCAGTCTCTTCTGGCTGAACTACAAAATGAATGCTAAACAACCGCAAACTCGGTGAATCTACGCTTTTTTTCAGAATGAAATCCTAGTACGATTTCATCTTTTGGTACGCCGGCTGCTAATAAAGCAGTGGCAATGCCTTCTTCTGTGCCATCATACTCGATCCAGATTTTTCCCTGTCGCAAACGCACATGAACAATGGTGGCGTGAACTCGACGTGGACCATCCCATCCCACATACATCAACTGGTAACTGTGTCGTTCATCATCAAAAACCAATAGAGGTTCAATCTCTCCGTGCGAGGGCTTAAATCTGGCATCTTCAGCCAAAATCCTTTTTACCAGCATCGCTTGTTTGGTCAATTTATCCATTTGCTCACCTCCAAAAGCTCTGCGTCCACAACAATTAGTTTGATGGCATAATCTTCTAACAGAACCTGCCCGGATATATCTTGAAAAAGCTCGTCAAAAATTTCAACATCAAGGGCGATATATAGAATTCGCTCCGGTTCTGTTCTGGCTAACCAACTTTTGTATACAGCGTATTGCCCGATTGCTTTCTCAAGTTCGTAAATGTGAGACAACCCGACAAAACTCTTGACCTCTACCGCGATTTTCTGCTGTCCTTTTTCTGCTGCCAACAGGCGTTCAGCGCCTAAATCAACGTAGACTCTTCTTGCTCCAAAGGCTACCGTATAAGGGTCGTCCGTAATTACCCAGCCATCGCGGATGAGGGCCGTTTTGACAATATCGTGCAAAAAATCTTTGGCAGGCATAAATCTATTATATCTATTTGCGCTTATTTTTCTTCAGTCTGGGCAGTTTTGATGAGCATGTTCTCTAGTTCTGCCCATTTTTCTTCAAGGATGGCCAGGGGCTTTCTCCAGTCTACATTGAAGATGGATTTTTTCTCGTCCATCTGGATGGTGCGGTTGGCTTGTTTGTCGGTGATGGCTTGTTGATAGAGGTCTACCAGTTGTTGGGAGAGGGTGACGATGTCGAATTGGGCAGCTTTCACGGCCGTTGCCTCCCGCAATCGTGTACATAACTCTTGATCAGTCAGCACCCGTTCAATGGCGGCTGCCAGCGCCGCGCTGTCGTTAGGCGTCAGCAGCCCGTCCACCTCGTGGTCAACGGCGTCTGAGGTGCCGGTGGCATCTACAGCCACCACCGGCAGCCCGGCAGCCATCGCTTCCAGCGTCACCAACCCCTGCGTCTCGGTAACGGAGGCAAAACAGAAAAGGTCGGCCGCTTTCAGGTATTTGGGCACATCATCAAAGGGGACGTTGCCGGTGAACGTGACCCGGTCGGCAATGCCCAACTCGTCGGCCAATTTTTCCAGGTCATGCCGCGCCGGGCCATCACCCAGCAGCACCAGGCGCACGCCTGGGCGCTGCGAAAACATGATCTGTGCCGCCTCTAACAGCGTGGGCCAGTTTTTCTCTTCCGCCATACGGCCAACGGAGATGAGGATGGTATCGTCGCCCCAGTTAAGTTGTTGGCGGAAGGCACGGCCGTCGGCAGCGGTATACGGCCGTGTGTCAATCCCCGTGGGAATCACCGTCAGCCGGTCATGAATGCCATATGTTGTCTCAATCATCCGTTTGATGCTGGGGCTGGGGGCGATGATGTGCTGGCACTGCGCCATATAATCGGCAATCCAGCTTTCAATCACCCGGCGCGATGTTTCCTCCGGCAGCCCGATGTAATGGCTGTATTCCTGGTAATAGGTGTGGTGGGTGAATACCAGCGGCAGCCCTAAATCACGGGCGTGGCGGGCCGCCTCTGTGCCCATCGGGGCGGGGTGGTGGGCGTGAATCACATCCAGCTTCAGCCGGGGCAGCAGCCGGTCTACAAAACGAGAGATAGGGATGGTGAGCGGGTACTTCTGAAAGGGGATTTCCAATGATGGGTAGCGAAAGATAAACGGTTCAGGTTCTTCGTAATCATCCGCGCCCTGGGCAAAGACAAAGACGTTGTGTCCCAATTCCTCCTCCAACGCCTGCCGAATGCTGTTGATGGAGCGGGTAATGCCATTGGTAAACGGCAGGTAGGTATTGGTAAACATGGCAATGTGCATTCGGTTCATGGCTATTATTCCCTCAGTGCCAGGCACAGGGCAGCGAGGCTTCGCTCCGACAAACAGCTTTTGCCCTGCGCCTGGCAATGCCTGTAGTTCTATTTCCTCACCACATAATTCCCCATCACCAATGTATCTAGGTCGCTGTGGCCGAAGGTTTTGAGGGCGTTGGCGGGGGTGTTGACAATGGGTTCACCGCGCAGGTTGAAACTGGTGTTGATGAGGATGGGCACGCCGGTAGCCTGCCCAAACTGGTATACCAGATCGTAATAACGGGGATTCCATTCGCGGCGTACACTTTGCAGCCGCCCCGTGCCCAGATGGTTGACGGCGGGAACCTGTTCACCTGGCCCTTCCTGGAAGCGTTCGACGGTGAGCATGAAGGGGGCCATTTTGTTTTCTGCCGGGTTCGCCATGTCAAAATAATCTCCCACCGCTTCGGCAATAATAACCGGCGCAAAGGGGCGGAATGGTTCGCGGAACTTGATTTTGGCGTTGATGATCTCTTTCATCTCTGCCCGGCGGGGGTCAGCGATGATGCTGCGGCTGCCCAGGGCGCGTGGTCCCCACTCAAACCGCCCCTGGAACCAGGCGATTACTTTACCTTGCAGGATGTCGGCAACGGCCGTTTCCGTCAACTTCGCCTCATCCGCAATCCGTTCATAGCGGAAGCCGGTCTCGTCTATCGCCTGCTCAATCTCCGCGTCGCCATAAGCCGCGCCCCAATAGTTGTGTTCCTGCACAAAGCGGCGCGGCTGGCCCAACAGCACGTGGTACACATACAGCGCCGCCCCCAACGCGCCGCCGCTGTCCCCCGCCGCCGGTTGGATGAAAACATCGGTGAAGGGGGTTTCTTTGAGGATACGGCCGTTGGCCTTGCTGTTCAGCCCCACGCCCCCGGCAATGCACACGTTGGGCAGCCCCGTTTGCTGATGCAAGGAGCGCAGCAGCTTAAGCAGCGCCTCCTCTGTGACCAGTTGAATGCTGGCGGCAATATCGGCGTAATGCTGGTTTTGTTTCACCTGTGGGTCATTGGGGTCTACGCCGGGATTCGTCTTGGTGGTGTAAAAATCGTCGCTGTGGATGCGTGGTGGACCAAACAGGTCTATAAATTTCTGATTGAAGGTGTTGGTGTGTGAATAATGGAAGCTAAAGTAATCCATGTTCGTCCAAAAGCTGCCATCGTCATACACCTTGAAAATTTTGTCCAGCTTATCCAGATAACGCGGCTCGCCATAGGGCGACATGCCCATCACCTTGTATTCGCCGCTGTTCACGTGGAAACCGAGGAAGGCGGTGAAGGCGGAATAGAGCAGCCCCAATGAGTGGGGAAAGCGCTGTTCTTCACTGAGGATAAGGGAATTGTGACCGGCGCCGTCCCATACGGCCGTGCCCCGCCCCCGCGCCGTTGTTGTCCATTCCCCCACGCCGTCAATGGTCAAAACCGCCGCCTCGGTAAATGGCGAAGCAAAAAAGGCGCTGGCGGCATGAGACAGGTGATGGTCAATAAACAGGATTTTGTCTAATGGCACACCCACATTTTGCTGAATGTGTGTTTTTACCCACAGCTTATCACCCATCCAGGCGATCATGGCTTCGCCAAAGGCGCGCCAGGAGCGAGGAAAGGAAGAAAGCTGGGTCTTGAGAATGCGCTCAAATTTCAGCAGCGGCTTTTCATAAAAGACCACGTAATCCAGGTCGTTAGCCGTAATCCCGGCCGTTTGCAGGCAAAAGGCAATGGCCTGGTGCGGGAACCCGGCGTCATGTTTCTGGCGGCTAAACCGCTCTTCTTCAGCCGCCGCCACCAGCAGTCCATCATGCAGCAGAGCCGCCGCCGCATCGTGGTAAAAACAGGAGATTCCGAGGATGTACATAGGGGAGTGGAGATTGGGAGATTAGGAGATTAGGAGACTGGTAAATCTCCCAATCTCTCAACCTCCCAATCTCAATTTTTATCCTTGTTCCTTCGCCGCTTCCAGCGTCAGGTCGGTGTTTTCTTTGGGATGCCAGTTGGAGTGGGGCGGGGATTTTTTGATGGCTAACGGGTCGGAGAGCAGGCGCATGCCCAGGCCAAAGGGGGTGACAACGAGGAAGTAGAAGAAGCCCATCAGCAGCCGCCCCTGCACATTGCCCATGCGCCCGGCGAACTCATTCCAGCGCCGCCAGCCCCGTTTGAAGATGTTGGGGGGTACGGCCGTGTCCGCTTCCCCCTCCTTTTCCCGCGCATGTTCCGGCAGTTCCGAGGCCGGCAGCGTGTAAACGTCCTGCCGCCCCGCCAGCCGCACCGCGCCCACCAGATACCCCACTACCACACCCAGACCAACGGTCACGGCCAGCAGCGGCAAATGGCTCAATTGCGGCCGCAGCCAGAAGAGAATGAACCACAACCCGGCCACAATGAGCAGATCAACGACAGCAACCAGATATTCCCGCCGGTTTGCCGCCAGCGTTACGCCGGAGGCATAGCTGACCATTGTCAGCAAAATGAGAACAATGACGCTTAGGAAGGTAAACATAGGCGCGGGGAGATTCGAGATTCGAGATTCGAGATTAGGCCAATCTCCAGTCTCCAATCTCGACACCTTAGAACAAAGTGTAAATAAACGGCGCGAACGCTGGTGACGCCGAGGCCAGAATGAGCAGCGCGCCAAAGACGAGCAACATCACAATCATGGGGATGAGCCACCACATCTTGCGTTTCCACAAGAAGCCAAACAACTCTCTCAATACGCCCGCGCGCGATTTGGTAGATTCAAGCATAAGATATTCCTCATTCAAATAAGGTGGAAGATGCCACCTCACAGTCATTTTGGGGAATTATAGCGAAGGTTGGCGTCGGATGCAGATGATGGCGTCTTTCAGGGATTGTTTTTCAAGAAAGAGGTTGCGGCTGCGGCTTTGTCTGCCAGACCTGGCTGGTCAAGTTGGTACCAGAAAGAGACATATATTTCCATTTCCTGGGCGGCTTCGGGTATCTGGGCCAGCAAGGGATAGGCTTTTTCCGGCTGCCCCTGCCACACGTAGGCATACCCCAAGGATTTGACCACCCCCCGATGGGTTGGGTCTTGGGCGTATGCCTGTTGTAGATGGAAAACGGCCGTGTCTATATCCATTTCCCACAGCGCCACCATACCCAACCGCTGGTGGGCAGTCCGGTTGTGGTCGTCTAGCTGTAATGCGCGATCCAGGTAAAGGCGTGCTGGCTCTAACAGCGTGGTGTCATCCCCAAAACGCCAGCGGTTGCTGGGCCAATCTGCAAAAAGGGCCAGGTCCATGGCGTGCGCCCCCCGGTAAGCGTACCAGGTGGCCGTTATCCGCTGCCGAAAACCAACCAGAATGCCTGCCAGTAAGAAGAGGAGGACGGCCGTTACCCAGGCCATTCGTTTGCTAATAAATAAAGGCTTTTCCTTGTCTTTATGGCGAGAGACCAGCACAGCCATGGCCGGCGTGAAAAAGAGCAGCGGGGTTCCCAGCCCGCCAAATAAACTGTCGTCCACCAGCCCATGCACCAGAATAACGACAAAACTGGACAATGTAGCCCAGCGTAACCAATAGACATCGCCATGTTTGCTGTTGTGGTGTGGGCACGGCCGTGAAAGGCTGTGGTGCAGCGCGCGCACCACCAGCCACAGCGACCCCGCCCAAATGGCTAACAGACAGATCGCGCCCACCGGCCCTAATTCCAACAGCACATCCAGGTAAAAATCGCTGTAATTCAGATAGAAATTCGGTAGTACGCGCATATATTCGGCGTATAAAGCCGGGAAAGTAGCCAATCCGCTGCCCAGCCAGGCATAATCTTGTGTTAACCGCCAGGCGCCACCGGCCAAAGCCAGCCTTTCGGCAATTGTCTGCCCGCCGGGCAGGTTCAGCGTTACGGCCAGCCACACCGCGAGGAACTCAACCAACACCAATATCGCTACCAGCCCGCCATAGATGACGCGGCGCGATAGCGGCCGATTAGCAGCCAACCGCCCGGCTGCCAGCCGCCCACTCAACGGCCACAAGGCCCAGACGCTCAATCCGGTAATCAAGGCCAGCCAGGCGCCGACTGACCGGGTAGCCAGCAATCCCACCAGCGAGATAACCAGGCAAACGGCCGTTACCACTACCAACTGCTTCTTTTTGTCACGGCGGGCATAGAGCCACACCGCTGCCGTATAGGGCAGCAACAGGGCGATATGCCCGGCGACGACATTGGGGTGAGGCAGCAACAGCGGCCAAAACAGGCGCAGCGCCAGCAGCCTGTTAAACGGTGACAGAAACCTCCCGGCAAAAGCCAGCCCATTATGCCAGAAATCGGCCGTTACGTAAAAGATGGCTAAACCGGCGGCCACCGGGCCGCAGATAGCAGCCACCCATAAGGCGTAACGTCGGGGTACGGCCGTGACCACATAATAAACGGCCAGCGCGCTCAGCAATATCCAGAACTTATCCAGCGCCAGCCAGCCTGAATAAGAGACCCCCAGACTGACGAACAGCGCCAGAAAAAACAGCAGCAGCAGAAAATCTAAGGGCGTCCGGCGCAGCCGCATTTGCCCCAGGCCATATCGTACTTTGCGCAATGTATGAGACCGAGAAATTGGCTTTTCCCCTCTGCCACAAGTGGCAGGCAGCAGGCGTAACCTGTAACCCACCACTTGCAACCTGTCACCTGTTTTATTTCTTAGCCAGTGCCATCTCCGCCGCTCGCAACGTGTTTTGCATGAGCATGGCAATGGTCATTGGCCCCACGCCACCCGGCACAGGCGTGATCGCCCCCGCCACTTCAGCCGCCGACTCGTAATGCACGTCACCCACCAGCCGGTAGCCATTTTTAGCTGTAGGGTCATCCACACGGTTAATACCCACGTCTATCACGGCCGTGCCCGGTTTCAGCATATCCCCCGTAATCATCTCCGCCCGGCCAATGGCCGCCACCACAATATCCGCCCGCTGCAAATGTTCCCGTAAATCCCTGGTGCGGCTGTGGCAAATTGTCACCGTCGCATCCGCTTTTTGCAGCAGCATCGCCATCGGCAGCCCCACGATGTTTGACCGCCCTACAATCACCGCTTCCGCCCCCCGCATCTTTACGCCTGCTTCCTCCAACAGCACCATACAACCGGCCGGCGTGCAGGGAATAAACAGCGGATCGCGCCCCTTCATGGCTAACCGCCCAATGTTCACCGGATGAAAGCCATCCACATCCTTCGTCAGGTCAATTGAGTTCAAAATGGCTTCTTCGTCAATATGTTTGGGCAGGGGCAGTTGTACCAGGATGCCGTTGATCTCCGGGTTAGCGTTTAAGCCAGTCACCAGGGCTTGCACGTCCGCCTGCGATGCATCCGCCGGTAGATGATGCCCTGAGGAGCGAATGCCCAACGATTCACACATCTTTTGTTTGCTGCGCACATACGTCGCCGAGGCCGGGTCTTCTCCCACCAAAACTGTGGCCAACCCAGGGGTGTATCCATATTTTTCTTTGAGGGTGGCAACCTCTTCGGCTACTTGCTCCCGCACCTTCGCCGCAACTACTTTTCCATCAATGACTTGTGCCGACATGTTTACCTCTCCTTTTTCAAGGCCCTGCCGGTTTTTATTGCCCCACAGGGCCAGTCAGCCATCATCTAAAAACAAAAAGGTCTCCTTACACTGGGGAGACCTTTACCAATTTCAAATTTCCGGGCATAACGGAATTTATTTTGGCAAAATTTCTGTGCCTAAAAACTTGTCCAACCATACGCCAATAGCACAGGCAATTGCCAGCGAGGTGAAACCGGTATACCAGATACCAAACTGCTCCAGATTGGTTTCCGCAATGGTAATGACGATGAGCCAGGTAACCAAAAAACCAACTGTTAATGATATTGCCACAAGTGCCAGACGTTTAACCAACATAATTTTGTGCCTCCGTATTTGTCGTACAACTCTTTGTGTTTTTTATCACAATAAAATGGCTGGCGCAACCCATTAGCTGCTCTTGCCATTTTCCAATGCTTCCAACACATGGCGGGTCAGGTCTTCCGGGGAGATGGGTTTTGTCAGATAAACCGTTGCCCCCACCCGTAACCCCCGGTTAATGCTGCCCAAATCCGTTTTGGCGCTGAGCATGATAATGGGCAGGGCGGCAGTATCCACGTCATTTCGCAACCTCTCGCAGACGGCAAAACCATCCATCCCCGGCATCATCACATCCAACAAGATGACGTCCGGGCGGTTTTTACGCACCTTGTCGAGGGCGTCAAACCCATCTTCGGCTTCGGTGACGTTGAACCCGGCCCGGATCAGCATGAGACGCAGCAAGGTTCGGGCCATAGGTTCATCATCAACAACCAGGACTGATTGGGTCAAAATAACTCCTCTGAAAACACGTTCGTAGTGAGCGATTCATCGCCTTCTAAGGGCGCCAACGTGCCGGCTACGAACGATTTTTATTGAACGTGGTGGGCTATTGCCCATGAACTTTCCTGAAAGGTTGCAGCTTCATTCGCTGCAACTTGTTTCCTTTACCACAAAGAGTAGCGGAGCATATTTTAGTCTATTCTCATTTTCAGGCAATTTTCGGGTAGTGATGGGGATAGCGCCAAAGTAACCGGTAAAGTCGCGTTTTACTCTGGTAAGTGGTTGTCGTGAAGCGGCAGGGTAATGTCCATGCCTTCTCTGGTCAAAATGGTTTTGGGAAAGATTTCGCGGGCTTTGATAATGATTTCATCCAGTTCGGCGTCGGTGAGGTCTGGCGAATAATGAAAAAGCGCCAGACAGCCCACCCGCGCTTCAATGGCTGCTTGCGCGGCTTCGATCCAGGAGCTATGGCCGTATTCGCTAAAACGCTGCCGTTCTTCTAAGGAGCCAAAATGTGAGTCGTGGACCAGCAGGTCTGCACCCTGCGCCAGTTCAAGCAAGTTTTGGTCAAAGCCATCGTCATAATGGCTCACATCGCTGCAATACACAAAAACGACGCCGTTGCTCTCAATGCGGAAACCCAGGCAGCCGCCAGGATGGTTCAAATCGGCTACAGTCACTTTGGTGTCATCGCCGATGATGAGCGTTTCCCCGTCACCGACCTCCTTCACGATCAGGTCTGCGGGTAATGAGTTGTAGGAAAAGGGCAGGTATGGCTCAATGAATTGCCCGGCCATGGTTTCTTCCAGTTGTTTACCAACTCGTTTTTTGCCAACGACAACGAAGCGGTTGTTACGGCCGAAAATGGGCGCAAAAAAGGGGAAGCCCTGGATATGGTCCCAGTGGGTGTGGCTGATGAGGATGCTGGCTGTAATCCGCCCGGTGGCATTTTTGACCAGTTCTTTACCCAGGTGACGAATGCCGGAGCCGGCATCAATGATGATGAGCTGCTTGTCGGCTGTGGTGATTTCTACACAGGAGGTGTTGCCGCCGTATTTGATAGTATTTGGGCCGGGGGTGGGGATTGTGCCGCGTACTCCCCAAAATCGGATACGCAAGTTTTACCTCATTATATGGTTTGATCTTTTTTTTGAAATGATGGCTGCCAGTATAACAAACAATATGTAAAATTGATATACTTCGGTTGTTGGTTGTTAGCGGCTGGTG
>JAHBVI010000146.1 GCA_019637635.1 Anaerolineae bacterium
TTTTTTAATCTCCCAATCCCTCAATTACATCAAAAGCTAGTTGCCGCCGCCGGTAATAACGCCGGCGCCATCCGTTTCTTCGTCACCATCTTCGGTGATCACACCGGCGCCGTCCGTTTCTTCGTCGCCCTCTTTCGTGATCACACCCGCGCCATCGGTTTCTTCGTCACCATCGCCAGCGGTGATGACGCCCGCACCGGCGATCACTGCGTCACCATCGGTGACCAGTTCAAAAACGGCTATGCCCGATTCGTCGGCGTGCAGGGCTTCCACCGCCATGCCTTCTTCGCTGATGACCATAGATTGGCTTTCCATCTCTTTTTCATTCCCGGCCACACGCGCTACTGCCATGCCTTCTTCCCCGGCAATAGCCGTAAAGGCCATCTCCTTGCCTTCACCTAACTGTTGGGCAATGTCCTGGCTCAACATTTCAGTCAGCACATCTGCGCCGGCTTCGCGCAAATCTTTTTCCAGTTCTTTAACCCATTTGTGTTCGATAATAGCCACAATGGCCGAGGTGCCCGGTTTCAGGGCTTCGCCAATTTTCTTCAAGCGTTCATCAGGGATGCCCGAATCGTAAAACTTGGCGGTGACGCCGCCGACCAGCGCGCCCGTCGCCCCACCAACAACCACCGCGCCAATTGGCCCGGCAATGGCGCCGATAACGCCGCCGACTACCGTGCCCACAACCGCGCCACGGCCGCCGCCGGGATCGCCAGACTCACGGATTTTCACTTTGTCTTTGGTGGTGCGGCGCACAATGGCCATGCGCTCAATTTTGATCAGACCACCCCATTTGGCTGCTTTTAGCTGCATCCAGGCATCCTTTGCCCCGTTTTCGCTTTGAAAAGCGGCCACAATCAACTGCACAGGAACTACGTCACTCATTATTTCACTCCTTCAATAGGTAGCGCGATTCTGAAAAATCGCGCCACGACTTTTATTGTGCTACTTCACCCGAAAAGCGGCGATGATGGAAGCAATACCACCCACAATGGCGAGAATGCCGATAGCCCAGGGTAAGGAAAGGGCGAAACCCCAGGAATTTGCCAGCAGCAGAGCGCCAAAGAGAAGGCTGACAACGCCTAAAATACCCGCACCCAAGCCGGCACCTCTAAACGCCTGTACAATGCCGATCACCCCAAAGATGATGCCTTCGATACCCAGGATGAGGATGATGGTCTTGGCTAACACTATCGTCCCAATGATCGGGTGATTCAGCACTAAGATACCAGCAATAATGCCCAATATACCGGCAAACAATTTTAGTCCCCACATAGAGGAATCTATGAAAATGGAGATAATCCTGAAAATACCGGCAATGAGCCAATAGATGCCCAATACCTGAACGGCAATAACGGCCGTTTGCGCCGGTGAACTGAGGAAAAACAGCCCCAAAATCACCAGAGAGATACCCTCTAGCAGGATCAACCACCAGGGAATAAGCGCCTGGTCATTTTTCATAGTTGCGGTTGTTGCGGTCATACATTTTTCTCCTTTTGTAGACAGAACACAAGATTTATAGACAAACTTGCTCAAAGTATATCAATAACCCGTTTCTTAGCCACAAATGAGAATTACGAATTACGGATGGGTAAACTGATGTAGGGTGGTGGTGTCTTGCCCGGCGGAGGTGGGCAAGCGACGGCCGTCCGCCGCATCATACCAGCCGGTCAACAACGTATACACGCCGGGGGGCAGGTCGTCCGGCAGGGGGATGGTGTAGCGGTCTACGACCGCTTCCCCCACCCGCCAGCAGGTGGGCGGCCATTGGCCGTTGACGGGCCAGTTATCTTGTTGGGCTACCAGTTCGCCCTGTTCGTTCAGCAAGTGGTTAAAGACGGTATACGGCCGTAACACCCCCCGTTCTCCGCGCCAAAATAGCGTCACGTCCAGGGCCGTCGTATCTTGCCGGACGGTGTAGCCGGTCAAACGTAGGGCGTCGCCAAAGAGAATATCGGCGTTGGTTTCGGGAGTGGCAATGGGGAAGGACGGCCGTTGCGCCACCACCGCCACCGCCCGCACCGGCTGCCAGGCCAGCGCCAGCGCCAGCGTCAAGGCCAACTGCATCCCCACCAGCGCCGCCTGCCGCCGCCAGCCCGGCTGCGTTTCCGCCAGCCAGTGGGCGGCAACCAGCGCCAGGAAGGGGAAGAAAAAGAGCCACAGCCGCCCCACCTCGCCCCGCGCTGCGCCGGAAATATCGAGAACCAGGAGGAGCACGGCCGTGCTGACTGCCAACCAATGCACGGGCATGAGTGGGCGGCGGCGGAAGGTTTGCAGCAGCACGGCCGTGAATCCCACCACAATCACCCACCCTGTAAACACCAGCACATCTACCAAATCCCACACAACCCACCAGCTATAGCGGCGGATGTGCGTCACCAATTCATAATGCTGCCCTAGTCCCGTCTGGAAAATGGCCCAGGGTGGCACACCCCAGCCCAGCCAGTAGATGAGCCAAAGGGCGGCGGCGCCGAGGGCAAAAGCGAGTGAGCAGGGGATGGCGTGATGCGTGATGCGTGATGCGTGATGCGTGACACCTGACACATAAACGCCTGACACATATACCCCCGATAACAGCGCCAACGACAGATTTCCCAGGCTGAGGAAGGTGGCCAGGGAGAAAAGCAGACCAGAGAGGAAAAACCAGCGCCATGACCAGTTTTGCAGGCCGCGATAAAGGGCCAGGAAGATGAACAGGCTGAGCGGGGCGTACAACTGCACTGCTTTGGGGGCGAACAGCAGCAGCGCGGGCAGGGTGATGACCAGCAGAGTTGCCAGTTTCACGGCCGTATCCGGCAACAACTCCTTTGCCAGCCAATACGCGGGAAAGATGGTCAGCGCCGCCGCCAGCAAGGGAATGATGGCCCAGACGAGCAGAGCGGCGGACACGGCCGTGGGCCGGTCCAACAGCCACAAATCAATACACCGCGCCGCCACCGCCGGGTATGCCAGTCGTTCTGACAGCGCCGGGAAACGGGCCAGCAGGTCAATGGTCAGCCGGTTGGCAATGAGCAGGCCGGGTGGGTGGGTGCGGGCGTGTTCGGAACTGAAGGTGGGCATCAGCGCCGGGTAATGGGCCAGGCTGCTGCCCAGGTCAGGCAGTTCCGCCGCCGGTTGGAAAAAGCCACTTTCCAGGTTGGAGTAGACCCGGTTGATCAATTCATCACGAATAGAAAGGCTGTCGGCGTTCATCAGCGCCAGTTGCAGCAGCAGACTGGCCCCCGCCAGTAACCACAGGCCAACCTTCACCGTGCGCCCGTTCGCCTCTATTCGCAGCCACCAGGCGGCCATTCCCCAAAAGAGCAGTGTCGCCAGCGCCGGTTTGAGCCAGAGGGCATACGGCCGTAGCCGATAAGGCCAATACCATTCGGCCGTCTCTGGCGCCGGCCCGCGCAAAATGGGCAGCCAGTCAGTGAAGATGAGCAGGATGAGTACGGCCGTGCCGCTACTTAAAAGGAAAAACCAGAGGCGATTGTGGCGCATAAAGTAATTGGGTAATTGGGTAATTGGCGTCAAATTATAACTATTCAGGTGTCCTATTTACACCCTCACCCCAGCCCTCTCCCTCAAGGGAGAGGGAGCCAGTTCCTTCCCCCTGGGAGGGGGAAGGTTAGGATGGGGGTCAATTAACCAATTACAAAATGTCCACCCTCCCATCTTCATTGATTTGCAAATAGTCGCCGGTTTGCACGGCCGTGTACCCCGCTGCATCCAACACCAACACCGGTGGGCTGTGGTCGTACAGTTCCCGCGCGACAGCCGCGCCCAACGCCAGGATGCCATCCACTTCGGCGGTGAGGATGGCGGCGGGAGCCGTGCCCAGGCGCACCGCTTCCAGCAAGATGCTGCTGGCGCTGCTGGAACCGCGTCCGATGGGCAGCACCAGCACCTTGCCCGTCACCACCTGCCCGGTGTTGGGGTGCCGCCGGTCAATGATTTCGCCCGTTTCCGGGTTCAGCCCGCCCCACAAACTGAGCGGTTCGGGCAAGACCAACGCTTCGCCGACGGCCGTGCCCGCCACTAAAACTGTTGCTTGCATTGTTTGTGTCATTATTTGTGTAGAGATTAGAGATTGGAGATTACCCAACCTCCACTCTCTAATCTCCAATCTCCAATCTCCACAAGCGCACATCCCGCCATACCTCGCCCTGGTTTGCCGAACGAACACACTCTTCCAGGCTGCCAAACACCACCTCAAAGCCAATGTTGCCCGGCGCGTAATGGGCAAACTTCCCGGAATTGGTCATCAAGACTCCGCCCTGGCGGCGCACAATGGGGGCCACCACCACACAGGTATCCACTACCAGCCGCACCCGCATCGCCCGCAGCCGTTCCAGCCAGCCGCGCTGCTGCACCGCCGCCAAAACCAACCGATTCGTACAGACGATGAATTCTACCGCCGGGTGTGGTGGATATTCTTCCAGCAAGGGCATGAACGCGGCAAATTCGGCCAGGGAAAAGTGGGGACTGCCCAGGGCCACCACATGAATCGCACCGTCTGCCGCCGTGCCCAACTTGCCCAACGTCTGCCGTAAATCGGCCAGCGTCACCGGGATGGTTTGTGCAGACGGCCGTCCCTGAAACGCGGCCTCCAGCGTGGGCGCTTCCGGCGTCACACCTACGGCATGAAACAGCGCCACCGCGCCCGATGAGGCCGCCGCTGCCCCCAAAGCCTTGAGTTGATCCTCCGTTGTTTCTGGCAGCAGACCCTCAATCACCGGGATTTTAGATTGCGCTGTCTCACCCAGAAGGTAGCCCAGTACCGGGAAAAAGACATCTTCGCGCAACAATCGTTCTGGGATGTCCTGCAATTGGAACAGGAGCTGGCCGCGCCGGTTTTCCGGCAGATGCAGGCCAAAGGCCGGGGCGCGTCCGGTAATCGCCATGCAAATATCAATAAAGTCGCCATATCGGTTGGTGCGCGCACCCAACACCGAATTGGCAAAAACGATGGCGTTGCTCTCCGCCCAGGCCACATCCGTTCCCAAAACTGGGCGGTGCATGGCCTGGTAGGGGGCGCACGTCCAGATGGGCTGGCAGCCCATTTGCTCGTAAGCCTGCATCAGCCGGGCGGCGCGGGCGGCCAATGCCGGGCTGCCCTGGAAATGTTCCGGGTGCAGCAGGTCAACCGCGCCCACGTTCAATGTGGTGGGAATGCGTACCTGCGCCCCGCCGGCTACCAGTCGCTCGGCAAATTCCAGGCCAGACTCCCCATGATACAAACAACCGTCAATGTGTGCCGAAGTCACATCCAGCAGCCGCCCCGCCCCATACACACCGGCCATCGTCACCAGGATGCGCATGGACATTTGCACGGCCGTGCCCCTTTCCCCCGCCAACATTGCCTCATCTTCTGCCGTCAATTCAATTGCCATGCCCGGATTGTATCATGTGTTCTTGTGTTAAGGCGTTCAGGTGTTTAGGTGTTTAGGTGTTTAGGTGTTTACGTAAACACTTAAACACCAGCAATTCTCAATTTGTCCGACGGCGGCAGATAAATTTGCACCTACACAAGGCGAAGTCGGCCTTCGCCGACTGGTCATAGCCGACGAAGGTCAGCTTTGCTGCTTGTAGCCGCGATTTTAATCGCCGGGTTTCGCCAAATTGAGAATTGCTGCTTAAACACCTAAACACTTGATCACCTGCCCACTTCCCTCTATACTGCCCGCCGCTTATGAGAATCAAACGCCTTTCCCTGCAAGGGTACAAAACCTTTGCCACCAAAACGGAATTTATCTTTGATATGGGCATCACGGCCGTTGTCGGCCCCAATGGCAGCGGCAAGAGCAACATTGCCGACGCCCTGCGCTGGGTGTTGGGAGAACAAAGCTACAGCACCCTACGCGGCAAACGCACCACCGATATGATCTTCGCCGGCAGCCAGAGCCGCGCCCGCGCCGGCATGGCCCAGAGCATCCTCACCCTGGACAACAGCGAAGGCTGGCTGCCCATTGACTACAGCGAAGTGGAAATTGGCCGCCGCGCCTACCGCTCCGGCGAGAATGAGTACATTCTCAATGGGCAAAAGGTGCGCCTGAAAGACATCACCGACCTGCTGGCGACCAGCGGTCTGGCGGAACGCACCTATACCATCATCGGCCAGGGGTTAGTAGACCAGGCGCTTTCGTTGCGTTCCGAGGAGCGGCGGGCGCTGTTTGAAGAGGCGGCGGGCATCAATCATTACAAGAGCCGTCGGGCGGAAACATTGCGGCGCTTGCAAGAGACCCAGCACAATTTACAGCGCATCCACGACATCCTGGCGGAAATCCAGCCCCGGCTGGCTTCTTTGAAACGGCAGGCCACCCGCGCCCGCAACTACGAGCAAATTCAGGCCGACCTGCATCACCTGTTGCGCCTGTGGTATGGCTATAAATGGGAGCAGGCGAAGAAGGAGCTGCGGCAGGTGCGGGACACGGCCGTGACCGCCGAAACTACCTGGCAGCAAAACCGCCACAAGCTGCGGGTGCGCCAGGAAAACAGCGACGACCTGCGCCGCCGTCTGCACCGGCTGGAGCAGCAGGCCGCCGACCTGCAAAACCAGCGCGATGATACCCGCGACCAACTGGAAACGGCGCGGCAGCAGGCGGCCATCATGGGCGAACGGCGGGAATCAATGGCGCGGCGGCTGGCGGAAGTGGCGGCCGATCTGCCCGGTTTGGAGCAGCAGGCCACGGCCGCGCAGGCTGAACTGACAGCCGCCCTGACCGATCTGGCGGCGGCTCAGGCCGAATTGCAGCAAAGCCGGGGGCAGTGGCAGCAGTACAACGCCGATTTTGAGACCACCCGGCGCGAGATTGACAAATGGCAAACGGCCGTGCAGCAGGCCACCCAACAGCAGCGCGACAAACAAAACCGGGTAGCCCAGGCCCAGGGGCAAATCAACCAGTTGCGAGAACGGCTGAAAGAACGGCAGGCAGAGCAGCAGCCGGCTGGCGGCGATGAACCGGAGAAAATGAAGGCGGAGATTGAACGGTTGACGGCCGTGTTGCAGTCCGCCCAACAAAAAAACGACGACCTGCGCCAGCAGCGCGAGGCCATCATCAGCCAGCGCCAGGCGCTCATCCGTGACCTGAAAACGCAGCGGCAGGCGCACCGCGACGCCGAGCAGCAGCTGCAGCAGCGCCGCCGTGACCTGGCCCGCCTGGAAGCCCGCGCCGACATGCTGGACGGGCTGCGCCTGAAAGAGGTGGCCGCCGGTAAAAATGGCGTCATCGGCGCGTTGGTCAACTTTATCACCATTCCCCCGGCGTATGAACCGGCCATCGCCGCGGCTATGCAGGCGCGGCTGGGGGCGCTGCTGCTGCCGGACGAGAAGGCATTGTGGGAGGTGCTGGCGGCGCAGAATGGCGCCAATTTATCAGCCATTGCCCTGAACCGCATCCAACTGCCGGAACTGGTGGAAATGCCCGAAGATGCGGGCGTGATTGGTTGGGCGGCGGGATTGGTGTCGGCGCGGCCAGAGGCGGAACGGGCCGCCGAACTGCTGCTGGGCCAGATTTTGTTGGTGCAGGATGCGGCGGCGGCGTACCGCATTGCCAGCCATTTGCCGCCGGGCTGCACGGCCGTGTCCCTCGACGGTTTTATCGCTCACCCCGGTGGGCTGGTGGAGACGGGCAGCGGGCAGAGCAGCATCCTGGCGCGGGAAACGGAATGGCGGCAGGCGCAGGCGGTGTTGGTGGCAGAACGGGAAAAGGTGGGGGCGGTGGAAACGGCCGTAGCTGCCCAACAAACCACCATCCAACAACAACAGAACCAGGTGGATGACCTGCAAAACGAAGAGGCGCGGCTGGCGCGGCTGCTGGCGGAAGCCGGGCAAGAAATGGCGCAAACACAACGGGAGATAGACCGTTACCGTCAGCAAATGGCCTTTGCCGAACGACAGCGGCAAAATCAACTACAAGAAGTAGGCCGTTTGGAGCAGCGGATTGGTGAAATTGAAGCCCAAATCGAACAAGATACGGCCGAACTGGTGACGCTGGAAAAGACGGCAGCCGAGGCACAGGGGAAACTGGCGGCGCTGCCGGTGACGGAATCACAGCAGCAGCGGGATGGTTTGCAGCAAGCGGTGAACGCGGCGCAAACGATTGTGGCCGGGCGGCAGGCGGTGGTAGACAGCCGCCGGGCGACGCTGGCCCAATTTTCCGGGCAGTTGGCGCGGCTGCAAGAGCGGCGCAGCCAGTTGCAGCAGGAGCAGGCGCAATTGTCACAAGCGGCCGAGGAACAGGAGCGCACCCGCCTGTTTGATCAGGTGGCGGAGTTGGAAGCGCGGCTGGGGCCGTTGAAGGAGCGGGTGAGTGAGGCGCGGTTGGAACTGGCGCAAATGGAGGAGGGCATGGCCGTGTTGCAAAAAGAGACGCACGACGCCGAAACGCTCTACACCCAATCCCGCATCGCCCTCACACAAAGCCAGACGGCGTTGGAAAATTTGCAAGAGCGCATCAAGACCGACCTGGGGCTGGTGGCCCTGCCTTACGACGAAGACCAGACCGGCCCCACGCCGCTGCCGATTGGCGGCGTAGAGACGCTGCCCGTTGTCACCGAACTGCCGGGGGACATCGAAAGCACCATTCAAGAGTACCGGGCGCAAATGCACCGCATGGGGGCCATCAACCCGGACGCGCCGGAAGAGTACGAGACGACGCAGGAACGCTTCGATTTTATGACGCAGCAGGTGGCCGATCTGAACGAGACGGAGGCGCAGTTGCGCAAAATTATCGCTGAACTGGACGACCTGACGTCGCGCGCCTTTGCCGAGACGGTAGATAAGGTGAACGCCGTTTTTGGCAGCATTTTTACGCAGTTATTTGGCGGCGGCGCGGCGCGGCTGGTGCTGACGGACCCGGATGACCTGACCATTAGCGGGGTGGACATTATTGCCCGGCTGCCCAACCGGCGCGAGCAGGCGTTGGGGTTGTTGTCGGGGGGGGAAAGGTCACTGACGGCCGTAGCCCTCATCTTCTCCCTGCTCAAAGTAGCCCCCACGCCGTTTTGTGTGCTGGACGAAGTGGACGCAGCCCTGGACGAGGCCAACGTCAACCGCTTCCGCGACTTGCTGCAAGAATTGAGCCTGAACACGCAGTTCATCATCATCACCCACAACCGGGGCACGGTGCAGGCGGCGCAAACCATCTACGGCATCAGCATGGGCACAGACAGCGCCAGCCAGGCTATTTCCATTAAGCCGGAGGATTACATCAAACAGCCGGAGTTGTTGTGATTTCCACCAAAACAAAAACAAGCCCTGCTTTTGCTGAATTTGTCATCCTGGTATCTTCACTGATGTCATTAACGGCATTATCTATTGATGCCATCCTGCCCGCGCTTTCACAAATAAGCAGCGATTTACACCCGCAAAATGCCAATGAACGCCAGTTGGTTATTTCCATGATCTTCCTGGGGTTGGCCGGTGGACAACTGTTTTTTGGGCCATTATCGGACAGCATTGGGCGCAAGACAGCCATTTATGCCGGTTTAGCCCTGTTTATGCTGGGTACACTGCCGGCAATGTTGGCCGTCAGTTTTCCCATGTTGTTGGTGGGTCGTCTGGTGCAGGGAATAGGCATCTCCGCGCCACGCGCCGTGACAGTGGCGCTGGTGCGGGATCAATATGAAGGTCGGGGGATGGCCCGCGTTATGTCCTTTGTTATGACGGTATTCATCCTGGTGCCCATGATCGCCCCTACATTTGGGCAGGCAATCCTGCTTTTCACCGGGTGGCGCGCCATTTTTGGCAGCTATCTGTTGCTGGCGGCGCTCATAACGATCTGGTTTGCTGTGCGAATGCCGGAAACGTTGCCCCCTGAACGTCGCGCCCCATTTTCTGCCCGACGAATCATGCGCGCGATTCGTGAAGTGGTCACGATTCGGCCGGCTTTGGGTTATACGGTAACGGCCGGCCTGGTGAGCGGTATGCTCATTGGCTACCTGAACTCTTCGCAACAGATTTTTCAGGAATTGTATGCGCTGGGTGAACAATTTCCTCTTTATTTTGCCATGCTGTCGGCGGCCGTTGGCGTGGCTACATTTCTCAACACACGCCTGGTCATGCGTTTTGGTATGCGCCTCCTGGTGAGAAGCTCTTTGTCAACCATCTTTGTGCTGTCTATTATGGCGCTGGGGATGGCGCTGTGGACGGCGGGCATACCTTCTCTGTGGGTACTGACCGTTTACCTGATGCTCGCCTTTTTCTGTGTCGGCATTCTGTTTGGCAATCTGAATGCACTGGCGATGGAACCATTGGGCCATATTGCCGGGACGGGGGCGGCGGTGGTCGGCGCTCTCTCCACGCTCCTATCCGTCTTGCTGGGAACGTACATAGGACAAAGCTACAATGGCACTGTTTTACCGTTGGTAGTTGGTATGGTGATTCTCTCCGGTCTGTCCCTGGGGGTAATTCACTGGGCCGATTTTCGTCAATAAGGAATGACACATGGAACAACATCACCAGGAAGCAATCACAACCTTTCTGGACAGACATACAACAGATACGACCATTTTAGCTATCTTGCTTGGTGGCTCGCTGGCGCATGGGTTTGCTGAATCGGACTCGGATATAGATGTGACCCTCATTGTGGATGAGGCCGAATACCAAAAGAGAAAGCAGGAAAACAAGCTGGCGTTTAGTTTGTGGGATATTTGCACCTATGCGGGCGGGTATGTTGATTGTAAAGTGGTCAGCCTGGATTTCCTGCAAAAAATTAGCGAACGGGGTAGCGACCCGGCGCGTTATGCCTTCAAGGACAATACCGTTTTATTCTCCAGAATTGAAAACCTGGCGCTGTTATTGGCCGATGTCAGTAGATTCCCCGCCGCCGAAAAAGCGACGCGCCGGGAGCGGTTTGCGGCGCAACTGTTGGCCTGGCGCTGGTTTTACAGCGAGGGCGTGAAAAAACAGAACGATTACCTGATTTTTCTGGCCATTCAAAAAATGGTGTTGTTTTCCTGCCGCCTGATTCTCAATGAAAATGAGATGTTATACCCTTACCACAAATGGCTGCTGCGGGAAACGGCGAAGGCGGAGCAAAAACCAGACCGGTTTGACGAAACGATACAAAAACTATTGGCCGGCCACGACCTGCCCCTGGTGGGCCAATTCTGTGCGCAGGTCATGGTATTCCTGGGCGTAGAAGAAAAATCGCTCGATTGGCCAAATCATTTCTTGCACGACAGCGAACTCAACTGGCTGGCACATGAACCACCTATAGATGACGTGTAAATAGAGGGTGCAATTCGTTGTACTGGGGTAAGCGTTCAGTTCCTCAAGGGAACTGACAGGTTTTTAGCCTGCGAGGTTTCAAGGTGAACCGGTAAAAAAACCTGTCAGGTCTGAACGCTTACGTGGGTTAACGACCGACGGCCGTCGCCCTCATACCCCATCATTTCACCCAAAACCCAATAACACACCTGCGTTAGTGACATTTGGCACGGATACTAACTGCTGAATGTCAATTCCCTCCGGCCACAACTCAGGTCATAAATGATCATGGTGGAAAATTGAGTTGTTCTTACAAATCCCCCAACAAACTGTTTTGTCAAGTATCCGCTGGCGCCCCTTTCTACCATTGCAGCACTTCTAATGATTTTCAGGTGGTCTTGGCGGATTACTGGCATTTATAAGGAGTAAGATGATATGCGAAGTCGATCAATGAATTTGCTGTTAGTGGTAGTTTTTGCTGTGGGCATGTTGTTGATGTCCTTCAATGCCTTTGCCTCACAGCCCGCGGATAGGGCAAGTACAATGGAGTCCCCCGCTGGTGAAGGGGGCGCGACCCTCTTTTTACCCATCCTTTTCAGGGAATATACTTACGACCCGGCTGAATGGCTAGATCTGACCATTCTGCACACCAATGACTTCCATGCGCGGGTGGATGAATATAACCGCAACGGCGCCTGGTGCGCGCCGGCCGATGCCGATGCTGGTTTGTGTATTGCCGGCGCGCCACGAGTGGCTACGGCCGTGAACGCCATCCGCGATAGCCGAGATAACGTACTGGTGCTAGACGCCGGTGACCAATTCCAGGGCACCCTGTTCTACAACCTGTACAAAGGTGACGTGTTGACGCTCACCATGAACTATATTGGCTACGACGCCATGTCTATTGGCAACCATGAATTTGACAACGGCCCCTCAGTGTTAGCTGACTTTATTGCCGGCGCTGATTTTCCCGTCCTCAGTGCCAACATTGACGCCACTGCCGACCCCGACTTGCAAGGTCTCATCGCACCCTATGTCGTTGTCGAGCGCGGCGGGCATGAGATTGGGATCATTGGGCTAACCACACCGGATACCACCAACATCTCCAGCCCCGGTCCCAACATCACTTTCACCGCTTCTATTTCCAGCCTACAAGCAGCGGCCGACGCTCTGACCGACCTGGGCGTTGACAAGATCATCGCGCTCACCCATGTGGGATACGATGTAGACCTGGAACTGGCCGCACAAGTCACCGATGTAGATATTATCGTCGGCGGCCACAGTCACACCTTCCTCTACTACCCGGCAGACCCCATCACCTTCGAGCCGCCCACCTTCCCGCAGTTTGGCCCACTGGTGCCGGCCGGTGAATATCCCACAAGAGTTGAAAGCCTGTCCGGGGAGCCGGTGCTGATAGTAACGGCTTATCAATGGGGAACCTTCCTCGGCAATCTGAACGTAACCTTTGGCCCCGGCGGTCTGGTCTATTTTTATAACGGCAACCCCATCTTCCTCGGCGCCGATGTCGAAAAAGACCCTGATCTTGATGCGATGTTGCAGCCATTCCGGGATGGTGTGGCCGAGCTACGAGAGACGGTAGTGGGTACCACCACAGTAGATTTGCTCATCGTTGACGGCGGTCAGCAAATTTGCCGCCTGGGTGAATGTCTGTTGGGCAACCTGGTAGCCGATGCCATGTTGGAGAAGGTCAACGAGACATCTGTACCCGGCGAAGAGTATCAGATCGCCTTCCAAAATGGTGGTGGGCTGCGCGCCCCCATCATTTCTGGCACAGTAACGATGGGTGATGTGTTGGAGACATTGCCGTTTGGTAACGCCATTGCTACCTTTGAACTGCAAGGTCAATACGTGAAGGAAGCGCTGGAAAACGGCGCCCGTCTGTATCCCAGCGCCAATGGTGGTTTTGCCCAGGTGTCTGGCATGCGTTATACCATTGATTCGGCGCAGCCGGCGGGGTCGCGTATTGTCAATGTGGAGGTGTGGAATGGCTCCGATTGGGACCCGTTGGATCCGAATGCGATGTATCGGGTGGTGACCAATGACTTTATGCGGCGCGGTGGTGACAATTACACGGTTTTCCGCGATTTTGCGGTGAATCCGTATGATTTTGGCCCGGCGCTAGATGAAGCGTTGGCCGACTATTTCCAAACCTATTCACCCGTCACCCCGGTCATTGAAGGGCGTATCATCATCTTGCCGTAATCGCGGCGTTGCCTGATAGCCCAAACGTAAAGCGGGAAGGAATACCCATTCCTTCCCGCTTTTTTGTGATGGCGTACAGGCTGATGCAAGTAGCGTATCAGGCGTGATGCGTGACGAGTGACCCTTCACGCATCACAATTTAGTAGTTGGTGAAATAATAGGGAGGGCTGTTTGTTGGCTACGGCCGTGCCTGTTATAGTTCCCCACCATGACAAAACGAACGTTTGGCGTGCTTGTTGTGTGCCTGATCTTGCTGGCGGGAGCCACCACTCAGACCACCAAAGCGCAATCGGCGGATGCCATTTTGCAGCAGGTGAATCAGTTTCGCCTGAATAACGGGCTGCCCGCCTTTACCTATAACGGGGCGCTGGCCTCAGCCGCCCAAAACCAGGCCAACTATATGGCCGAATTTGGCGTCTTTAGCAGCCATATGGGGTATGGCGGCTCCTGGCC
This sequence comes from Anaerolineae bacterium, assembly GCA_019637635.1. Taxonomy (GTDB): domain Bacteria; phylum Chloroflexota; class Anaerolineae; order Promineifilales; family Promineifilaceae; genus CAADGU01. Next base: position 13,874 of record JAHBVI010000146.1, read on the forward strand.
GCAGGATCGGGCCAACGCGGCCGGGTACAGTGGGCAGGTGACTGAAAACATCGTCGGCGGCACCAACCTGACCGCGCCGCGGGGCCTCACCTGGTGGGTGAACAGCCCCACCCATTACAATACCCTCATCACCACCCGTTATACCGAAGCCGGCGCCGGCTTTGCCCGTGCCGGTGACATTAACTACTTTGTGTTGGTAGTGGGGCAGCCCGGTAACGCCCCCATTCAACCGGCGGCCATTGCCAACAACAATTACCCCGGCGCCCTGTTTATCACCCCCATTACCCTGGCCGAACCGGGCGAAGATGGCTCCATTGTTCATGTGGTGCAGGAAGGGCAGGCGTTGTGGTCATTGGCGGCGCATTATGATGTGCCCCTGTCTGATTTGCTGCTTTATAATCATTTGCAGGCGGACTCTTTTGTGCATACCGGCGACGAAATCATCATCCGGCTGGCGGAGGGCGCGCCCATTCCGCCCACGCCTACGCCGCCCACCACCCACAAGGTGCGCGACGGGGAGTCGCTGTGGACGATTGCGGCGTTGTACCAGGTGCGTATTGGCGATGTGATGTGGTACAACAATCTGACGGAGGAGTCGGTGTTGCAGCCGGGGCAAGAGGTGAAGATACGGCTGGCGGCGGGGGAACTGCCGCCGCCCACGCCCACGCCCATCATCAACCACATTGTGCGCGCCGGGCAGACATCGTGGGAAATTGCCCTGACCTACGGGCTGACGCTGGAGCAACTGCTGGAATACAACGATATGGACGCCAACGCCATTATCAAACCGGGGGATGAACTGCGTATACGGCCGTTTGACACACCCACCCCCACGCCGCTGCCCACCTCTACGGCCACGCCGCCCACGCCGACGGCGACCATTACACCCACATCTACTTCCATTTCCTTTCCGCTGGCCGAAGGCACGGCCGTAGCCGCCAACATCCGCGCTGCCAGCATCATTACGGCCGTACCCACCCCCCATGTAGTACAAGAACAGTCTACCCCTCTGGCCCGCCCCTGGTTATGGGGCACGGCCGTGTTTGTGGTTGGTCTGCTCGCTCTCGGCGGCGCATTCCTGGTGGCGTTACGCAAAGAGAAGATTTCGTAATCCGTAAACCGTGAACGGACGACGGGTTAAGGTTTACGCATCACGGATTACGGATTTGGCATTAGCGATAAACGCTCGCACCAGTGCCGGGTCTTTTTGGCCGGGCGCGGTTTCTACCCCACTGGCGACATCAACGGCATACGGCCGTACCACCCGCACGGCTTCGGCCACATTCTCCGGCGTCAGGCCGCCGGCCAGCATCAGGCCGGGCACTTGCCGGGCCAGGTGGGCACAGATGCTCCAGTCGGCCATCTGGCCGGTGCCGCCGCGCAGGGTGGGGTGGTAGGCGTCTATGAGGAGGGTGGGTAATTGGGTAATTGGGTAATTGGGTAATGGGGGGCGGGTATACCATTCGGCGTCGGTTTCGGCCTCGATGCGGGAGGTGGGGCGCAGGGCTTTGAAGGCACGGCCGTAGAGCGGCGAGCGTGCATCCCCCACCAGCCAGGGCGGTTCATCCCCATGCAACTGCGCCAGGTCTAGCTGACATTCAGCCATGATCTCGGTCATGCGTTCCGGCGTTTCGTTCACAAACACCCCCACCAGCACCGGGCAGGTGTCTAACTGCCGCAGTTGTGCCGTAATGGTTTGGGCCACATCGGGGGTAATGCTTCGTTTGCCCGGTGGATAAAAAATAAAACCGAGAAAATCTGCGCCTGCCTCGGCCGCCAACAACGCATCTTCCAGATTAGTGGTGCCGCAAATTTTGACTTTTACCATAAAAACGATCTGTGGCGCGATTTTCCAAATCGCGCTACGTGTAATACTTTTTTGCCTGCCCCGTATAATGTTTTGATGATGGCTAAATCACTCTCCATTCCCTGGTTCAGGGCCGCCGCCACCGAAGCGGACTTCACCGAACTATACCACGCCGAACTGCCGCGTGTGTACAACTTCTTCCGCTACCGGGTGGGCGACGGGCCGCTGGCCGAAGACCTGACGGCGGAAACGTTTGAGAAGGCGTGGCGCAATCGGGATCGCTACCGGCGTGACCTGGCGGCTTTCTCCACCTGGCTGTTTACCATTGCCCGGCGGGTGGCTACAGACCACTACCGCAAAACGCGGCCAGAGATCCCACTGGATGAAGTGAGCCATCTCACCCATGACGAACATATGGAGGAGTGGGCGCAACAACAGGCCGACTTTACCCGTTTGTCCCTCCTCCTTTCCCGGCTTGCAGACCGTGACCGAGAGTTGGTGGCTCTCAAGTACGGCGCCGGTCTCACCAACCGCACCATCGCACGTCTCACCGGGCTATCGGAATCTAATGTCGGCGTCATTCTCCATCGGACGCTGCAAACGTTACGCAGCGAATGGGAGGCTTAACCATGAACGATGATTTTCTAACCCGCTTTCGTAAGACGCCACGAGCGGAATTCGAGGCGGACCTTTACCGGAGGATTTCTAAACCGATGAGTACCTCAACAACGCTTTTTCCCCGCCGCCGGCTGGCGCTGACTTTTGCCGCCGTGCTGCTGGTGTTGGCCGTGGCCCTGGCTGCTTCGCCGGGGGCGCGGGCCATGGCGGCGGGCTTTTTGCGCCAAATTGGCGTCCTCACGCTCAGTGAGCGCCCGGCCGGCGAGCCGGTGTTGATTGCCCCTGCGTCGCCGGAACAGTTGGCGCTGGCCGAGGCGACGGCCACGCCCATTGTGCCCGAAACCCAATCCGGCGCGCCGCTGGAAGTGGCTGCGGCTCAGGCCGGTTTCCAGCCCTATTTGCCGGGTTATCTGCCCGCCGGTTTTACGCAGGTGGAACTGGTGGCCGCCGAATATGTGGATGATGATGGCCTGGGGCACGGCATGGGCATTTTTGCCACCTACCTTTCACCGACGGATGGGTATCTGGCAATTCAGACCACCGGCTTTGATGAACGCGCTCAGGATGTGCCCATGGGCGGCCGTACCATGACTGACGTGGTTGTGAATGGGCAGCCGGGCGTGTGGATTGAGGCGCTGCCGTTTGCATCGTCGCTGGTTTCCAGCCAGGCCATTAACATGCTGTTGTGGTCGGAAAATGGCTTCGTGCTGGCGGTGCAGGCAAACCAACTGCCGCTGGCCGAAGTGCTGAAGATCGCCGAATCCCTCAGCCAGTAAACCAATAACCCTGTCATTCCGAGCGAAGCCTTCGCAGCGAGGAATCCTATTTCCTGTACAAGA
>JAHBVI010000147.1 GCA_019637635.1 Anaerolineae bacterium
AATACATCATTCGTCATAATTATTCTTGACGCAAAGAACGCAAAGAGTGGAAGGGCGCAAAGAATGAGGAAGAAAAGCCCTTTTCTTCTCTTTTCTTTGCCTCTTTGCTCCTTTGCCCCTTTGCGTTAAAAAATCAAACATGCGCATGATCGCTTTCCCAGGCGGTGCCCGGTTCATACATCGCCGGCCCCAGCCGCGAAGCGCGCGGGCCGGGCAAATGGTCGGCGTTCAATACGCTCAGGTAAATCAACTCGTCAAGCCGCTCTTGTTTCAACTGCGGCCCCCAGAGAATGGGCATCAGCCCTTTCCACCGCTCCTGTAAAAAGTCCCGCAGGGTCACGTTGGTCTCTTCAATGGGCGGCTTTTTCAATTCATGCCAGATGGCAGCCACGCGGTAGGTGCAGAACCCACCCTGGCACGGCCCCATGCCCACACGTACATCGCGGCGCACGTCGTCAATGGTTTTAGCCTCGCCCTGGGTGATGGCGTGTTCCACATCGGCGCGGGTCGCCAGTTCACATTCACAAATCAACTGGCCGAACGCCTCTTCTTTTTCCACGTCGGCCAGCCGTTGGCCGAGCATATGGTGTTTACGGCCGTGCCCCTGCTCAAATGGATTGGGCGTGACGGTCTCATGGGTGGTACACGGCCGTGCCGTGCCCAACTTTTCACACACCCGGTCCACCGTCACCTGCGCCATTTGCCGGTAAGTCGTCCATTTGCCGCCGGTAATCGTAATGAAACCGGCCACGCCATCGCGGGTTTCGTGATCCAGCAGCGTGTAGGCGCGGGTCACGTCGCGGGTATCGGCCACTTTTGTCTCCTGGTACAACGGCCGTACCCCACCCCAACAGCGCAACATCCGTAAATCGTGCCAGCCGGGCACAATTTTGGCCGCCTCTTGCATCATCAACTGCACTTCCCACGGCTCAATGGCAAAATGTTCCGGGTCAGGCACACCTTCATCCGTCGTACCAATGATAGAAACGGTATGCACGGGAACTATAATGTCGCCATCGGCCGGCATCTTGCAGCGGTTCACCACCGTGTTCACTATGCGATAGCTGGCGGCGATCATTGTGCCTTTGCCCGCCCGCACGTTTACTTCCACCTCGGCCGTGTGGGCAATTTTGCCCGCCCAGGCCCCGGCCGCGTTCACCACCAGGTCAGCATGAATGGTCACATCCTCATCGCGCACCAGGTCATAACATAGCGCCCCCACCACCCGGTCGCCCTGGCGGATGAGCTGTTTCACCTCGTAATAGTGCAATATCTGCGCCCCGTGCGCCTGGGCCAGCGCCGCCACCGACTGTGTGGCTAAAAACGAATCGGCTGAGCCATCCGGCACGCGGAAGCAGCGGCTAATTTGCGGATTCAGGTGCGGCTCTTCGCGTAACATTTGGGCGATGGAGATTTCTTCGCAGGGCACGGCCGTGTCCCGGCAGCCTTGCATAAAACGGTCACCAAAGGCGTCATCGTCCCAGGGCGTGACCACAAAAAAGCCACCCGTATCTTCAATGCAATGGGGCATGATGCGGCGCAGGATGATATTTTCTTCAATACATTCGGTGGCCGCTTTGGGGTCTTTGACAGCATACCGCCCGCCGCTGTGCAGCAGGCCATGATAGCGACCGGTGGTGCCATGCGCCAGATCGCGCTTTTCCACCAGCGCGCAGCGAAAGCCACGCAGCGCCAGGTCGGCAATGACGCCCGTCCCGGTCGCGCCGCCGCCAATTACCAACAGTTCCGTTTCCATCGTTCGCATGATGACCGCCAGACCCTAAGGGTTTTTGAAACCCTTAGGGTCTTTTCAATTACTCACTTGCTTAAAATACTCCGGCGTCAGATTGAGCTGCTTCATTTTACGCCAGAGGGTGGTACGGCCGATGCCCAAATGCTGCGACATCTCCGTCACCCGCCCCTGGCAGACCCACCCGGCCTGCAAAATCGCTTCCCGTTCTGCCTCTTCCACCGAAAGGATGGGTTGGGCATGAGGGGAGGCGGCGGTGACAACGCGCCCTTTGCGAATGGTAGCCGACAGATCGGCCACGCCTATCACCCCATTTTCGCTGTGATGCAGGGCGCGTTCCAGCGTACTTTCCAGTTCGCGCACATTACCCGGCCAGGGGTACCGGCAAATCACTTCCATGGCCTCATCGCCAATCTCGGCTACGCCGCCGTTGGCGCGGGTAAAACGGGTCAAAAAGCGGGAAGCCAGCGCCGGTATATCATCGGGCCGTTCGCGCAGGGGGGGCACAGCAATGTTAAAGACACCAAACCGGTAATAGAGATTGGGCAGGAAATCCCCTTCGGCTACCAGCCGTTCTAAATTTGCGCCGGTGGTGGCGATGATGCGCACGTCAACGGGGATGAAACGGGTGCTGCCCAGGCGCATGACATGGCCGGTCTCGATGACGTGCAACAGGGCAAACTGCATTTCGTAAGAGAGCGCCTCAATCTGGTTGAGCATGAGTGAACCGCCGTCGGTCAGCTCAAATTTGCTGGGACGGCCGTCCGCCTCGCTGCCCAGTAATTCACTGATGATCAATTCATGGGGGATCGCCTTACAGTTAATGCCCATGAACGGCTTATCGGCGCGTGGGCCGTCATTGTGAATGGCCCGCGCCAGATGATTTTTGCCTACGCCGCTTTCCCCGCTCAACAAGACCGGGGCGCGGCCGCGGGCGGCGGTGCGCGCCTGGCGAATGACGGCGCGCATGGTGGCCGTCTGCGCCGGAATATCGTCTAACTTCAAGGTGGCCTTAGCGCCCACTTGCTGGTGGACTAAACGGCGCACCTGTTCCATGGGGCGCACCATCAAAATGTAACCATCGGGGGCGGCACGGCCGTTTGCCAAAATATGCAAGCTGACCAATGCCTGCACCGTCCCCTGGTTGGGGACGTCAAAGGCCACTTCCACATCGCTCACTTCGGTAGCTTCCATGACGGCCTGGTCTAAGGGTGGCGGCAGCGTCAGTACGGTAGAGAGGGGTAGACCGACGGCCGTTTGCGGATTGATGCGCAGCAGTTCGCCGGCATGGGCATTGACATGGTTGATTTTGCCCGCCGCATCCCAGGCCAGCACCCCTTCTTGAATAGACCCCAAAATGGCGTTGACTTCCGCCAGTCGGTGGTTGGCCTCTTGCAAATACATGTTGGCCTGCAACAGGTTACTGATGGCGCGGGCCGCTGCCATGACCAACGACAGACTGTGGCGGGAATGGGCCGTAGCCAGTTCCACAATACCAATGAGGCTGACGATACGGCCGTTGGCGTCATGGATGGGCGCAGCCGTAGTGGCCAGTTCGTGAAAAATGGCGTAGAAATGTTCCGCGCCCACCACCTGCACCGGCACGGCCGTGACCAGCGCCATGCCAAAGCCATTGGTGCCCACACAATTCTCCGACCAGATCGCCCCCTGGTGCAGGCCAAAGGAAACCGGCCCGGCAGGCAGCCAGGGGGAATCGGCCATACGGCCGCGCGTGGTGGTGGGAATCTGTGACTGAGCCACGATGGAACTGTCCCCTTCAATATCCAAAATGCAGCCGGCGCCATCGGTAAACACAATAGCGCAATAGGAACCTTCAAAAAACTCGTAGATGTCTTCCAGAAACGGCCGTGACTGCATCAACAGATCAGCATGGGTCTTAAGCGTCGTTTGCAGCGCCGCTTCTTGCAACGTCACGGCGCGTGGTGACTGGCGTGGGTCGGTGCGTAGCGCACAACGCTGCCAGGAACGCAAAACGTGAGGGTCCGGTTCGTAGCCTTCAATTGGCTCGACCCGGCCCGTTTTCATAAAGGCATACCAGAACTGTTTTAGAATATCACGCCGGACTGGGTAGTTATTTGGCTGCATGCCGGAATGGTAATAAAGACCCTAAGGGTTTTCTGAAACCCTTAGGGTCTTCAGGATGTTATTCCACCCAATCAAACGTGCGGGTAACCGCTTTCTTCCATTGGGCAAACAGATCGGTGCTGGCATGGCTGCCGGGCGTCGGTTCCCAAGTGTGGTCCATACCCCAGTTTTGCCGCATTTCGTCGGTGCTTTGCCAGAAGCCCACGGCATAACCGGCGGCATAGGCCGCGCCCAACGCGGTGGTCTCGGCTACCTTCGGCCGCACTACCGGCACACCCAACACGTCGGCCTGGAACTGCATCAGCAGGTCGTTGTAAACCATGCCGCCGTCCACTTTCAACGCCGTCAGGTCTACGCCAGAGTCGGCATTCATGGCGTCCAGCACTTCGCGGGTCTGGTAAGCGGTCGCTTCCAGGGCGGCGCGGGCAATGTGCCCTTTCTTGACATAACGAGTCAGCCCGGCGATCACACCGCGTGCATCAGAGCGCCAATACGGGGCAAAGAGGCCGGAGAAGGCGGGCACAAAGTAGACGCCGCCGTTATCTTCCACCGATTTGGCGTAATCTTCAATGTGCGGTGAGAAATCAAAGAAGTCCAGATTGTCACGCAGCCATTGTACCAACGCACCGGTAATGGCGATGGAGCCTTCCAGGGCATAGACTGCCGGTTCGTCGCCAAACTGGTAGCAAAGGGTGGTCAACAAACCACTCTTGCTGGGCACAATTTTGGTGCCGGTGTTGAGGATCATAAAACAGCCGGTGCCGTAGGTATTTTTGGCTTCACCGGGGCTGAAGCAGGCCTGCCCCACGGTGGCGGCTTGTTGGTCGCCCAGGTCGCCGGCGACGGGGATTTTGCCACCAAAGGGGCCATCTTCGGTGGTATAGCCGTAGACTTGGGATGACGGCCGTATCTCCGGCAGCATAGACGTGGGGATACCCATGGTGTTGGTGATGGATTCTGACCAGCGCAGCCCATCCAGGTTCATCAACATGGTGCGGCTGGCATTGCTGACGTCGGTTACATGCACGCCACCCTGGGTGCCACCGGTCAGGTTCCAGATAACCCAGGTGTCAATGTTGCCAAAGAGGGCATTGCCTTTGTCGGCGGCGGCGCGCACTGCGGGCACATTGTCCAGCATCCATTTTACTTTGGGGCCGGAGAAGTAGGTTGCCAACGGCAAACCCACCTTGTCGCGGAAACGGTTCTGGCCGACACTGCCTTCTAGCTCTTTGCAGATTTTGTCGGTGCGGGTGTCTTGCCAGACGATGGCGTTGTACAGCGGTTTGCCGGTGGTTTTGTCCCAGACAACGGTGGTTTCGCGCTGGTTGGTGATGCCCACGGCCGCCAGGTCAGACGCGGTAATGCCGGCAGCTTTCATGGCCCCTTTGACCACATCCTGGGTGCGCGCCCAGATTTCCATGGGGTCGTGTTCCACCCAACCGGGTTTGGGGTAAATTTGTTCGTGTTCTAACTGATGCGCGCCTACCGGCTCGCCAGAATGGTTAAAAATCATGCAGCGGGTACTGGTGGTACCCTGATCAATGGCTGCTACATACTTGGTCATTTTCCTAACTCCTTTCATTTGGTCATTGGGTAACTGGGTAATTGGGTAATTACACAATTACAAAATTACCCAATTACATCTTACTTTTAATCAGCATGATCCACTCGCCACGCTGCACCGTTTTACCTTCATGGTTTATAACGCCGTACTTGATGGTAACGTTTCCGCCGCCTAACCGCCGGAATTCCTTCGTTTCCACCACGCTGGCCTGCACGTGTATGGTATCGCCGATAAAAACGGGCAGGCTGAATTTGGCTGTTAGTTCACGAAAGGCTAATACGGTGCCTTCGATGACGCCGGACTGCACCATCAGCCCGGTGGCAATGGACTGCACCAACAGCCCATGCGCCACCCGCTGGCCAAAGGTATCCTGGGCGGCGTAGACGGCGTCGGTGTGAATGGCGTTAAAGTCGCCAGACAACCCGGCAAAGTTGACAATATCGGCCTCGGTAATGGTACGCGCGGCCGTGACCAACTCTTGCCCAATCTCAAATTCCTCAAAGTGTAAACCACGCGGTTTGTATTTCAGTTCGCTCATTTTTTAGTGTCAGGTGTCAGGTGCCAAGTATCATGTGTCCGGTTAATTTCACGTGACACTTGACACCTGACACATCATCACTCCCGTTCGGCAGCCGCCAGCTTTTCCGCTTCGTCGGCGACGGTGAGGGCGTCAATGAAGGGGTCAAGGTCGCCGTCCATGACGACGGGCAGGTTGTAGCTGGTGAAACCAACCCGATGGTCGGTGACGCGGGATTGGGGGTAGTTGTAGGTGCGGATTTTTTCGCTGCGGTCGCCGGAGCCTACTTGCGATTTGCGGTCGGCGGCTACGGCCGTGTGCTGCTTCTCCTCCTCCATCTCCTGTAACCGCGCCTGAATGATGGCCATGCCCAACTGTTTGTTTTGCGTCAGGCTGCGCTCTGACTGAATTTTGACCATCATGCCGGTCGGTTTATGCACAATGCGGGCGGCCGTCTGGTTCTTTTGCATATGCTGGCCGCCCGGCCCGGCGGAGAAGGTGGCCGTAATTTCCAGGTCGCGCTCGTCCAGGGTGATGTCTACCGCTTCCAGTTCCGGCATGACGGCTACAGTGGCGGCGCTGGTGTGGATGCGTCCCTGTGATTCGGTGACGGGCACCCGCTGCACCCGGTGGACGCCGCTCTCATATTTGAAGCGGGAGTATGCCCCTTTGCCCTTCACGGACAAAATAACCTCTTTGTAACCACCCACCCCAATCCGGTTTTCATCTACGATCTGGGTCTTCCACCCTTTGCTTTCAGCATAGCGGGTGTACATACGCAGCAGGTCGGCGGCAAAAATGGCCGCTTCGTCCCCGCCGGTACCGGCGCGAATTTCGATGAAGACGTTTTTGTCGTCACGCGGGTCTTTGGGGATGAGCAACTTGAGCATTTCGTCTTCTAGCTCTGCCAGGCGCGCGGTCAGCCGTTCGATCTCTTCTTCGGCCATAGCCGACAGATCGGCGTCTTCTTCCAGTTCGGCCAGTTCTCTGGTTTCGGCCAGTTCTTGCGCCACCTGTTCGTGGGTGCGGTAAACGTTGACCAGCGGCTCCATTTCGGCCCGTTCCTGGGCTAATTCGGTTAACTTCACGTGGTCGCTCAAAATGAAGGGGTCGGCCATTTGCCGGTCAATCTCTTCATACCGGGCGATAACTTTTTGGATTTTGTCTAGCATACGTTGGTAATTGGGTAATTGGGTAATTACCCAATTACCCAATTACATTTTATTTTAAGCAGAGGGGGATTATAACGAGGGGGGTACGGCCGTCAAGCGGGGTTGTCACTCTCTCACGTGGTGAGGCAGCGTGGGACAACAGATTTGCACGGGTTTGATCAGCAGATTTCGCGGATTGATTTAACCGCTAGGCAACCGGCGAAACCTGCTGATCATCTGTTAACTATTAAGGCGTCTGGTCAATGGCGCGGTCAATCAGCGATTGGGGCAGTTCGATGCCCTGGGCGGCAGCGCCAGCGCGGTTAATGAAGTAATCAAAGACGCCAACGCGCTCAATATCGGTTGAGGCCAGGTCAATGGCGCCGTTCAGAAAGGCTACGGCTATCTCACCGGCCAGACGGCCGTCTTCCCGCAGCGAAGTACCCACTGCCACCGCCCCTCCCTTGGCCACTGTGGGAATGTCGTTGGTAATGATGGGGATGCCGTTGTCATTGGCGACCTGCACCACGCCTTCGGCGCCGGAGGCGACGGTACTGTCCTGGGTAAAGTAGAAGATGTCAATGCCCCGCGCCGCCAGGGATTCGGCGGCCGTTTTAACTTCCGAGCTGTTGCTGACTGTGGCAATCTCCAGAGTAAGGCCACGCTCGGCGGCGATCCTTTTCACCGCTTCTGTTTGGGCCACAGAGTTGGCTTCGGCCGGATTGTACAGATGCCCAATGACGGAAATATCGGGGTTCATCTCCAGCATCGTGTCAAAGGTGGCTTCCAACGGTGGGTACATTTGTGAACCGGTCATCCAGGCCGGATGCTCGTCTGGGGCGGTGGCAATGCCGGCGGCATAGGGGTCCGTGACGGTGGTGAAGATGATGGGGATGGGGTTGGCCATATCTTTGGTGGCATTGAGGGCTGCCTGCGCGGCCGGGGTGCTGGTGGTGACGATGAGGTCAACGCCTTGATCAATGAACTGCTGGGCAATGGTGTTCAGGGTGGCAATATCCCCTTCGGCGTTACCGCGGATGATGGTCAGATTTTCGCCTTCCACGTAGCCGCCGGCCGCCAGCGTGTCAATGAAGGATTTCTGCACCGTTTCCAGAGCGGGTATGGAAGCAATCACCATCATGCCGATGGTAAACTCCTTTGCTTCGGCCGGTTCTTCGACGGGTTCTGGTGCATCGGTAGGGGCGGCGGGGGCGGCTGTCGGCGTGTTGGGCACGGCCGTTGGTTCCGTTGCGGCTGATGAACCACAGGCTGCCAGGAGCAGGAGGGCGACAATAATTAGAAACAGGGGGAAAGGGTTTTTCTTCATTTCATTCTCCTTTGATATGATTAGGAGAGGATAACAGGCCGATTCACCAAAATCGCGCAGTTATCATCTCATTCGTGCCACAGGTGAGGCCCAATCTTCCGCCTGTGGCACGTTAATAAACATGAAAGCCTTAATCATCCCGACAGCAGCAATTCATCGTCCATCAGTGCTTCGTGTTTGACTTCGCTGAATTTGTCAATGAGTCCCTGTACGGTCAGTCCTTGCCGTTCTGCCTGGGAAATATCCAGCGCCACTTCCCCCTTGTGCAGCATGAGGGTGCGGGCGCCGAAGGTGAGCGCCTGCTGCATGTTGTGGGTAATCATCAGGGTGGTGAGGTGCTGTTCGGCGATGACGGCTTGTGTGACTTCCAGAATGCGCACGGCTGTTGCCGGGTCCAGCGCCGCCGTGTGTTCATCAAGCAATAACAGTTTAGGAGAAGAAAGGGAGGCCATGAGCAGCGTCATGGCCTGGCGCTGGCCGCCGCTGAGTAAATCCACTCTATCATTCAGGCGATCTTCCAGTCCCAGGCCAATGGGGGCTAAGAGATCGGCCAATTTTTGACGGCGTTGGCGGTTGACGCCGTAGCGCAGCCCTAGCCGTTGGCGGCGCAGCAAGGCCAGCGACATGTTTTCGGCAATGGTCATCTGGGCGGCCGTGCCATGATACGGGTTTTGGAAGACGCGGCCAATGTAGGCGGCCCGCCGGTATTCCGGCCATTTTGTCACGTCTATGTTGTCAATGAAGATATGGCCGTTGGTGGGCACAAATTCCCCGGCAATGGCATTAAACAGGGTGCTTTTGCCCGCCCCGTTGCTGCCAATGATGGTCACAAACTCCGCCGCGCCCAGGTGCAGATTGATGCCACAGAGCGCCTTGACCTCATTGACCTGGCCGGCGTTAAAAGTCTGGTGCAGATTCTCTAAGCGCAGCATTATCCATTCCCCCGCTTTTTTCTGAAGTTGGTCAACCAGAGCACAATCAGCACCAGCAGCGCGGTCGCCAGCTTCACATCGGTCGCTTCCACGCGGAAGGTTTGCCCACCCGGCAGCGGAAAGGCCAGGCTGAGGGCGGCGGCGATGGCGATGCGATAGATGATCATGCCCACAATGGCCGACAATGTGGCCCGGCGCACGCTGGTGGGGCGCATGATGGTTTCGCCGACGATGACGGCCGCCAGCCCGGCAATGATTAAACCATGCCCCATATTCACATCGGCAAAACCCTGATATTGAGCCATGATGGCCCCGGACAGGCCGACCAGCGCGTTGCTGATAGCCACGCCTAAAATCAAAAAAATGTCCGGGTTGCGCCCCAACGCTTTGACCATTTTACGGTTGTCGCCGGTGGCCCGCATGGTCATGCCGATCTCCGTCTGGGTAAACCAGTCGAAAATGAGCTTGCACACCAGGACAATGAAACCCACCAGCAAGATGGTGAGTAGATTATTGGCATAGCGCACCGCGTCCACGCCAAATTGGGTGGCGATAAATTCCCGGAAGCCGGGGGCAAAAGGAGTGAAGATGGTGGCTTCGTTGAGCAAGGGGATATTGGCGCGCCCCATCAGACGCAAATTGATGCTGACCAGCCCGGTGGCGACGATGATGGAGGCCAGCAGGCTGTGGATTTTGAAGCGGGTGGCAATCACGGCCGTGATCGCCCCAAACACCCCCCCCATCAAAAAAGCCATCGGCAGGGTAAGCCAGGGAGACGATCCGTTAATGATCATGATGGCCGCAAATGCCGCTCCCAGCGGATACGTGCCATCAATGGTCAGGTCTGGGAATTCCAGAACACGAAAGGTGATGTAAACAGCAACGCCAACCAGCGCCAGGCAAAGGCCGGTGGCCGTTGCCCCCAGCCAGATACCCAGCGACCGGGAGCCGCCGATGAGAAACAGCGCCAGGATGATGGGCAAAACGACCACAAGAATGGCGGTTATTCTGGACTGCAACAGCCGGGTCAGCCCGGTTGTGGGTTTTGTTATCGGTTGGGAAGTGGTTGTCTGCCCCATCTTTTGTTCCCGATCAGGCCCCCACAGAGACGCCGCCATCAACAAAAAGGGTTTGCCCGGTAATATAAGATGCTTCTTTGGAGGCCAGGAAAGCATGAACGGCGGCAATCTCTTCCGGCTCGGCAAAGCGGCCAAATGGAATCCCTTTGAGCAGGTTTTCTACGATCTTTTCCGGGATGGTTTTGGTCATATTGGTATTAACGCCGCCGGGGGCCACACAGTTGACGGCAATACCGAACCTGGCCCATTCCAGCGCCAATGTATTGGTTAAACCGATGATGCCCGCTTTGGAAGCGGCGTAGTTGGCCTGGCCGATATTGCCTAATGCGGCAATGGAAGCGGTGTTGACGATACGGCCGTAGCCCGCGGCAATCATGGGCACAGCAGCCAACTGGCAGCACAACCAGGTTCCTTTGAGATTCACCTCCAAAACCGCATCCCATTTTTCGTCAGACATGAGCTGTGCTTCGCCCTCTTTGAGGCGGGTGGTGAGGCCATCACGGGTGATGCCGGCGTTGTTGATGAGGATGGAGAGTCGGCCGTAGGTGGTCACGGCCGTGTCCACTATCCGCTGCACATCTTCCCGCGACGCCACGCTGCCCACCACCACAGTGGCCTCGCCGCCAACGGCTTCTACCTGCTGCTTCGTTTCGGCCAGCCCGGCTTCATCCAGGTCGGCCAGCACCACCTGCGCGCCTTCCTGGGCAAAGCGCACGGCCGTTGCCCGGCCAATGCCATTACCCGCCCCTGTAATCATAGCTACGTTGTCTTTCAGTAACATGGATTCCTCACCCTCCCTGGCGTTTCATCAACTGCGTCCACACCATGTCCACCACCAGTTCACCCCGCTGGTTCAGGACGCGGGCCGCCAGCTTAACAACACCCCGATCCGGTTTTGATGTTTCCCGCTTTTCAATGACTTCCATTTGCAGCCGGACGGTATCGCCAAATTTCACCGCCCCCTTGTACTTGATGTTTTGCTCCATGAGGGCAATGGTCGTTCCGGCCATCAGGCCGGTCATGTTGGCCATGCCCGTCGCCATCGCTACCGTCAACATACCATGCGCAATGCGCTCACCGAAGGGGCCATTTTTGGCGGCTTCAGCATCCGTATGGATGGGGTTGAAATCACCGGAAAGCCCGGCAAAGCTAACCACATCCGCTTCGGTAATGGTGCGGGCCTGTGTATCGTAAATGGCGCCCAGTTCAAATTCTTCGTAAGTTAGTCCCATCTGATCTCCTTCATTGGAATCAAGCAGTGGCCCGTTTTTCAATGCCGTTGAAAAAGAGGCTGACAATGGAGTCGGCCATCTCTTCGGGACTGCCTAGGATTTGACGGCCGTATTCATGCAAAGACACCTCGACTACCGCCACATGCTGCCAGGACAACAGCCGGGCATCCGTGGTGATAATCTCGTCGTTGACCATCCCCTCCCGCAAAAGCGCCTCGATCTGCCCTGGCAGCGCCGTCTGATAGGCGCGGATCAATTCCGTCCGTACCGGCTCCTGAAAAACGTTGATATTGCGGCGTATGGAGCGCATAATGGCCAGGGACTCAAACGGTAAACACAAAAAACTGGTCAAAGAAAGGTACAACCGGCTCCGGCAGCTTTCACCTCGGCTGTTGTTCATGGAGTTTTGAATGGTCTCTTTCACTTCGGCCAGGCAGCGGTAAACGGTCTGCAAATATAGATCTTCTTTTGTGGCAAAATGGTGGTATAAAGCGCCTTTGGTCACGCCAGCCACTTCCGTTATTTCCCGCAGCGAAACGTCCGCATATTGTTTCTCGGTGAAAAGCGTCCTGGCGGCATCCAGGATATTGTTGATGGTGGCAACAGACCTGTCTTGCATTGATCGCTCTGAGGACATGACAGATTTTGCGTGACAAAATTTGCAATTGAACTGGTGAAAAAGCTGTCAGGTCAACTTTTGGTCATTTTTGGTTTGATTTTTGGGCGAGTCGTTGTATAATTTACACACAAACCGGTCAGCCGGTATGTTTTTAATCTTAACATGAACCCGATAACACGTCAAGCCTCCCAAAATTAAGTTTGTAACGCGATTTTGCAAATCGCGTTACTACATTTTCAGCCATGATGTACATCACCCAGGGTCTAAAACGAGCAGCGCTGGTCAATGCACAAGGCATTGCCACCATTGATGGCGAACGCCGCCGCACCTGGCGCGAATTTGCCGACCGTGTAGCCAGGCTGGCCGGGGCCTTAACTTCGTTGGGGCTAAAAAGAGATGACCGGGTGGCGATGCTGGCGCTGAACAGCGACCGGCATCTGGAGTATTATTTTGCCACCATTTGGGCCGGCGGCATTTTTGTGCCCATCAATACCCGGCTGGCCCCCCCGGAAATAGCCAACATCCTGGCTGATGCGGCCCCCCAAATTTTTGTTATTGATGATGCGCTCCAGTCGCAGTTGGCGCACATAACCAGCTACACCACCCTGCCGAACCATATCATCTTCGCTGGCGATGGCGACCCCCCTGCCGATCTCATGCCGCACGAAACGTTGATAAACACGGCCGTGCCCATCCCCGATGCCAACCGGGGCGGTGATGACATAGCCATCATCATTTATACGGGTGGCACAACGGGGACACCAAAAGGGGTCATGCTCACGCATACCAACGCCGTCAGCAATGCCCTATCCTCGCTGGCCATTATGTATGAGGGCGAACCCTGGACGTATTTGCATACCGCGCCTATGTTCCATATTGCCGACTGTCAATGGAACACCGGCGTAACTATGGTGGGTGGTACCCACGTTTTCACCAGGCGGTTTGTGCCGCAAGAGGCACTGGAACTTATCAGCCGCCACCGGATAACGCACATGGCACTGGTACCGACGATGATCAATATGCTGTGCCAGGTACCGGGTGTGGAAGCGTATGATGTGTCCAGTCTGCGGAAGGTGAACTTTGGCGGTTCTTCTATTGCCCCGGCGGTGATTCGCAGGGCGCGTGAACTGTTTCCCCACTGCCAATTCATTCAAGGGTACGGGCAGACGGAAACGTCGCCTAACGTGGCCATGCTGCTGGACAGGTATAACACAGATGAAGGGCCGTTTGCGGGCAAAATCGAGTCGGCCGGACAGCCGGTGTTTGCCATGGAAGTGCGGATTGTGGACGTCAACGATGAAGAAGCGCCGCGGGGCACGGCGGGCGAGATTACCACCAGAGGCCCCCACGTGATGCGCGGCTACTGGAACAAGCCGGAGGAAACGGCCGTGGCCCTGCGCGGCGGCTGGATGCACACAGGGGACGTTGGTTATCTTGACGCGGATGGGTTTCTCTTTATCGTAGACCGGCTCAAAGATATGATCATCAGCGGCGGCGAAAACATTTATTCCACGGAGGTGGAGCATGTCATTTACCAGCACACGGCCGTTGCCGACTGCGCCGTCATTGGTATTCCCCATGAAAAATGGGGGGAGACGGTTCATGCCATCGTGGTGCCCAAAGTAGGGTTTGACCTGACGGCAGAAGAGATTATGGCTTATTGTCGCCAGCACATTGCCGGTTATAAATGTCCGCGCAGCGTTGAGATTCGCCTGGAGCCGTTACCCATGAGCGGCGCGGGCAAAATTCTGAAAAAGGTGCTGCGCGCCCCTTATTGGGCCGACAATACGCGGCAAATCAACTGAGTTGGAAGAGTTCGCACGCCCACGTGCGAACGAGCAGCATGTGGGCGTGCTGCTCTCCTCATTAACTTTTAGAAGGGAAGAACAATGAAAGCAATTGATATTCACGTTCACGTACCAGACCCGCCCGGCCACCCGGCGGCGAAAGAAAAAGAGGATATGGCTGCCTATTTTGGCATGAAAGATTTGCCCAAAACGCCGGAAGCGCTTTATGAAAAGTACAGGGCGCTGGACATTTTTGGGGTGATCTTTTCGATTGACGCCGAGTCCAATACTGGCGTCCCCTACATTGGCAATGATTATGTGGCCGAGGTGGCGCATCAATATGCCGACCAATTTATCGGTTTTGCTTCGGTTGATCCGTGGAAGGGGAAGACGGCCGTGCAAGAACTCCGCCGCTCCGTCAACGAACTGGGCTTACGGGGTCTGAAACTGCACCCCACCACCCAGGCATTCTTCCCCAACGACCCCCAATTTTATCCCCTGTGGGAGGCGTGCGCCGATTTAGGCATTCCCGTGCTGTTTCATTCCGGGCAAACGGGAGTTGGCGCCCGTGAACCGGGCGGCGGCGGTTTTAAGCTCAAGTATTGCCAGCCGATCCCTTATATTGATGATATTGCCGCCGATTTCCCCACATTGACCATCATTATGGCCCATCCGGCCGTGCCCTGGCAGGAAGAACAGCTTTCCGTGGCCCTGCACAAACAAAACGTCTACATTGACCTGTCTGGCTGGTCGCCCAAATACTTCCGCCCGATTTTGCAGCAATATATGAAGTCATTGCTGCAAGACAAGGTGTTGTTTGGCTCTGATTACCCGGTGTTGATGCCCGAACGGTGGCTCAAGGACTTTGAAACGCTGGAACTCAAAGACGAAGTCCGCCAGAAAATTTTACTGGACAACGCCCGCAAAATCCTCAATTTATAAGCCATCTTATAAGCCATCGCCTATGCATGAATTCATAGGCTGACATAAAAAACGTGCTAAAGCACATTAAAAAAAGGGCGCAAATGAACGCGCTTTAGCGCGTTTCTAGTAGCAGACGCCGATTTCCAATCGGCGGCGTTGGCCGCCAACAAGCCAAATTCATTCACGTTTACTCGGTGTAATACACCACCGCCACCGCGCCGGGGCCGGTATGGGTGCCGATGACCGGGCTGATCTCCGTCAGGTAGAGGGATTCGGGGGCAATCTGACCTTGCACGCGGGCATAAATTTGTTCCGCTTCGGCGGGGGCGGCGGCGTGGATAACGGCCGCATGGGTTTTCTTGCCGGCCGTCTCGTTGCTCATAATTTGCAGCATGTGGGCCACCGCTTTGGTTTTGGTGCGCACCCGGTCTAGCGGCTCAATCTTGCCATCTTCCAGATGCAAAATAGGCTTGATGGAGAGCATGGTGCCAATGTAACGGGAGGCGCCACCAATACGGCCGCCGCGATGCAAGAATTCCAGCGTGTCCACCACAAACACCACCCGCATTTTGGGGATGAGGGCACGGGCCGCATTCGCCGCCTCTTTATAGTCAGCGCCATTGGCCACAGCGTGGGCGGCCGCCAGGGCCATAAACCCCAGCCCCATGGTGGTGGTGCGAGAATCTACCACTTCAATGGGGAGGCCTTCCACCATCGGTCGGGCGGCAATGGCGGAAGCATAGGTGCCGCTGAGTGGTTGGGAAATGGTGAGGCAGACGATGGCTTCGGCCGTTTCCGCTGCCTTTTCAAAGGCCACCTTAAAGTCACCCGGCGAAGGCTGGGAGGTGGTGGGCATTTCTTTGGCTGTCTTGAGCCGGGTATAGAATTCTGTGGGTTTAATGTCTACATTGTCCCGCAGGCTTTGCCCTTCCCAATTGACCAACAGGGGGACGACGTGCAGGTTATATTGTTCCACCACTTCTTGGGGTAAATAGGCGGTGCTGTCTACAACGATGGCGACTTTTGCTTTAGCCATGAGTTTCTCCAATTCTCCTTTGAAAATTATGAATTATGAAGGATGAATTATGAAGCTCGCACGTCTTCGTGCGCCTTCGCGCCCTTCGCGGATTCTTGTGGGTTTTCAAAGATTTGTCAGGGTATGGTTTTGTGTGTCAAAACCCGTTGAATGATAATCCGTTTTGGGGAAAGTGGCGAATTGGGCCAAATTGGGGTGGGAGAAAAAAAAACGGCCGTCTCCCGGAGACGGCCGTTGGGGTTACATTACCCAGCGGGGGCTTTAGGAAATGGCTTTGATTTGCAGCCTCAGCACACCACTGGGGGTGCTGGCGGAAACGATATGCCCTTTTTTAGCGCCGAGAAGTGCCTGGCCGATGGGGGATTCATTGGAGATACGGCCGTTGCTGGGATCCGCCTCGTGCGCGCCAACGATGTAGTAAGTTTCCTCGTCATCATAGCCATCTTCCACCACCGTGACCACGCTGCCCACCCGCACCACATCCGACGGGCCGGTATCGGCAATAATCTTTGCCCGGCGCAGCGTATCTTCCAGGTCTTTGATCCGCGCTTCCACAAACGCCTGTTCTTCTTTGGCGGCGTGATAGTCGGCGTTTTCCTTTAGATCACCCTGGGCAATGGCCGCTTCCAGCTTGATAGCCATTTCATGCTTTTTTTCGCCCTTCAAGTAGGCCAATTCCTCTTTTATTTTTTGTAGACCTTCTTCGGTCACATAAACCACATCTTGTTCAACCATGACAAGTTCTCCACTAGATGATGCTGCCCTGTCATCATCCTTTCCACTATGGGTCCTCTCAATTTCGATACGATCAATTCTGAATGGATTTGTCTAAGATTCTGGCGCTATTACCAGAATGTGCTGCCCCACAAATGATAAAGACAAAGCCCTGCCGGTTGCCAGGTTATTTCCCAATATTTTGCTGATGAATACTTTTCGCTCGGCTGACGCAAAGTATAACCTAGCCTATTTTTTCTGTCTATAAGGCCACTTTGCCGGGCGGCTATTCTCATCATTTGCCGATTTTCTTGTGAGCTAAATGGGGGCAATCGCTCATG
>JAHBVI010000148.1 GCA_019637635.1 Anaerolineae bacterium
GTACCGTCTTCACCCGGATTCCGGCGGCATCGTAGGTAAAGCTGGTGGTATTGCCGTTGTTGACCACGCTGGCCAGTTCGTTTTCCACGTTGCAGGTGTGGCCGTTGACCGTATCCCGGAAAGTCATAAAACCACCACACTGGGAAAACGGGTCGGTAACTGACGGACGAATCTGGGATGACGGGAGCATTATTGGTCGTTTATATACCACAATCCAGGTCTGGTTTCATCATATGCGTATTTCTCGGCAGGTATTAACCATCTGTTTTTCAAATCATATGCTTCGGCAACCTGCTTGAAACGTTTGGATACCATGATCTCTACCGGCCCAGCACGTGGCGTGAAAATGTCGGCTCCTGTCCATGATCCTTCTTCAATGACAATGCCTGACTGTGAAAGGCGTCCCCCACCTACCCGGCAAAATGAGCACCTTATTTGCTCAGGATGTTTGTAAATCACTTCAGAGGCAACATCATCCTGGTTAGCTCCATTCCACACAATATCTATGAGATGGTAGACAGGTGGCTCTACCGACAAGTCTGCCATTTTTTTTGTCCCGGCTTTTAGGACTTCAACCGGCTCACTGAAATTGGTGATTCCCTGCAAATTTTCCTGTTCATAAACCTGTTTGAAATGGGCGGAAACTAATAACAGAAAGCCAGCCCCCCAGACAAAATCACCCCACCAGGTTGACTTATACCTTGATAATTTGATTCGCCGTGGGGGCAACCACTCTAGTCCACTCACTCCTTTTCCACATACCGGGCATTTTTTTGAAGTCCCCAGATTAATGGGTGGCAAATCATCAGCATATGCCCATTTGGTGCCAAAGCGAATCCCTTCTTCCGGTTTTAGAACAAAGAATTCGCTCATGGCAATTCCTCCAAAACCATATCAATCAGCTGTGTCGCCCCCGGAAATCTTTCCTGCATATCTGAGCCTTCATATACTCCGCGAAGGTATTGCAGGAACTGTTCTGGTGCTGCCTCTCTATTGACAGGATCCCGCAACCATCTGACAGCGTCATTATCATAAAGACGGTGCCAATCCTGGTATCCAATATGGCTTTGCCTGTCAAGAGCCTGAACCATCATATCGTTGCGACCAAAAACCAGACCACAGCAACCAGAAGACCATACCTCAGGAGGGGAGAAGGTGAGGAAAATCACTCGATCTTATCGATTCTAGCTTCTGCGATTATTTTTACCCCATCAGTGATATACAGTTTTGATCCCATCGAGACCTTTGGCAGCACAAAATCTGGGGCGAGAAAATGAAGTTTAACTTTATGGTTCAACTTCTCCTTAGGGCTTTGTAATGGGGAATAATATAGAACCACACTAAAAAGCGCGAGCTTATCGTCCTCTGGAAATCGGGCGGTTGCTGCAAAGTGTGTCGAATTAGGTGGCGGCATTACCTTTCCAATTTCATTGCTATCTCTCCACTCAACAGTGGCCTCTGCATGGATGGGATGGCTTTTCATTTTGGACATTTGTCATTCCTCAACATTAATTTGTCTGATGCTTTGGTTAAACTTATCAAGCACATCGTCAATTGCTGCACGAGCGTTAGCAATGCCATCCAGATTTGTTACCCGGTACATTTGATCAGCTACGCTTGTTGAAACAGTGACGCTCAGGACATGAAATTCCTCATACATACGATTCCCCCATTCTACTGCACCTTCGTAAGTCTCAGAAAACCATTTTGCATCCATTGAATGACCATCTATTCTTGGTCGGAACGTTCCTGTATCCAATACATCAGCTAATTCGTCTGGACTCACCGATCTATAAAGAGTAATTGCGTCATCACTGAAATGGCTGACCACCCCCGCAACTTCATCCACGCCATGACGCACAAGGCTGCTGCCAAATGGGGCAACAATGCCGATTGCAGCCACGCCACGCCAGAATCCATTGACGGGTTCTTCGCTTCCCGCCTGGCAGGCATATCCACAGCCTGTCAAAGCTGTGGCAATATCATCACCCGTATCCAGGTAAGGAATGAAGCTGGCAATTGTTCCGATTGTACCAAGTTCTGAAGAGGTCAAAACCTGCGGTACGTTGTCGCCTGTTTGGATGAAGGAGCCATCCGCATACCCCGGCCCGCCATCTACCAGGCATTGGGTGGCTGTGTTTGCGCCTTTGCAATGGCCTGTTGGGTCTGAAAAATTGAGGGGCCGATTCCCTACATACGAGTAGCGGTTATAGGATTGGGGGTTGGCGGGGTTGGGGATGATGGTGTCGGCGCTGGCGAATCTGCCCAGGCCAGGCACGTAAAATCTTGCCCCGTAATACAGCAGGCCCAACTCCATGTTTTCACGCTGGCCGGTGAAGTCACGGTCGGTAATCGTTTGGGTGTGTGCGCTGCCCGGCGGTAGCCGCCGAAGGGGAGATCCCACGTCCGGCTGCCGGCCACCGGGTTATTGCTGCCGTTGACCAGCAGGCTGGCGCTGCCCGACAAGGGCAAACTGGTAGGACAAATACCACCAGAATGTTAACGAACAAAACCAACAACCCACCAGACCAGACAAGCAACGACCAAAAGCCAGACCAAAACCGGTAGAAAACAGGCTTGTGACTTTTGACAAACTGTCAAGCAATTGTAGCGCGGTTGGAAACTAGACACAGCGGCCAGCGAAGACCGCACCCTAGCAAGTTTAGGGATCCATCCATAAATCCGCAGGCGTATCAATGCAAGGCTGCTCATTCGGATCGGTGAACTTTTCATAAAGCGCCTGCGGCGTCAGATCTGTCTTTTCCTCTAATGGAAAATACCGTTCGCCGGGGATGTTGGCTATCTCATCTATCGTCTTGTGCTGTCCTGGTGCCCAGAGGTAAATTCTAGGCCCGACCGGAAACAGGTCTGGTCTTTCTGTTTCAACCATACCAGGCTCAAAACAGGCTGTGACGGTTTCATCTGTGCCGCTGGCATCTAAATAGTAACGGAAGCTAATGCCTTTTTCCTGGTACACGATAATCAGCTGAAATGGCAGCACTTCACCCGGAAGTAACTCGCTAAAGGTCTTCAACCACACTTCATCTGGAACGCCGTAGAGAGTCATCATTGTTTGGGGGTCGTATCCAGGCACATTCATAGAATCTATGTCAGTTACTTGGATGATTCCAAATTCATCCCAACTATAATAGATATAATAACTATGGTTAGAGACTGCGACAGGTTCAGGTAATGGTAGTTTTACTGATGCTGCTGAGGGAATAGTTCTAGGCCGAACTAAAGAAAACGAGTTTAAAAATGGCTCTATATCCTGCCAGAGCGATTGCCCAGGTGTTGCTCCCCACCAACAGGGGAGCAAACAGTCAGGATTTTGATTGTCGGCTAACAAAGCCAACACTTTATCAGCCGCTTCATCAGGTGGCAAAGTTGGCCAGGGTGTTGGCGTCACTGTTGGTGTGGGCAGGGGTGTTTGTGTAGGTGGCACTGTGGGTGAACTGGTAGCAGTGGGTATTGGCGTCGAGGTTGAAGTGGCGGTTTGTAGAATAGAACGGGTTGGGACAATCGTCACGGCATTTTGCAATGCAGCCCCTTGCTCACTGACGATTGTTGCGGTAGTGAGCACGGCTTCGCTACCCTGATTAACTGTTGCTTGACAGCCCATCAACAACAGGAACAAGCAAGCACCGGACAAAATGATCTTTGTTGGATTTAATTGATTTTTGAACATCTTTTCCAGCTCTCCTATCGTTGTACAACAATATCTATCCAAACAGACATATTGGTTGTCATATGATTGGCTTTGAGAATTGCGGGATCAGTCAATGCCCCATCTCTGACCTCCCAACGATTGTATGTCCAACCTACAAACATATCGGCGTAGATTTCACCGTTGCACGCAATCTCGCACTCATTTTGCTGCCAACCGGGATGAGGACCAGCAAAACCATCCCTATTTGCAACATCTGCTGGCAAGTTATTGCGAATGTGTTCAACGCCTAATATGTCATTCACCTTGGCCTCAAAACCGTGCCCCAATTCGTGAGCGGCCCATCTGGGGCCAGCCCATTCGCCGGGTATTTTTGAATTGCCGTCTTTGTCGTAAATATCCGTGTAGACGTTGATCTTGTTATTTCCGACCCACTCCCCGTAGCATACTTTGTCTGGGCAGCCATCTGTGCCGGTTTTATGAAAAGTTACAGCGCCACCATAAACCGCCTTGAATGTTTCAGAAGGTGACCCATATTGACCCTCACTGGCTTTATAAAGAGCCATTGCCACGTCCCAGGCGCCTATTTGTATCACACTCTTTTCTTTGGCTGTCCAATTTCCCCCTGTAAAGTTCACCAGGTTGGGTGGCGCTGCACTGTTGCATGCCTGCATGTCGTTGGAATCACCTAGTAGGCCGCAGTCCACATGGCCCGTTGGGTCGATCCGGTTGAGTGGTGAATTTCGCACGTAGGAGTAGCGATTATAGGATTGGGGGTTGGCGGGGTTGGGGACGATGGAATCCGCGCTGGCGAATCTGCCTAAACCGGGCAGGTACCAACGAGCCTGCATGTAAACTAGGCCGATGTCATCCGGGGCGTTGCCCAGGTTGTTGTGCAGGTGGCCGGTGAAGCCCCTGTCCGTCAGGTTGGCGGTGGGTTCGGTGCGCCAGTCGCCGAAGGGGTAGTAGCGGGATGTGCTGCCGCTGACGGTGCCGCCGGCCGTGGTACTCATCGTACTCGTGCTGCCCAGATGGTCGGTGTAGAGGTAGTAGGTGGCGGTGCTGCTGCCGATGACTTTGAGGGCTACGGCCTGTCCGGCAATGGAGAAGGTGATACGAGTCGTCGGGTTGCTGGTGGGGCTTTCCACTTCGTAGCCGGGGAAGGGATAATCCGTCACCGTGCCGTTGGGGGCTACCGCTTTGACGCGAATGCCAGAGGCGTCATAAGCAAAGGTGGTGGTGTTGCCGTTGTTGACCACGCTCACCAGTTCGTTTTCCACGTTGAAGGTGTGGCTATAATCGTTGACGGTGCCGCTGGCGTTGCGCAGGGTCATGTTGCCGTTGTTGTCGTAGCTGTAGCTGACGCCACCGGCACTGGTGACGGCGTGGACGTGGCTGCTGCTGCCGTAGGTCTGGCTGACGCCGTCGTTGTTGGTCAGGTTGCCCATCTTGTCGTAGCCGTAGGCGTCGGTGTAGGTGGGGGAAATGCCAGAGGCGCTGGCAGAGATGAGCCGGTTGAGGTGGTCGTAGCCGAAGCTCTGGATGTCCGTCCCGGCCGTGCTGACCGTCGTCAACTTGCTGATGTTGCCAACCTTGTCATATTCGTAGGTGAAGTCGGGCCAGGCATTGCCCGTCCCCGCCGCGCCGTGCTGAATGGTCTTGAGGCGGAAGTTGCTGTCACCCAACCCGCCACCGGCCACGTCTGTTTGGGGGTGGTACTCGTAGGTGGTGTGGATGCCGCCGCTGCTGCGTTGCAGGTATTTGAGCTGTCCCATGCCGTTATAGCGGATGTCGCTGATGAGGTTGGTACCGCTGTTGGCCAGGGCGTTGGCGCCTTCGCGGTCGTAGGTGGTGACGGCCGTTTGCCCGTTGGGGTAGGTGACGGTGGTCGGCCGATGCAGGGCATCAAAGTTGCTGTAGCTCATGGTGTAGCTGCGGTTGTAGATGAGGCGGGTATGGCTGGTCAGCCGCCCCAGGGTGTCATAGGCAAACGTTTCCCGGTCGGTGCTGGTGCTGGCGCTCCACTGGATTTCCTTGAGCCGCCCCACATACCCGCCCCCGGCATCCACAGCATAGTAGTCGTAAAAGGCCAGTTGGGTGTCGCTGCTCTCGCAACCATCGTTGTCATTGTCATGCCGTTTGTATTGCAGCCGGTCGAGGCTGTCGTAGGTGAAACAGAGGCGAGCCAGGTTGGCGTCGCGCTGTTCGGTCAGGCTGCCGGCGGCGTTGTAGGCATACGTCCAGTTGCCCATGTCCGGGTCATTCATGCTGGTTTTACGGCTAAACCCATCATAGGTCATCGTCGTCTGCGCCAGCCAGGTGGTGGATTACAGCTCATGCATCACAGTTGGGTGGCTCTGGTTGGCTGACCGGCGGCTCCACACAACTGGGGTGGGATTGTAGTGGGGTGGGGTACGGCCGTCAACGATGAATTTTGCATAAAAATGGAACGATGGGAAGTAGCGGGTGTATGAACATGTTTGGTCTTGCCTTGTTGTCCTGACGTATAATTCATCTACATTCAATTTTCAGGACTCACACAATGACCAAAGTGGTGATTACCCAAAGCATTTATGATCAGGCCCCGCAGTTGTTGGCCGAGGCGGGCATCCCTTATTTCTACCACCAGGGCGACACCTGGCCCCCGGCAGAATTGAAGGAGAAAATCAAGGAGGCGACGGCCGTCGTCTGCCTGCTCGCCGATAAAATGACGGCCGAGGTCATGGACGCCGCCCCCAACCTGAAACTCATCGCCAACGTCGCCGTCGGCTACGACAACATAGACATCCCGGCCGCCACAGAACGCGGCATCCTGGTGACAAACACCCCGGACGTGTTGACGGAAACGACGGCCGACCTTGCCTTCGCCCTCATCCTGGCCATTGCCCGCCGCATCCCGGAAGCCGACGCCTACATGCGGGCGGGCAAATACACCCGCTTCGCCCTCTTCCCGGACATGATAGGCACGGATGTATATGGCAAAACATTAGGCATTGTGGGCATGGGGCGGATTGGCACGGCCGTGGCCCGCCGCGCCGCCCTCGGTTTTGGTATGAAGGTGCTGTATACGGCCGACAGCCCCAAGCCCGACGTCGAACGGGAATTGGGCGTCATCCACGTGGCCTTTCCCGACTTGCTGCAAGAGTCCGACTTCATCAGCATCCACGTCCCCCTCAGCCCGCGCACCCGCCACCTCTTCACCATGAACGAATTCCGGCAAATGCGCGGCAATGCCTTCATCATCAACACCGCCCGTGGCCCCATCATCAAAGAAGCCGACCTGGTAGAGGCGCTGCAAAAAGGCATCATCGGTGGCGCGGCCCTGGATGTATTTGAAGAGGAACCGCAGATGTACCCCGGCCTGGCAGACATCAAAGACCGGCTGGTTGTTGCCCCCCACATCGGCAGCGCCACCGTCCAGACCCGGCAAAAAATGGCAATGACGGCCGTGCAAAACGTCGTCGCCTTCCTCACCGGCCGGCCCCCTCTCACTCCCGTAAACCCCCAGGTTTTATCAGAGATTAAGAGACTGGGAGATTGAGAGATTAGCTTGATCTCCCAATCTCTCAATCTCCTAATCTCCCGAACTCTCCAGGAGACCAAAATGAGTACGAACCCTGATGAAATGAGTTTTGAAGCTGCCTTGCAAGAGTTAGAAAGCATTGTTGCCCAATTGGAAGCGGGCGACCTGACATTGGAACAATCGTTGGCCCTCTTTGAGCGTGGGCAACTGCTGGCAAAACGGTGCCACACCCAGCTAGACGCCGCCAGCCTGCGCGTGGAGCAGCTCACCGCCGATGGGGAGATTGTGGAATTGTAACGGCCGATTGTTACGGCCGTAAAGCCTGTTATACTCAAAGCCACCAAAGACCCTAAGGGTTTCAGAAAACCCTTAGGGTCTAAACATCCTATCAACGAGGTAAACCTTTGTTTAGAAGCATCCGCGACTCACTCAGCCGTACCCGCAACACCGTCTTTGGGCAAATTGCCAACGTGTTGGGTACTGGCGAAATCACTGAAGAAACCTGGGAAGATTTAGAAGCCCTGCTCATTCAAGCCGACGTTGGTGTGCCTACCACCCTGGAAATCGTCGAGGCCATGCGCGTCCGCGTCAAACGCGACGGCCTGTATAAAGCTGACCAACTGCTGCAAGCGTTAAAAGACGAACTACGCGCCATCTTGAATATCAACCCCACCTTTGAACTGGAACAACCGCGCCAGTTAACCGTCGTCATGATCGTCGGCGTCAACGGCTCCGGCAAAACCACCTCCATCGGCAAACTGGCGCAGCACTACCAAAACAAGGGCAAAAAAGTGATACTGGCAGCGGCCGACACCTTCCGCGCGGCGGCCATTGACCAGCTTGTCATCTGGGGTGAGCGGGCCAACGTACCTGTCATTGCCGGGCAGCCCGGCGGCGACCCCGGCGCCACCGCCTACGACGGCATCCGGGCGGCGCGGGCGCGTGGTTACAATTTACTCATTGTGGATACGGCCGGCCGATTGCATACTAAATATAATCTGATGAAAGAACTGGAAAAAGTGTATGGCGTCTGCCGCAAAAGCGTCCATGCCGCCCCCCACGAAGTGCTGCTGGTGCTGGACGCGCCCACCGGCCAGAATGCGCTGACGCAGGCGCAGAAGTTCAAAGAGTCGGTGAAAGTCACCGGCGTCATCCTGACAAAACTGGACAGCACCGCCAAAGGCGGCATGGTCTTTGCCATTTACCGTGAACTGGGACTGCCCGTCCGCTTCATCGGTACCGGCGAGAAAATTGAAGATTTGGCCCCATTTGATGCGGCCACATTTGTAGATGGATTGTTTGCGTGACGAGTGACGGGTGACGAGTGACGAGTGATTTCACTCGTCACGCATCACGCATCACGCAAATCGGGAACGTTTTGGGATCGCCACCAAATCATAATAAAAAGAGGATTGAGATGGAAACATTAGTCAATGAACTACACAGCTTACAAGAAACAGTGGAACAGCTGGGGAGGCGTCTTTGACGTAGCTGCTAAAGCTGACAAAGCGGCGCAGTTGGAAGAGTTAACGACCGCGCCCGGTTTCTGGGATAACAGCCAGACCGCGCAAAAAACGATGCGGGAACTCACCCGTTTGAAGGAGCAGGTGACGGTGTGGCAGCAGCTCAGCCAGCGGTTGGGTGAAGCGCTAGAATTAGTAGAACTGGGCGACGCGGAACTGGAAGATGAGTTAACGCAGGAAGTGGCGCAACTGCGGCAGGAGATTGACGAACGCGCCTTCCAAACCCTGTTTGCCGGGGAGTATGATGATGAGGACGCCATCCTGGCCATTCATGCCGGGGCAGGCGGCACGGAGGCGCAGGATTGGGCCTTGATGTTGCAGCGCATGTTTTTGCGCTGGGCAGACACACACAAGTTTGTGGTGGATATTCTGGATGAAAGCCCCGGCGACGAGGCGGGTTTGAAAAGCTGCTTAATGGCGGTGCGGGGGGATTATGTGTACGGCCGTCTCAAATCTGAGCGCGGCGTCCACCGGCTGGTGCGTATCTCCCCGTATGACTCTTCCAGCCGCCGCCACACCTCCTTTGCCAAAGTGGAGGTATGGCCGGACGTGGCCGAGGAAATTGAGATTGAAATTGACGAGCGTGACCTGCGCATTGACCGGTTTAAGGCCAGCGGCGCCGGTGGACAGCACGTCCAGAAAAACGAAACGGCCGTGCGCATCACCCATATCCCCACCGGCATCGTCGTCTCTTGCCAGAACCAACGCTCGCACACCCAGAACAAGGAGACCGCGTTAAAAATCCTGAAAGCGCAGCTATTTGACCTGGAGCGGCGCAAACAAGATGCGGAAATGGCCGCCCTCAAAGGCGAAAATGTAGACGCCGGCTGGGGCAACCAGATTCGCTCCTATGTGCTGCACCCATACAAAATGGTCAAAGATCACCGCACTGAATATGAAGTAGGTAATGCCGAGGCGGTATTAGACGGCCGTCTCGATGATTTTATGGAAGCGTATTTAAAGTATCGTTTAGGTGAGACAGTTATCGGTAATCGGTAAACGGTAATCGGTAAACTGCCCACCGATAACCGGTTACCGATAACCGATTACCCTCACAGGAGGATTCCCGATGGCAGACAAAGATGATGACAAGAAAAAACCACCCCCGCAACCTGTGAATCGGTATCAGGCTGGCGGCGCAAAGCCGGAGCCGCCCAAGCAGCCACCGCAGCCGGTGCGCACGGTGCAGGCTGGCGGCGCGAAACCGGAGCCGCCCAAACAACCGCCCCAACCGGTGCGCACGGTGCAGACCGGCGGGCCAAAACAACCCACCACACCGGCCCAACCACCTCAACCGGTACGCCGCGTGCAGACGGGTGGTACGCCCCCCCCGGCCAAAACACCAGGCCATGATTTGCCGAAACCGCCGGAACGCCGGATTGTACGTCCGGGCACGGCCGTTGCCGGGGCAGCGGCAGCCGGCGCCGCCGCGGGTGCGGCTGCCGGTCAGGTTGTAGCCCCGGAAATGCAGGCAAAAGTCACGGCCGTGCAAAGCAAATACGAACGCCTGGAAACGGCCGCTCAACTAAGCGACATCTACAGCGCCATTGGTCGCATTGACGCCAAACTGACCGACCTGCCCTTTGAACTGGAAAAGCAACGGGCGCGTGGTTTCGTGCATGGCGGTCAGTTGGAAAGCAAATTGGTGGCGCTGGACGACAAATGGGACAATAACATTCGCCCCCGCGTGGAAGCGACGCTCAAAGAGCAGGTAACGCGCCTGGATAGTGAATTGAATCAGGCGGAAGGCATGGTCAAGCGCGTCAACCCACGGGTGGAATCAACGGTAAAGCTGGCGGAAACGGCCGTAGACAGCCTGGAACGTCGCGTCAACGCCGCCCAAGACGCCGTCACCAGCCTCTACCGGCCCATCGAAAACGAAGTTAACGAAGCGGAACGCCAGGTCAACAACGCCCGCAAAATGCTCGACCTGCTGGACGCTTCCCAGGCGATCCGGCTGCGCAACGCCGAAGGCCCCTTACTGGCGGTAGAGACGGAATGGCACCGGAACGGCAAAGAAGGGCCAAAAGGGTATCTGTTCCTCACCGACCAACGCCTCATCTTTGAACAGCGGGAAGAGGTTGTTACCAAGAAAAAATTCGGTCTCTTCAAAGCCGATTCGGAGATGATTCAAGAAGTCCATATAGACGTGGAAGTGCATCAGATTGAAAACGTCACCCACAAAGAAGAAGGCGGCTTCATGGGGATGGGTAAAGCGGACATTCTAGAACTGGTCTTTGCCGCCAGCGCCAACATCTCCCGCGCCCGCTTCCACCTGAAAGGGCAAAACTCTTCCGAATGGGCAGCCATGATCAAGCGAGTGCAAACCGGCGACGTAGATAAAGACCGCTCAGGCGCGCATGTGGAAATTTTAGCCGAGGCCGGCATCACCAGCGCCTCCTTCCCCACGTCCTGCCCCAACTGCTACGCACCCATTCCGGCCCAACCGCGCGGCGTCACCAGCTACACCTGCGAATTTTGCGGCGCGGTGGTAGCTCCACAACAGTAGGGCAGTGCCAGGCAAGGGGCAGAACCGGTGCGGTTCACCTGAGCATTACGGCCCCTTGCCTGGCACTTCTAACTGAATGCTTATCTACTAAACTTGACATATTGACGCCTGCCGATATAATCGCGGGCACTTATGGCATAAAGGGTTTGTAAAAACATGAGAGCGTTGGCCTGTAAGGGTCAAACGCTCTTTTTCCGTGTTTATCCCCATAACAAACATTTTGCCGCACTGCGGGAAGAGGGAGAACGATTTTCAATTTATTTATTGTGGGCTGGAGTACTTTATCTTTTTGGGAGGTCACCTGGTGGAGACAACAGAATTCCGCTCTTTACGTATCAGTTTAGCATCCCCCGACCATATGCGTTCCTGGTCATACGGGGAAGTAACCAAACCAGAAACTATCAACTATCGTCGGTTACGGCCGGAAAAAGATGGTCTGTTCTGTGAGGCTATCTTTGGCCCCACGCGCGATTGGCAATGTTACTGCGGCAAATACAAAAATGTCCGTTACAAGGGCATTGTTTGTGACAAGTGCGGCGTGGAAGTCACTCGCTCCTCCGTGCGGCGAGAACGCATGGGGCACATTGAATTGGCCGCGCCGGTGGCCCACGTCTGGTATACCCGCCGTGTGCCCAGCCACATGGGGCTGTTGTTGAACGTGTCCCGGCGTAATCTGGATCGCGTTCTTTATTTTGCTCAATACGTCATTACCCATGTGGATGAGGAAGCCCGGCAGCGGGCGCTCAAGCGTTTGCAGGAAGAGCTGGAAGAAGCCGAACTACGCTTTGAAGAAGATTTGCAGAACAATATCGGTCAGGCCACTTCTGACGCGCAGGGGCGCCTGTTAGAATTGGAAGCGGCGCTGCTGGAGTTAAACGAAACCTTTGATGATCGCTTATCTGCGGCTACGGATGAGGTGGTGCGCGAGGCCAAGGCCGTTGAGCAGCGGCTCAAGAATGCTAAAGATAAACCGGCTGCCGAAGATATTGTGCTGGCCGGGCAGCTTGTGGTGAGCGCCGGTGAAAAAGTAGGCCGCGAACACAGTGTGTTGGTGCAAGAAATTACCACTGAGCGCCTGAATGAGGTGCAGAGTGAGTATGAAGAAGAACATCAAAGCAAATTGGCGGCGCTGCAAAAAGAGCTAGACGAACTACGCGGCGAAACACAGGCGGTGGGTGACGATATGCGCGGTGACTTGTCCGTGAAATTGTCGCGCCTGCGCCAGCAAGCCCAGGCCAACCGGGAGCAGTTGGAAAGCCTGGAACCGATGGTTTTCCTGAATGAAAATGATTACCGCGAGTTGAAGAGCAAATTTGGCAACGTCTTCCGCGCCGACATGGGCGCAGAGGCGCTGTATGACATTTTGCGGCGCATGGACCTGGAAAAACTTTCCCGCGAATTGTGGCGGGAGGTGCGCACCACCCGCTCTAAGCAGGCGGCCAAACGGGCCACCAAGCGGCTGCAAGTGGTGGAGGCGCTGCGCAAGAGTGGCAACCGGCCCGAATGGATGATTTTGACAGTGCTGCCGGTGATCCCGCCCGATTTGCGGCCGATGGTGCAGTTGGATGGCGGCCGTTTTGCTACCTCTGATCTGAATGACTTGTACCGCCGGGTGATCAACCGCAATAACCGGTTGAAGCGACTGCTGGAACTGGGCGCGCCAGATGTGATTGTGCGCAATGAAAAGCGTATGCTGCAAGAGGCGGTGGACAGCCTGATTGACAACAGTCAACGGGGCAAGGCGCTCAGCCGCCGTGGCCGCCGCGAACTGAAATCCCTGTCTGACATGCTCAAAGGGAAGAAGGGGCGCTTCCGTCGTAATCTGTTGGGTAAACGTGTGGACTACTCTGGCCGTTCGGTTATTGTGGTGGGGCCAAACTTGAAGTTGGGCCAGTGCGGTTTGCCCAAGACGATGGCGCTGGAACTGTTCCGCCCGTTTGTGATTAGCAAACTGGTGGAATATGGCTATGCCAGCAATGTGAAGGGGGCGCGCCGGGTGATTGAGCGGCAGCAGCCGGAGGTGTGGCAGGTGTTGGAAGAGGTTATTGACGGCCGTCCCATCCTCCTAAACCGCGCCCCCACCCTGCACCGTCTGGGTATCCAGGCCTTTATGCCCATGCTGGTGGAAGGGAAAGCCATTCAGTTACATCCGCTGGTTTGCTCGGCGTTTAACGCTGACTTTGACGGCGACCAGATGGCGGTGCATGTGCCGTTGTCACGCCGGGCGGTGGATGAGGCCATGGAATTGATGATGGCCACCCGCAATTTACTCAAACCGGCCAACGGCGAACCAATTGTGGGGCCTTCCAAAGATATGGTGTTGGGGGTGTATTACCTGACGCTGATGCGTGACGGCCGTAAAGGAGAAGGCCAGACGTTTGCCAGCCTGGAAGAGGTTGAAACTGCTTACGAACTGGGCTACCTGGACATTCACGCCAAAATCAAGGTGCGTACCTATACCGTCAACAAAGAAGACCATACCCGTTATAAGGATGGCAAACCGCGCCAGAAAATCATCGAAACCTCCCCCGGACGGGTCTTGTTTAATCAGGCATTACCGGAAGAATTCCGGTTTGTCAACCAGGTATTGGACAAAGGTGGCGTCACCCGCCTGATCAACCGCGTCTATCGCCATTTGGGTGACGAAGCGACCATTAACCTGGTAGATGCGGTTAAAGCGATTGGTTTCCGCTATGCAACGGTATCCGGTACCACTATCGCCGTGTCTGACCTGACCATACCGGAAGAACGACAGGGGATTTTGGATGGCGCGCTCAAGCGTGTGAACGAGATTGACCGGCAGTATCGTCGGGGTTTGCTCACCGAAGAAGAACAATATATGCGCACCATTGAAACCTGGAATGACGCCAAAGATAAGGTCGAAAAGGCGGTGCGTGATGTAATGGATCCGGCCAGCCCCATTGCGGTGATGGCTTTGTCCGGCGCCGGCAAGGGTGGGTTTGGGCCTATCACCCAGTTGGCCGGTATGCGTGGTCTGATGGCAGACCCGCAGGGACGCATCATTCCTGTCCCTATCCAGTCCAATTTCCGTCAGGGGTTGGATACTTTGGAGTATTTCATCTCTACGCATGGGGCGCGTAAGGGTCTGGCGGATACGGCCTTGCGTACAGCCGATGCTGGTTATCTGACCCGCCGTCTGGTGGATATTGCCCAGGATATGATTGTCATGGGCGCTGATTGTGGCACGGATAAGGGTATTCATGTACGGCGCTCTGATAATTTTGGCAAACAAACGTTGTCGGAACGGGTGCTGGGCCGGGTGTCGGCGGAAGAGATTATGGACCCCGATACTAATGAACCGGTGGTGCGTATTGGCGACTACTTTACCGATACGGCGGCGGAACGTGTGGAGGAGCTGGGTGTCGAAGAAGTCTATGTCTTTTCACCCATGACCTGTGAACTGCGGCGCGGTATTTGCACCAAATGTTATGGCCTGGACCTGGCGCGCGGTAAACCGGTGGAGCGGGGCACGGCCGTTGGCATTGTTGCCGCGCAGTCCATTGGCGAACCTGGCACCCAGTTGACCCTGCGTACCTTCCATACCGGTGGTACCGCTTCGGCCGCCGGTGACATTACCCAGGGTTTGCCCCGTGTGGAAGAACTTTTTGAAGCTCGCCAGAAACCAAAAGGTGAGGCCGTTATCACCGAGATCGGTGGCCGTGCCGAAGTGCGTATGGTTGATGGCGTGCGCCATGTATTTGTGACCGATACCAAGCTGGTAGACGATGTGTATGAAATCCCCGAAGGCTGGGTGGTTAAAATTGGTGACAATGACGCCGTTGAACCGGGTGGGATTTTGGCGGAGAAAGAAGATGAGGTCATTTCGGCCCGTCATGGTGGCCGTGTGTCACGTAATGGCGACCGGGTGACGGTTGTTTGGGAAAGCCGTGATGAGCGGGATTATGAAATCCCCGCCGGTATGCGCCTGCTGGTTTCTGATGGCGAGGAAGTGTTCGCCGGTGGTCAGTTAACCGAAGGTTCTAAAAACCCGCACCGCATTCTGGATATTCTGGGCCGTGACGCCGTGACCCAATACCTGCTGCAAGAAATGCAGCAGGTTTACCGGCCACAAGGTCAGAATATCCATGACAAACATTTTGAGGTCATCATCCGCAAGATGTTGAGCAAGGTGGTCATTACCAATTCCGGCGATACGGAAATGCTGCCCGGCGAGTTGGTGGAACTGGCGATCTTCATGGAAGCGAACGAAGAAATCATGGAGGAAGGTGGTGAACCGGCGCAGGCGGAACCGGTATTGTTAGGGATTACGAAAGCGGCGTTGAACACCGATAGTTTCCTGTCGGCCAGTTCATTCCAGCATACGATCAAAGTTCTGGCCAGCGCAGCTATCGCCGGCGCTGAAGACAGGCTGATGGGCCTGAAGGAAAATGTCATCATCGGCAAGCTGATTCCGGCAGGCACAGGCTTTGACTTGCACAACCGGCCGACGCCCGAACCGGCTGATCTGCTGGACGAGGAAGAAGAGGAAGAGACGCCGGAGTTCGACTTCTCGATTCCGTTGATGATTGATGACAATACCGACCCGGCCATTTTAGAAGCTCTGGCGACGGCTAAAGAAAAGCAGTTAGCGGCTTCAGCGGCTGAAGAAGAGTATGAAATGGAATATGAGTATGGGCTGGATGATGATGACCTGGAAGGGTTTGGGGATGAAGAGTAATCAGTAAACGGTTATCGGTGAAACGGCCGTCTGGAATTCCAGACGGCCGTTTTTTATTTAATAATCCCTTTTAAGCAGCATATCAGTCAGTTGATTGAGGGCAGTATAAGCGGGGCCACTGGGGTGGGCGGCTTCTAAATTGCCGAGGGCGCTTTGGGTGTAAGCGGTGGCTTTGGTGGTGGCAAAGTCGCGGGCGCCGGTCTGGTTGAGCAATGTCACGGCCTGCTGCACAAATGCGCTATCGGTTTCTTCCTGGGTGTATAACTGGCGCAGGTCGGCGCTGTGTTCCAGGCCATAGAGGACGGGCAGGGTTTTCTTTTTGGTGGTGATGTCGGTGGAGGCAGATTTGCCGATGAGTGTTTCGTCGCCCCAGATGCCCAGGATGTCATCAATGACCTGGAAGGCCAGCCCGGCGTCCAGACCGTATTGGGCATAGTGGGCGATGGTGGTGTCGTCTTGCCCGGCAACCAGCGCGCCTAATTCGGCACAGAGGGAGAGGAGTACGGCCGTTTTCCCCGTGATCATGGCAATATACTCATCTACCGTTACCCGGTCTCGTTTTTCAAAGTCCATATCGGCGTGTTGGCCCTGCGTCAGCCGCACACACGTTTCGTCAAAACGGCGCAGGGCGCGCACCACCCGCTCGGCCGGTACGCCCCGGTCATAGAGCCGGTTAAGCGCCAGATGGGCCAGGGCAAACATGGCGTCGCCAGCGTTAATCGCCTGCTCAATGCCCCAAAGCTGCCACAGCGTTTCCCGGCCACGCCGGGTGGGGCTGGCGTCTTCAATGTCATCGTGGATGAGTGAGAAGTTGTGTAGCAGTTCGACAGCGGCAGCGGCGGGTACGGCCTTTTGCCAGTCGCCGCCCGCCGCCTGGCAGACCAGCAGCAGCAGCACTGGCCGAATCTGTTTGCCGGCGTTTACGTCGGCCAACCCCAAATCCCGGTCACGCCAGCCCATGTGGTAGTGCATCATGCCGTAGTACAGGTCTGGGGTACGGCCGTTGGACAATAACACCGCCTTCATTTCTTCATTGAGTGCATCACGCATTTCGTAGCCTAAAGCTTCCAGTTCGTTCATTAAATTTGCCTTTTGATATCTTAGGG
>JAHBVI010000149.1 GCA_019637635.1 Anaerolineae bacterium
GTCAATCAGGCCGCCTTTGGCCTGGAAAGCCTGATTGATGACTTGTGTGAAAAGGGGGGCTTCGACCGCTGGCAGTTCCGCTACGACAATGCCCTGGATGACGGTTCGATGACCGCCACCGGGCAGATCATCGAATCCGGGGCCGGCGCGAAAGCCACGCTGCTGGCGGTGAAGGATGAGTTTTACAAGGCGAAGTATGCCGGGCTGGCCTGCGGCATTAAAAATACGGGTATCGGCAACGGGATGCCGGATTTTTCCTCAGCACGGATCACCATTGCCGCGCCAGACAAAATCATCATTGATCACGGCTGGACGGAGATGGGGCAGGGTGTGAACACGATGGCCGTACAGGTGGTGTGCAACGAGACGGGGCTGCCGCCGTCGTTGTTTGAAGTTC
This sequence comes from Anaerolineae bacterium, assembly GCA_019637635.1. Lineage (GTDB taxonomy): Bacteria > Chloroflexota > Anaerolineae > Promineifilales > Promineifilaceae > CAADGU01. The sequence continues at coordinate 398 of JAHBVI010000149.1, forward strand.
GTATAGGCACTGAGTCAGAGCAGGAAGCGGGTATGACGACGGCTTCCCGCGCTACCTCATTGGTAGGCAATGCCCTGATTGACGCCTGTAAAGAATTGAAGGCCGACCTGGAAAAGCACACTTTAGCGGAGTTGGTGGGGCGGGTGTATGACGGCCGTTGGGTGGTAGATTGGACGACGAAACCGGGCGCGCCGGTGGAAAAGGTGTACACCCATTACTCCTACAGCTACGCCACGCAGTTGGTCATCCTGGACGAGGAAAAGGGATTCGTCAAAAAAGTGATTGCCGCCCATGACGCGGGCAAAATTTTCAACCCGACCCTGTTTGAAGGGCAGTTGGAGGGTTCAATTCACATGGGGTTGGGGTATGCGTTGAGCGAGGAGTTGGTGATGGTAGACGGCCGTCCGCAATCCACCATGCTGCGGCAAATGGGCATTCTGCGCGCCAAAGAAATGCCGGAAATGGAGATCATCGGCGTGGAAGTGCCTGACCCGTATGGCCCGTATGGGGCCAAAGGGGTAGGCGAAATTGGCCTGGTGCCCACCGCTGGCGCCGTCGCCAACGCCCTTTACCAGTTCGATGGCGTCCGCCGCACCCAACTGCCCATGCGCATCCCCAAACGCGGCCTGCAAAAACGGACGAATTAGTTATGGAGGGGAGGCTTTAGCCGATACGGTTCGGCTAAAGCCTCCCCTCCGTTTACGCAGCGAACTCAATTTATGCTATCATAATTATGCATGTATAACTACGAGGTGACTTATGATACGCACAACCATCATGGCCGAAGAAGAATTGCTCTATAAGATCGATCAGATTGCCCGACGCAAAGGTATGTCAAAAGCGGCTATTATCCGTGAGGCTTTGCTTGAGTACGTGGTGGAAGAAGAAACCAGTGACCCTGTTGCCGACCCATTGGTGCGTTTAATTGGTCTGGCTGGCGAATGGGCCGTGCCTACTGATTTTTCTGACGGAAAGGACGAAGAATACATTCAAGAAACGATTCACCCATTATATGGTTTTGCAGTACGCGATGAAGAAGACATTAGATGAAGAAAACGCTGCTTGATTCCAGTTTTTTATTCTCGGTAATCAATCACCAGGATGCGCACCATACCGCCTGTGTGCAAATTGTATTGGACACGTCCTGGGAAAAGCACATCTTGCCCACAGTGATTCCTGAGACCTGCTATCTGCTCAACAAACGGCTTGGGCATCCGGTGATGCGGGCTTTTGTGGACAATTTGCAGGACCCGCGCTGGAGAATTGAGCAAATGACGGCGCAGGATTTTGCGCGTACCAGCCAGATTCTAAACCAGTATGCAGATGCACGGCTTGATCTGGTTGACGCCACTATTGTGGCTGTGGCCGAACGATTGGGTATTGATACGATTCTCACATTAGATCGGCGGGATTTTGGGATGATACAGCCGAAGCACACCCCTTACTTCACCCTTTTACCTTGAAGAAGAGATTGAGCGATTAGGAGATTGGGAGACTGACAATCTCTCAATCTCCCAATCTCATTCTTTTCATGGCAACAATATGACAACCCTTCTCGTGAAAAACGCCCGATTGCTCATCACCATGAATGATGCCGGGGAGAGGATACCCAACGGGGCGTTGTTTGTGCGGGGGAATGTGATTGAGTGGGTGGGGGACACGGCCGTGCTGCCCTCCCACTTCCACACCGCCGACCAGATCATAGACGCCACCGACCAGGTGGTGCTGCCCGGTCTGGTGAACACCCACCACCACCTGTACCAGACACTTACTCGTGCATTAGCTCCCAACAGTGGCCTGTTTGACTGGCTCAAAACCCTTTACCCCATTTGGGCGCGGATGGATGGGGAGGCAGTTTACATCAGTGCATTGGTGGGCATGGCCGAACTGATTTTGAGCGGCTGCACCACTGCCAGCGACCACCTCTATCTCTTCCCCAACGGCGCAAAACTAGATGACGAAATTCGCGCCGCGCAGGAAATTGGGCTGCGCTTTCATGCGGCGCGAGGTTCAATGTCGCTGGGCGAAAGTGATGGGGGGCTGCCGCCAGACAGTGTGGTGGAAAATGAAGAGGCGATATTGCGTGATTGCCGCCGCGTTATTGAGCAGTTTCACGATCCCCACCCATTGGCGATGACGCGGATTGTGGTAGCGCCCTGTTCGCCGTTTTCGGTGACGCCGGATTTGATGCGCGAATCGGCGCGGCTGGCGCGCAGTTATGGGGTGACGCTGCACACCCATCTGGCGGAAACAAAGGATGAGGAGCTATTTTGCCAGGAGCGGTTTGGGGTACGGCCGTCAGTCTATGCCGAACAGCTCGAATGGGTAGGTGACGACGTCTGGTGGGCACACGCGGTGCATGTGGATGAAGCCGAAATTGGGCTGATGGTGCGGACGGGTACGGGGGCGGCCCATTGCCCATGCAGTAATATGCGTCTGGCGAGTGGCATTGCGCCGGTGCGGCAATGGCTGGACAACAAGGTGCGGGTTGGTCTGGGCGTGGATGGTTCGGCCAGCAATGATGGTGGGCATTTGCTGAATGAGGCGCGGCAGGCGATGTTGTTGCAGCGGGTGCTGAATCAGGCGGATGCGCTGCGAGTTGAAGAAGCGTTGTGGCTGACCACGCGGGGCGGGGCGGCTGTATTGAAACGAGACGACATTGGGCAGTTGGCGGTGGGCAAAGCGGCGGACATCATCGCCTATGATTTGAACCGGCTGGCGTATGCCGGGGCGCAGCATGACCCGCTGGCGGCGCTGCTCTTTTGTGCGCCGCAGCCGGTGACGTGGAGTGTGATTAACGGCCGTGTCGTTGTCGCTGACGGTGTGTTACAAACCATAGACCTGGAACCCATCATCAGACGGCACAACCAGGTCAGTAAACGGCTCGTCAACAATGAATTTACGTGACGCGATTTGCCAAATCGCGTTACAGAGGAGGATGTGATGGCCAAGGATCGGATGGCGCTTTATTTGCAGGATGCCCATTCCTTGCAAGAGGGCATTGAGTTGGTGAAGTATGCGGAGGCGAAGGGATTTGAGGCGGTGTGGCAGGCGGAGAGCCGGCTGGTGCGGGACGCCATTGTGCCCATGGCCGCTTTTGCCAGCCATACCAGCACGTTGAAAGTGGGCAGCGGCGTCACCAATAACTGGACGCGCAACATTGGCTTGCTGGCGGCGACGTTCTTGACGCTGGATGATCTGGCTCCCGACCGCATCATTTGTGGCATTGGCGCGTGGTGGGACCCGCTGGCGCAGAAGGTGGGCATTGAGCGCCGCAAACCGCTGTTGGCGATGCGGGAAACGGTGGAAGTGCTGCGCCGGCTGTTGAACATGGAAAATGTGACCTTTCATGGCGAGTTTCATCACGTGGATGGTATACAGTTGGATGTGGTTCACGGCCGTACCACTCCCCGCCACGTCCCCATCTACATCGGCGCAACGGGCATGAAAATGATGGAATTGACCGGCGAGATCGCCGATGGCGCCGTGCTGAATTATCTGGTGGCCCCGAAATACAACCTGGAAGCGATTGATGCCCTGGAACGAGGCGCAAAAAAAGCAGGCAAAACGATAGATGACATTGACCGGCCACAACTAATGATCTGCTCTGTTGACCATGACCGCAAACGGGCGCTGGACGGGGCGCGCAAAATGATTACCCAATATCTGGGGCAGCAGCCGCACCTGATGAAAGCCAGCGGCGTCAGCCAGGAATTGCTGGACGATCTGCATCAGGTTCTCACCTGGCCGGCCACCGATGAGCAGATTGAAGCGGCCATGCACCTGGTGCCGGATGATGTGGTGCAGATGTGTACGGCCGCCGGTGCCCCCGCCGAAGTAAAAGCCAAAGTGCGCGAGTACATGGACAACGGCTGCACCTGCCCCATCCTCTATCCGCTGGGCGACGCCCGGTTGATGATTGATATTTTCAGCGAGGGGTACCGCTAAAGATTCTGTACCAGGGAAAGGGCCTCCGCCACCGTCAGGCGTTGGCCTTGTTCCCGATAAGCGGCAAAGGATTCTGCCCCTAGCTGTTGCCCCAATTCGTGGCTGATGTCGTCAAAGTGACGCTGGTTGGTGGGCGGCAGCGGCGCGCCCAACTGGCGGCGCAACGTCTCTTGCAAGCCAACCAGGCGGGCTGACGTTTCCCAATCGCCGGCCTGGTGATGCAGCGTCAACAGGCCCAAAAATGCCCAGGCAATGCCATCTTGATGCCCCAACTCTGCATTTAACTGTACGCTTTCCAGGAGCATGTCCCTGGCCGCAGGCAGCCGGTTTTGGTCTAGCAGCAGCGTACTGTAACTGTTGAGGATCATGGCAGCGTTAGTTTTCAGGTCGTGTTGGCGGGTGAGTGCCAGACCTTCGGCGTAGTAACCTTCGGCTTCGGCCAAGTTGCCCAGGTATTGTGTGACCATGCCCAGATTGAGCAGGGCAATGGAGATGACGTGCGGCGAATCCAGCTCTCGCGCCAGCGCCAGACATTCGGCAAACAAGGGTTGCGCCCGGTCAGCGTGCCCCTGATCCAGATATAACATGCCCAATTCGTTCAGCGCGCGGCCCAAATCTTGTTTGTTCCCGGCCTGGCGGAGGGTTTGCGCGCTTTCGGTCAACCACTTTTCGGCTTCGGCGTAGTCGCGGCGCAGGCGGGCCAACATGCCGGCGTAGGTCAGCGCCCGACCGGTGGCGGCGGCGGGCAGGCCGGGCATCGCCACTATCTGGCGCAGCCAGGCGCCGCCTTCAACGGGCCGGTAACGCAGCCACCAGTAACGGCCCAACCCCGCGCCCAGGCGCACGGCCGTCTCCCCATCCCCCCTTTCGATCACCCATGCCAGCGCCGCCCGCATATTGTCATATTCCAGTTCCAGCGTTTCCAGCCAGGTTTGCTGCTCCGGGCCGATCAGGTGGCTGGCGGCGGTCTCTACCAGCGTCAGGTAATAGGCCGCCAACTGCGCGGCGGCGGCCTGGTTGGCCGCAGGCGTCAGTTGCCCGGCGGCATATTGGCGCAGCAGTTCGTGAATGTCGTAACGGCCGTTGCGCAGCCGCCGCACCAACGATTTGTCCAGCAAAGCGGACAGCGTGTGCAGGTCAGCGCCCGCCACCTCTTCCGCCGCCTGGCGGCTGAAACCACCCACAAACAGGGATAGGCTGCCAAACGCTGCTTGTTCGGCCGGCGTCAACATTTGCCAGGTCTGGTTAAAAACGGCGCGCAGACTGCGGTGCCGCTCCGGTATGTTTTGGTGGGCGCTGGTCAGAAAATCCAGGTTCCTGGTGATCTCCGCGCCAATTTCGGCGCAGCTCAGCAGCCGAATCCAGGGGGCGGCCAGTTCCAGGCCCAGAGGTATGCCGTCCACTAACCGGCAGATGCGGCCAATGGCCTGCCAGTCAGCCGCGTCCGGGGTAAAACCGGGGTTGTGCCGCTGCGCTGCCTGCACAAAGAGGGCGGCGGCGCTGTTGGCGGCAATGGTTTGAGCGTCGGCCATATCCGGCAGCGGCAAACCTTGCAGGGGGAAAACCCACTCTTCCTGCAAGCGCAGGCGGTGGCGCGAGGTGATGAGCAGTTTAACCTGCGGCGCGGCGGCCAATAGTTCGGCCAGGAACTCAACCCGTTCACCCAGTTGTTCGGCATTGTCCAGCAGCAGCAGCAGGGTTTTGTCTGCCAGGTATTGTTGTAGTTGGGTCTGGTGCGGTGCGGCGCCGGTGAAGGTGAAACCCAACCCCTGGGCAATGGCCGAGGGGAGCAGGGTGGGGTCGGTCACGGCCGTGAGCGGCACAAAAGCTACACCGTCGGCAAAAACGGTGGCGTGGCCCAGAGCGGCCTGCAAAGCCAGGCGGGTCTTGCCGGTACCGCCCGGCCCGGTAATGGTGATCAGGCGGCAGTGGCGGTCGGCCAGCCATTCGGCCAGTTTAGCCAGTTCGGTTTCTCGGCCGACAAAGGGGGTGGGTTGGGGCGGTAACTGCGGCGCCTGGCGGGGAGAGGCGCGCGGCGGCACGGCCGTTTCTGGCGCAGCGGCGTCTGTTTCTCTCCCGCGAGTGGCCTGCTGCACAGCGGCGGCATAGGCGGCCTGGGTTTCCAGGCCCGGCTCGGCGTCTAGCTCCTGGCGCAGGGTGGCGACGCAGGTCTGATAGGTACGCTGTACGGCCGTCTGGTCGCCCATTTGCCCATAGAGCTGCATCAACAGGATGACGGCCGTTTCCGCCAATGGGTCTTCCCGTTGCAGCGTGCGGGCGTACTGCACGGCCGTGGGCAGGCCGCCCAGTTCGGCGGCCAGTTGGGCACAGTGGTGCAGCGCCTCCAGATAGGCGTCGTGCAGCTTTTCCCGCAGGGGAATCAGCCAGTCGTCGTAAATGCCGGGTAGCAGGGGGCCTTTGTAGAGGTTGACGGCCGTGCCCCACGCCGCCAACCGCGCCTGGGGGGTGGCGGCCTGCCGCCCGGCCGCCAATGCCTGCTCAAAGTCGGCCACGTCCAGGGTAAAGTTCGCATCGGCGCGCCATTGGACGGTATGCGTGTCAAACCAGAGAAAATGGTCGGCGTCTGGCAGGTGGCGGCGCAGCGTGTAGAGCAAATTCCGCAGATTGGTGCGCGCCTGTTCTTCGGCGGAGTCAGGCCAGAAGGTGTAGGCCAGTTGTTGCCGGGAGATGGGCGTTTGCCGGTGCAGCAGCAGATAGGCCAACAAACTTTGCGGCCGTTCCGCGTTCAAGGTGGTGATGGGTTGCGCCCCCTGCCGCAGAGAAAAGTTGCCTAACAAACCTATTGCCAGTGATCGGTTCAACGTTTATCCCTTTCAAACGGTTTTCAAACGGCGGGTTTTCTATGATGCCGCCCATCAACTCCATTGAGGATGGTATGAGCGATGAATTAGAAACACCCCCGCAGCTTTTTGTTTTAAGACTCTGGCAGACGTTGCTGCCCGACGGCCGTAGGGAGTGGCGCGGCCGTTTGCACCATGCCCAGACGAACGAAACCCGTTACTTCCGCGATTGGCCGGCTCTCATCCCGTCTTTGTTAGCCATGCTGCCCCCGGCCGACCAACCGCCCGATGAGTTAACCCGGCGCGAACCGCCGGAACAGGTAACATGATGGAAACATCGTGTTACGCTCGCACATTATATCTTATTACTCTTTGGGAATTCAGGGGTGATAGGCTGTGATGCGTGATGTGTGACGAGTGAGGCGTGTGGTCCCTCTGGTCACTCGTCACACGTCACGACCTGCTAACTCCCTTAGTTCTCAAAGAGCCAAAAAAAGGAATTTAAACCATGAATCAGTTGTTGACCCACAAAAACAAGATAGTTTTCTTCGTTTTACTGCTGTTGCTGGCCGCCTGTGGCGGAGGCGGCAGCGAAGCCCAAATCAGCAAAGTGACGCTGGCGAAAGACGAAAGTGGCAGCCGGGGCACCACCGTTTTTGCGCCCACAGACACTTTTTATTTGATTGTGGAGGCCACCGGCCCGGAAAATACGCGCGTGAAGGCCACCTGGACGGCCGTGAACGCTGCCAACGTAGACCCCAATTACCTGATTGACGAGGTGGAACAGACCATCAGCGGCGACAATACCGTGACCTTTGATCTGGTCAATGACACCCCCTGGCCCACCGGCGATTATAAAGTGGATTTGAGCCTGAACGGGGAACCGTTCCAGAGCGTCGCGTTCCGCGTGCAGGCGCCCATGGGGCAAAATACCGACCCGACGACCGCCGGTGATCAGACCGGCGCCGAGATCCCGCCCACGCCGGAAATGGCCGGCCCCATCAATACGCTGGATGCCGTCAAAAGCGCCACCGTGCAGATTGAGGCGCAGGGTACGTTTATAGACCCGGAAGTGGGTACGCTCTACAACGCCGCCGGGCGTGGCTCCGGTTTTATCATTGACCCCAGCGGCATTGCCGTTACCAACAATCACGTGGTGACAGGGGCGGCGCTGCTGAAGGTGTGGGTGGGCGGCGAATCTACGCCGCGCAACGCCCGCGTCTTGGGCGCGTCGGAGTGCGCAGACCTGGCGGTGATTGATATTGATGGCGACAATTTCCCCTACATGGCCTGGTACGACGGCGACGCCAGCGTGGGGCTGGATATTTATGCCGCCGGTTTCCCGCTGGGTAACCCGGAATATACCCTGACGCGGGGCATCATCTCCAAAGCGCGCGCCGGTGGTGAGACCAGTTGGGCCTCGATTGACGGGGCGCTGGAACACGACGCCACCATCAATCCCGGCAATTCCGGTGGGCCGTTGGTAACGGCCGACGGCCGTGTGGTGGCTGTGAATTATGCTGGCCGTTCGGACACCAACCAATACTTTGCCATTGCCCAGTCGCAGGCGCTGCCGGTCATTGAGAAACTGCGCCAGGGCCAGGATTATCTCTCGATTGGGGTGAATGGGACGGCCGTGAATGACGGGCAAGGTCTCTCCGGCATTTGGGTTTCCTCTGTGAAATCTGGGTCACCGGCGGAGGAAGCCGGTATTCGCGGCGGCGATATTATTCTCAGCCTGGAAGACCTGATTCTGGCGGTGGATGGTACGATGGCCGATTACTGCGACATTCTGCGTTCCCGCAACATGACGGACAAGATGGCGGTGGAAGTGCTGCGTTTTAGCTCTCAGGAGGTGTTGAAGGGGCAGTTGAACGGCCGTGTGCTGGAACAAACCTTCTCCTTTGCCCAAACGTTGCAGGAAGAGGCCAGCCATACCAACAGCAGCAATAACACGGCCGGTACCACGTACACCAACTACATGACCGTCTCCGACGATTCCGGCGCGTTGACGATGGATGTGCCCACCGGTTGGAGCGATGTGGACGGCCGTGCCTGGGAACTGGAAGGTGAGGTCATTGGCCTCTCCCTCATTGCCGCCCCCAATATCAACGACTTCTACAATTCCTGGGGCACACCCGGCGTCTTCTTTGGCGCCACCGACCAGTTTGACGTGACGGTGAACGAATTGTTGGATATTTTCGATTTTAGCGGCGATTGCAGCTACAGCGGACGCACGGAATATGATGACGGCGCGTACAGCGGTAACTATGATGTCTGGTTGGATTGCGGCGGCACCGGTACTCTGCTGGTGGTGCTGGCGGCCGAACCGGCTGATGGCAGTTACCAGACATTGGTTATGGTGCAGGTGGTGAGCGACGCCGACCTGGACGCCCTTGACCAAATCCTGGCAACCTTTGTGGTGAAGTAGGTAGCCGATAGCAGGTGGCAATTATCTGCCACCTGCTACCGCAAATTTACGTTCATATAGCGTAGTGTAATCGGCGTTGACGGGGGATGAGCCTGACTCTATAATGCCGCCGATTATGACCAAAAAAACGCCCATTTCCCGGTTTGAAAATCTGGCGCAAGAGATAATTGAAGGGTCGTTGGGGCGGCTGCTGGGCGGCAGCGTCACCCCGGCCGACATTGCTGCTCGCCTGACGCGCGTGTTGGAAGACAGCGCCATGAATGGCACGGTGGCCGATACCTACCACATCCACCTGCACCCCCTTGATCTAGAAACAGTTGTCGCCACTTATCCCCACCTGGAAACGGAGTTGCAGACGCTTGTTTTGCATCTGGCGCAGCAGGAGAATTTGCGGCTGTTGGCCAGCCCGCACGTGATATTGGCGGCGGATGAGGCCATGAAGCGGCACGAGGTGGGGGTGCGGGCGATGCGCCAGCGCCGGGAACATGAGACCACCCAATTGCGCCCGGAAAATGTGGTGGCGGCCGAGGTGATGCAGGCGATTCAGGAATTGGATGCGTATTTGATTGTAGACGGCCGTCACCATATCCCCCTCGACAAACCGATTATGACCATTGGCCGCCGCGCCGATAATGACGTGGTGCTGGATGCCGTCACCGTCAGCCGCCGCCATGCGCAACTGCGCTGGCGTTACGGCCATTTTGTATTGTATGACCTGAGCCAGCGGCACGGCCGTACCAACGTCAACAACCAGCCCATTGCCGAATGTGTGCTGCAACCCGGCGACATCATCACCCTGAGCCAGATCAAGCTGCTCTATGCCGAAGGGCAGACCACCCCCAAACGGGGCGGGCATAATGCCGACAACGCCGATACCCAGGTGATGCCGCCGTCCCGTGAGGAGTCATAATGGATCTGGCCGTATTGTTATTCGTCTTGCGATTGGTAAGCGCCCTGTTGTTGGCGGGCTTTGTCGCCCTGATTGCCTGGTTCATTTACCGGGACATGCGCCTGACGGCGGCCTCATTGGCGGCTGAGGAACGGCCGTCTGGCGTCTTGCGCGTCATTGCCAATGAAAGCGGCGAAGTGGCCCCAGACACCCTCTTCCCCTTGCTGCCCGTCACCAGCATTGGCCGGGCCAGCAGCAATACCATCGTATTGTCCGATGGTTTTACTTCGTCTGAACATGCGCTGATTACGCGGCGTAATGGGCAGTGGTGGCTGCAAGACCAGGGCAGCCGTAATGGCACCTATTTGAACGAGACGCCGGTGGCGGGCACGGCCGTTGTCAGCCCCGGCGACATCATCACCGTCGGTGGCACCCGCCTCAAAATCGAGTTTTAAGGTTGGCTCAATCTTTAAGATTGAATCAATCTTCCCGCCAGCCTGCGGGCTGCTTCTTCTAAAGTTTCGCGTTTTTTGGGGAAGGCAAAACGCACCAATCCATCGCCAAATCCGGGTAGGGAATAGAAGCTATCGCCGGGCACAACGGCCACGCCGGCTTCGGTGGTGAGCCAGCGGGCAAAGGCCATCGGCGGCAACTGCGCCTGGGGGATGGGCAACCGGCGATAGTCGGCCATGATGTAATAAGCGCCCTGGGGTGGGGTGGCGTGGAAGCCGCTGTTTTCCAGGATCGCCATCATCAGGGCGCGGCGTTCGTGGTAGGCGGCGGTGGTGGCTTCGTAGAAGGAGGGAGGCAGGCTCAGCGCAGCCGCGCCCGCCGCTTGCAGGGGGGTGGGGGCGCAGATGGAGGTGAAGTCGTGCAACGGCCGTATCGCCGACATCAGTTCGTCCGGGGCCACCACGTAGCCCAACCGCCAGCCGGTGACGGCAAACGTCTTGCCCAGGCCGCTGATGGTGATGGTGCGGTCACGCAAGGCGGGCAGGCTGCCGGGGGAAAGGTGGCTACGGCCGTCGTACAATATCCGGTCATAAATCTCATCGGTAATTAATACCAGGTCATGTTTCAATACTATGTCGGTGATGGCCTGCAATTCGGCGGCGTCCCAGACGCGGCCGGTGGGGTTGTGCGGTGTGTTTAGCAGCAGGGCGCGGGTATGGGAGGTGACGGCCGTAGCCAGCATTTCCGGCGTAATCCGGTAATCGGGTGGAGTGAGGGGGATGGCCACGGGCACGGCCGAGGCCATAATGGCCGCCGGCCGAAAATTATCATGCGCCGGTTCCAAGATGATGACCTCGTCGCCTGGATTCAGCACGGCCATCATGGCGATCACAATGGCCTCGGTGACGCCGCAGGTGACGGTGACGTGGTGGTCGGGATGCACTGCCCAGCCCAACCGCTCACTGTACAATTCCGCCAGTTTTTGGCGCAGCGGCGGGTAGCCCCAGGTGATGGTGTACTGGTTCAGGCCATCGCGCACGGCCGTGACCGCCGCCTCTACAATGGCCTGCTCCGTGCCAAAATCGGGAAAACCCTGGCTGAGGTTAATGGCGTTGTGCTGCAAAGCCAACCGGGTCATATCCCGGATGACCGATTCACGAAATTGGGTCACACGAAGCGAAGTCTGCATCTTATTCTCTAAATGGTGAGCGTGCGGCGGATGGCGTCAAGCTGGCTGGCGGTTAATCCCAGGGTATGGAAGTAATCGGCAAAGCTGCCATAGGTGTATTGCAGATGGCAGAGGGTGTCGGTGATGGATTCGGGACGTGATTGGAGGATTTGCTCGAATAGGGTGGCGTCACGGCCGTGCTGCTGTGCTTGCTGACGATAGTGGTGCAGTATGGGTTGCAAATAGTCATAACTGACGGCGTAGTCGGCGGCGATGGTTTTGAAGGGAACGCCTACCAACCCCATGAGCAGGGCGATGAGCAGCCCGGTGCGGTCTTTGCCAATCTGGCAGTGAACGAGCAGTGGGTAGTGACGCGGGTCGGCTACGGCCGTTAACACCTGTTGAATGGATTGGTGGCAGTTGTCTAGCACGGCCGTGTACAGATGTGTCAGGCTGGCCGGCAACGTGCCCTGGGGGAAAAGAGTGCGCCAACCGGAATAAAAAGGGATGTTTAGATAGGTGATTTTTTCTGATCGGGCAAAAACATTAGGATACCGTGCTGTTTCTTGCGGGTGGCGCAGGTCTATGATGGTGCGGATACCCAAATGGAGGAGGGACTGTTGGTCGTCAGGGGTTAGCGCGTGCAGGCTGTCGGCCCGGTAAAGGGTATGATGGCGGAGGAGACGGCCGTCGCCGGTCATGTAGCCTCCCATCTCGCGCACGTTGTAAGCGCCTTCAAGGATAATGCGATTGCTGGCAAAGGTGGCGGTATGCAGTTTGTTACTACTCATATGCGTTTGCACCTGCTTCTGGTAAAATTCTGGCTGGTCAGGACTTTAGTACCATTACTCGATTGTGTCAAGCAATCTCATCCATCATTCAACCAGGGGATGTTTTGGATAGCATTAGCAGGTTTATGCAAACAGCCGAAGGTATAGGGGGCGTGTTCTTTTGGGCTGCCGTGGGGGCGGGTTGCGGCTATGGGTTTTGGCGACTGTTTAAGTGGTTGAGCCAGGAAGGGGGAAATTCCTATTTTTCGTGGATAGAGCTAATGGGAGATTTGATTTTGTTGGGGGTGTTTGTGCTGCCGGCTGCCACCATTGGCGCGTATCTTGGCAGCGTGTTAGACAATTTGTTGCCCATTCAGCAGGGGCTGAACTGTGTCTTTTTTCTGATGGGTTTGTTGGTGGGCATTTTCTTGTGGCGGCGCGCCAGCAGCCCGTGAGTGTCTGAATTTGAGGAGTTCGCACGAGGGCGTGCGAACGAGCAGCACGCCCTCGTGCCGGTTGTTGAGCCACTAATTTTCCAGAAGACCGCTGAGCAAAGCGCCCACGCCGAAGATGATCAGGAAAACGGGCCAGATGGCGCTCCAACTCCAGCTGAAAAAGAAGGTGCAGGCAACCAGGGTGAGGGTGAGGCCCCAGGTGAAGTTGTGGCGTGCCCGGTGGGAAAAACGGCCGTCGCGCCGGTATGTTTGGGCGGCATGAACCAGTTTGGACAAACCGGGAATCAGAATGAACAATGCCCACCAATTTTGCAGGCTGTAACCTAACACAGTCGTCAGCAAAAAGACGCCGCCGACGGTGATCAATATGACGCCGCCAAGCCAATTATCGTTTTCTTCTCGTTTGTGGGTAACGTGATGGGTCTGGTGGGGGGCAACATCAACATCAGTATCGGTAAAGGAAAAGTTTTCTTTTTCTGCCTCTTTCAAGGCTTCAATATCATCGCTCATCGTGCTTACTCCTGATGCTCCTGGCGCTCTGGCCGTAGCCGGATGCTTTAGGCAGGTTTATAGACATCTGTTATTACGCAGGGAGCATCATTCAGTTGTAACGCTGCCTGGCCTGCCAACGGCCGTGTTCCACCATCATACAGGCGTCTTGCACCACCAGCAGCCCGGCGGCGCGCGCTTTGGCGGCGGCTTCTTCGTGCCGGATGCCCGATTGCAGCCAGATGGCTTTAGCGCCGATGCTTATGGCCGCATCTACAAACGGGGGCACGTTTTCGCTGCGTTGGAAGATGAGTACCAGGTCTACCGGTTCAGGCACGGCCGTGAGCGTGGCGTATGCCTTTTCGCCCAGCGCTTCTGTGAGATGGGGGTTTACGGGGATAATGCGATACCCCTGCTTTTGCAGGTAGGCGGGCACATAATACCCGGCGCGGGCAGACCGGGTGGAAAGTCCAACAACGGCAATCGTTTTGGTCTCGGCTAAAATTAAGTCATAGCTTGATTTTGTCATCTTGAGAACGGATTATACCAGTCTGTAAACGGGTGTGGGCAAGTTGGGTACTACGGCCGTGAATGCGTAAACTTCTGGGGTTTGACCGTTTGGAGTTGCTCCTTTATGATGAAGCAACACAAATTTCAACAGAGAATAACAGATGAAGTTCCCACCATCTCTCACGCCAGACCTCTCATTACCGTCCGATAGCGACGCCACATTGGACGCATTGGCGCGTCGGGCCGCCGAATTGGAAGTGGTGGCCCAGGTTAGCCTGGCAGTGACTACCATTCTCAACAGCGCCGAACTCTTACAAACGGTGGTCGATCTGACCCAGGAACGCTTTGGGCTGCGGTTGGTGACGGTAGGGTTGTTAGAGGCTGACGGCCGTACCCTGCAGCTGGTCGCTGGCGCTGGCGAAGTTGGGCGGCAGTTGGCAGCTACCAGGCCGACCCTTACCCTGGATACAACCCCCTCCCTGGTGGCCCAGGCCGCCCGCACCCGGCAAAGCGTGGTGGTGAATGACGTCACCAATCACCCTGACTATTGGGCACACCCCTTGCTCACTTCTACCCGTTCCGAACTGGTGATGCCCATTGTTTTGGGGGATCGGCTGTTGGGTACGCTGGATGTGCAGTCAGAGGAGCTAAACCGATTTGGCCCCGACGATGTGCGTGTGTTCAATATCCTGGCGGCCCAGTTAGGCGTTGCCCTGCAAAATGCCTGGCGATTTGAAGAAATGAATAAATTCAGCGCCGAATTGGAAGAATCGCGCCACTTTCTCGATTCCGTTTTTGAAAAAATCCCCACCCCTATCACCGTAAAAGATGCCGCCGATCTGCGTTTGGTGCGTGTAAACAAAGCCAGCGAACAATTGATAGGCTGGAAGGCAGAGGATGTGGTAGGCAAGAGTAATTACGACCTTTTCCCTGCCGAACAGGCGGATCTCTTCGCGGCTACAGACCGTAAACTACTGGCAACCGGGCGTATGATTGAAGTGCCTGAACAGCCCATCCAGACAGCCGCTGGTGATCTGCGCCTTGTGCATATCCGCAAAGTGCCCATCACCGACCGTTATGGAAACATCAAATATATTCTAGGCATTTCTGAGGACATTACCGAGCGCAAAGAATTAGAGCAAAATATCCAGGCTTCCTGGGAGCGACGGGGTCGTCAGGTGCAGGTTAGCACGGAAGTGGCCCAGGAAATTGCCGCCGCGCCAGCTTTGGAGGAGCTATTTTGGCGGGTGGTAGACCTGATACAGGCGCGGTTTGGCTATTACTATGTGCAGGTTTACACGTTGGAGGAAGATGAACTGCGGTTGCAAGCAGGTAGTGGTGAGGCAGGCCGGCGGTTGAAAGAGATGGGGCATAAAATTATGGTGGACAATCCCTTGAGCATAATCGCCCAGGCCGCGCAAACGGCCGTACCCGTCCTGGTACCGGATGTTACTCAGGAAGGAAAGTGGCTGCCCAATATCTGGCTGCCAGACACCCGCTGCGAACTGGCCGTGCCCATTCAATTGCAGCAAGAGGTATTGGGTGTGTTGGATGTGCAGCACCACACGGCCGATGGGCTGACCCCCGAAGATGAACTGCTGCTGGTTGGTTTGTGCGGCCAGATCGCCATTGCCCTGGATTATCGCCGGGTGGATGCCCGCCGCCAGCGGGTTGAAAATCAGCTTAAAAAATCGCTCATGGAACTGGAAATAAATAACCGGGAGCTGCAAGAATTTGCCTATATTGCCTCACACGATTTGCAGGAGCCGCTGCGCAAGATTCAGGCATTTAGTGATCGCTTGCAGGCATTGTACGCTGATGGCATTGACGAACGGGGGCAAAATTATCTGCATCGCTTACGCCAGGCGGCTGCTTATACCCAGTGGCTCATCACCGACTATCTGACCTTTTCCCGCATATCGGCCATGTCGCAAGTATATGTGAACACAGATTTAACGGCCGTCATCCACTCGGTCATGGACGATTTTGAAGCATCTATCCTGGAGAGTGAGGCCACCATTCACATCGCCGACCTGCCGGTGATAGAAGCGGAATTGTCACAGATGCATTTGCTCTTTCGCCATCTGATAAGCAATGCCCTGAAGTTTCGGCGACCGGATACGCCGCTCCAGATTCGCATTTCCGGGGATATACAGCCCGCATCGGACGTTTGCCAGATTACGGTGGCGGATAATGGGATTGGGTTTGAGCCGCATCACGCCGAGCGTATTTTCCGCGTGTTTCAACGGCTGCACGGCCGTGACGTTTACGAAGGAACCGGCATGGGGCTGGCCATTTGTCGCAAGGTGGTGGAACGGCATCACGGCCGTATTCAAGCCAGCAGCACCCCCGGACATGGCGCTACCTTCACCATCACCCTGCCCCTGCGCCAGCCGGCCGGGGACGATGGCGCCGGTGGCACAGGGGAAC
>JAHBVI010000015.1 GCA_019637635.1 Anaerolineae bacterium
AAGTACATGGCTGTCTGGGTAGTCAGGACGTTTGAACGGCCGTAACGCTCTCAGGGGCATTCCGACTATTGCTGTCCCGCCCATTAACAAAACCCGCAGCAGGTTTGAACGGCCGTAACGCTCTCAGGGGCATTCCGACGGTGTTTAGCTGGCTTGAGGAAACTCTGGACAGCAGCAGTTTGAACGGCCGTAACGCTCTCAGGGGCATTCCGACCCACCATCACAGCCACATGCTGTACACATTTCACCGAGTTTGAACGGCCGTAACGCTCTCAGGGGCATTCCGACCATTCTCATCACCAAAAAGCCAACTTAGGGGATTCATTTTGTTTGAACGGCCGTAACGCTCTCAGGGGCATTCCGACAAGATATTTCACCAGTGGAAAGGCCAAGAGCAAAGGGGTTTGAACGGCCGTAACGCTCTCAGGGGCATTCCGACAGAAAATCACAAACGTTCTGGTGGTACCTCATCAACTTGTTTGAACGGCCGTAACGCTCTCAGGGGCATTCCGACAAGAAGGTCATTGTGCTCGACCATCTGAGAACCACGCAGTTTGAACGGCCGTAACGCTCTCAGGGGCATTCCGACTCTTGCAGACACATTTTGTAGACAAATTCCCTCGTGTTTGAACGGCCGTAACGCTCTCAGGGGCATTCCGACACAACGTATGTTTTCACCCAGGTGTCGGGAGCGAGTTTGAACGGCCGTAACGCTCTCAGGGGCATTCCGACATAGCGTCATGATACCCGCGCCAGTATGCCCGCTGTTTGAACGGCCGTAACGCTCTCAGGGGCATTCCGACATGCGTCTTTGCCATGCCACGCCCTACAAAGTCCGCGTTTGAACGGCCGTAACGCTCTCAGGGGCATTCCGACTCGTACCAGAACAAGTCTGGCCGAATTGGATCCATGAGTTTGAACGGCCGTAACGCTCTCAGGGGCATTCCGACATAACAACCAATGGCCCTCTCACAGCAAAACGGGGTGCGTTTGAACGGCCGTAACGCTCTCAGGGGCATTCCGACGAACCCGGAGGATGCGGCAACGATCCACAAGCGCTCAAGTTTGAACGGCCGTAACGCTCTCAGGGGCATTCCGACCCACTAATACTTCACACGTCTGATGGTTTTGCATCGTCGTTTGAACGGCCGTAACGCTCTCAGGGGCATTCCGACAAGCTGTAGCGGCGTGGTGCGATGGTGCCCATGTTTTCGTTTGAACGGCCGTAACGCTCTCAGGGGCATTCCGACCAGCAATCTTGGGTTTGTCTAAATCCATTGTTTACAAGTTGAGGTTTTCTGGCAGATGTCAAGGTCAAAAACAAAACCTCTGTTGACCAACACCACCCGGTGATCCATCATCGCCCGGTGATCCATCACCGCCCGGTGATCAATCACCGCCCGGTGATCAATCACCGCCCGGTGATCAATCACCGGGCTAAACAGCGTCGCCCCATCAATGGGGCGGGATGCTCTGCCAGCCCCATTGATGGGGCGCTACCGACCAGCCAGGGCATTCATGCCCTGGCGATAGGTGACCCTATCCCACTCTCATTACCTTCGCGCCCTTCGCGCCCTTCGCGGCTCCCACTCCCCCCAAAACGCGCCTTAAAATTTTGCCAGATCCCGGCAGGCACGGCCGTTTGTGGTATACTCCTCTCCATGCGGGACAACACAACAATTGAGAGGTAATTGGTGAACTTCTACCGATTACCGATTACCGATTACCGATAAAGGCCACACCATGTCAAACGACTACCCCCAATTTGTCCACCTGCACTGCCACAGCGAATATTCCCTGCTCGATGGGCTGAGCCGGGTAAACGATCTGGTGGGGCGGGCGGCGGAATTGGGGCAAACGGCCGTGGCCCTCACCGACCATGGCGCCATGTACGGCGCCATCGAATTTTACCGCGCCGCCAAAGCGGCCGGCGTCAAACCCATCATCGGCATTGAAACCTACCTGGCCCGGCGCAGCATGGCCGACAAAGACCCGCAACTGGACAAAACCCGCTTCCACATGCTGCTGCTGGCCCAAAACCAGACCGGCTACAAAAACCTGCTGCACATCGCCAGCGCCGCCCAACTGGACGGCTACTACTACAAACCGCGCATAGACCGCCCCTTCATGGCCGCCCACAGCGACGGCCTCATTGCCACCACCGGCTGCATGGCCGGCGAAATCCCCCGCGCCATTGGCGACGGCAATATGAAGCTGGCGCATAAACTCCTGGGCGAATACCTGGACATCTTCGGCAAAGAGCGCCTCTTCCTGGAACTGCAAGAACATTCCATTCCCGAACTCAGCGCCATCAACAAAAAGCTGATTGAGATGGCCCCGCATTTCGGCCTGGAACACAACTTCCTGGCCACCAATGATGTGCATTATGTTCGCGCCGCCGACGCCGCCCCCCACGAAGTGCTGCTGTGCATCCAGACCAGTTCCACCGTGCAAAACCCCAAAATGCGCTTCTCTGACCAGGGCTATTACCTGAAATCCTACGACGAAATGATGCGCCTCTTCCAGGGCTACCCGGAGGCGGTGGTGCGCAACAGCCTGCAAAACAGCCTGCTCATCGTGGAGCAGTGCGCCGTTGACCTGGACGACAAAAATTACCACCTGCCCCATTTTGACGTGCCCGCCGGCGCCGATGCGCCTGCCTACCTGCGTGCCCTGTGTGAAGAGGGGCTGGCCTGGCGCTACGGCGCCGAACGCGCCCATCAAGACGCCGACCTGCGCGCCCGGCTCGACCACGAACTACGCATCATCAACGGCATGGGGTTTGAAACCTACTTCCTCATCGTCTGGGATTTGTGCGAATGGGCCGCCCGCTCAGACCGCTGGTGGCAGCAGCATCAAGACCCCTTCCCCTACGAAAGCTACCAGGAGTGGAAAGACAACGACATCTGGTGGAATGTGCGCGGCTCCGGCGCCGGGTCGGTGGTGGCCTATACCTTGGGCATTACCAGCATTGATCCCCTGGCCAACGGCCTTATCTTTGAACGCTTCCTGAATCCGGGCCGCGTTTCCATGCCCGATATTGACCTGGATTATCCCGACGACGCCCGCCATTGGATGGTGGCCTATGCCAAACGGCGCTACGGCGCGGAAAAGGTGGCCCAAATCATCACTTTTGGTACGTTGGGGGCGCGCGCAGCCATCCGCGATGTGGGGCGGGCATTAGACATGCCCCTGCCGGAAGTGGACGGCATTGCCCGTCTGATCCCGGCCATTCCCGGCAAACCGGCGCACATCGCCGACGTGCTGAACAAGGATCACGAGTTTTATTCGGCCGAACTGGAACAGCGGTACAAGGGCGAAAAGGCGGTCAAAGAACTGCTGGACACGGCGCGTAATCTGGAAGGAGTGGCCCGCCACGCTTCCAGCCATGCCGCCGGGGTGATTATTTCCGATCGGCCGTTGGAAGAATACGTGCCCCTCAACCGCCCCACCAGCGGCGAGGAAGGGCTGGGTGGCCTGGATCGGGTGACGCAGTGGCCGATGGAAATTGTGGAATCTATTGGTCTGCTGAAAGTGGACTTCCTGGGGCTGAGTACATTGACGGTGATGCGCCGCGCCGCCCGCCTGATTGAGGAGCGGTATGGGGTGCGGTACACCATGGATAACATCCCCTACGATGTGGGGCACGTGGGACCAGACCCGACCAAAAAGCCGGAAAAGCTGTTTGATATGCTGGCGCAGGGGCGTGTGGCCGGCATATTCCAGGTGGAAGGGGCGGGGATGAAGCGGTTGATGATGGATATGAAACCGCAGCGGTTTGACCACATCATCGCTGCCATCTCTCTTTATCGCCCCGGCCCGATGGAAAACATCCCCGAATATATTGCCCGGATGCACGGTGAACGGGAGATACGGTACCATCACCCGGCGCTGGAACCGATTTTAGGCGATACCTACGCCATTGTGGTGTATCAGGAGCAGATCATCCGTATTGCCGCGGAATTGGCAGGCTATGAGCCGGGTGAGGCGGATATGATCCGCAAGGCGGTGTCCAAGAAGAAAAAAGATTTGATGGAAAAACACCGCATTCAATTCACGGAAGGGGCGATGGCCAGAGGGTTGAGCCGGGAAGTGTGCGCCGCCATTTGGGGGGATATTGAGTTTTTTGCCCGGTATGGCTTCAACAAATCACACGCGGCGGATTATGCCAAAGTGACCTGCCAGACGGCGTTTTTGAAGGCGCATTACCCGGTGGAGTACCTGACGGCCATGCTCTCGGTGGAGCGGGACAATACGGACAAGGTGCGCCGCTACTTTGCGGAGGCAAAGACGCTGGGCATTGACGTGGCCCCGCCGGACGTTAACACCTCGGCGCTTGATTTTACGATAGAAGATAAGGGCGACCGGCATCTCATCCGTTTTGGGTTGGGGGCCATTAAAAATGCGGGTGAGGCGGCGCTGAACCAGATTTTGGCGGAACGGGAGGCCCATGGGCCGTTTCAGAGCGTGGCCGATTTGTGTGAGCGGGTAGATTTGAAGCGGGTGGGCAAACGGCCGTTAGAATACATGATTAAAGCGCGTGTTTTTGATTGTTGGGGGGAGCCGCCGCAGTTGATGGATGCGCTGGATCGTCTGGTGAGCTACAGCGGCACGGAACATGCCGCCGCTTCGGTGGGGCAGATGAGTTTGTTTGGTGGGGCCACAGGCGCCCCGGCGTTGAAGGTGAGCGTAGACCTGCTGCATCCACCGGACCAGGTAGCCAGAGTAGACCACAAAGTGCTGCTAGAGTGGGAAAAAGAGGCGCTGGGGGTGCATGTGTCGGAGCATCCATTGGAACGGCCGTTAGCCACCCTCACCACGCTCACCACCGCCGCCATCCCCGACATTGACGCCAACTGGCACACCAAGACGGTGAAACTGGCGGGCATGATCAGCCATTTGCGCACGCTGACTACCAAGAAGGGTGAACCGATGGCCTTTGCCACGCTGGAAGACCTGGACGGCAAAATTGACCTGGTTTTCTTCCCGCGCACCTGGAAGGAGTGCCGCGAGCAGGTGAGTGTGGATCAGGTGCTATTGGTGCTGGGCAAGGTACAGGCCAAAGGGGATGAATTGAGCATCCTGGTAGACCGGGTGTCGGCCAACGCCGAAGTGGCGCTGGCGGCTGAGGAGGATCAGTCGTATTTGGGACTGGTCAATGGCTCTGCCTACGGGCACGAGAATGGTAATGGGTACACGCAAGGCAACGCCAACGGCCGTGAGAACGCCAACGGCCGTACTGCTACCTATCCGCCGCCCCCGCCCGAAGATGAGTTCATCGCCGAACCGCCGCCCTATTTTGCCGCCGAACCGGTCTATGCCGCGCCGCCACCGCCGCCTAATTTTGAGGAAGACGAGGTGGGCGGTGGGCAGTTGGCAATGAGCAGTGAGCGGTTAGCAGTGAGCGGTGGGCAGTGGGCAGTGGGCAGTGAGCAGGTACAAATGGGGGAACGTAACCGGCCACCAGCCACTCTCCCCCAGCGCGCCGTCACTGTGGTGGTGGAAGTACGGCCGTCGGGCAATTGGCAGAAGGCGTGCCGGGATATAGTCCGCCTGGCGGATGAATATGAAGGGCCAGATGGCCTCACCATCCACATTGTGGGGCAGGGGTTAAAGATGGCATTGGGGTACGGCCGTACCCGCAGTTGCCCCGAACTCTTCGACGCCCTCCGCCTCATCTCTAGCATTGCCAAAGTTTATAATGATTGAACGCGATTTGTTTGCATTAAGCAAATTAACCGTTGCGTTTTTATTTGCCATATGCTAACATCGTGCGATGTATGAAGTAACCTATTCCCGGCAGGCTGAACGTGCATTGCTCAGACTGCCCCGGCATTTGGCCAGTCGGATTCGGGAAAAATTAGACCAGATTGCAGTTGATCCCTATGCCCAACACAACAACGTCACAAGACTTCAGGGACGGCCTGGTTATCGTTTGCGCATTGGCGATTGGCGGGTTATTTACAAGATTCAGGACGGAGAAATGTTCATTCTGGTTCTGAAAATAGGGCCACGCGGAGATGTTTACGATGAGTAAAATCCAACTCATTCTCAAAGAAGGCCAACCAGAGTATGCTGTTTTGCCTTATGACCTGTACGTGCAACTGGTTGAAGACGCCGAAATGTTGCAAGATATTCGGGATTATGATGACGTGGTGGCGCGCATTGCCAGCTGTGAAGAGGAATTGATTCCGGCGCGGGTGCCGTATGCCATTTTGGATGGGGAAAACCCGGTGAAGGTGTGGCGGGAATATCGGGGGCTGTCGCAAGCGGAACTGGCGCAGGCGGCGGGCATCAGCACCGCCTATTTGTCACAGATTGAAACGGGGAAACGGGTGGGGAAAACGGCCGTGCTGCAAGCCATCGCCCGCGCCCTTAACCTGACATTGGATGATATTGTGAAGTAGTGCCAGGCAAGGGGCTGTTCCCCTCTGTTAACCAAAACAGTCTTGCCCCTTGCCTGGCACTGCCGTTACCGAATCTCCCGTAGCATTGGTACCAGTTTATATTTGCGCTGGTGGGTGGTGAGCAGGCCACCCAGGTAGGCGCGCCATTCATCCTGGCGTTGGTGTTGTAAGTAAATGTCACGGGCCTGGCGCAGGTAAGACACGGCCGTGTCATAATCCTTCGCCTTCCCCCCACCCATAATCCGTTCCGCCAACTGCCGGTACTTTTGAATGCCCCAATCGGGATATTTTTCCTGCGTGGCGGCAATCACCTTTGTCAATTCGCCGCCGAAGTAAAGATAGCTACTGGCGTCTATCTTTTTCATCGCTTCCATCAACATGCCTTCATACAGGAAAATGTCTATGGCCTCCCCGCCATACGTCCGGCTGACCAACGTGGGCAGCAGTTCCAGCTTTACCACCGACCAATCGTCACCCGCCAGCCGTTCCACCGCCTGGTAATCGGCCAGGCGGCAGCTGTGCTGGAAGGCAATTTTAGCAGCTTGTAAGGCCAGCGACGGCCGTCCCGCCTGTTCGGCCTGGTCGCGCAGCCACACCGCCAAGGCCCCTTTGCCCGAATCCGACCCGGCCCTCAGGCCAAATTCGTCACGCGCCGGCTCCGGCACAGCCAGGCCAGACTCGCCAATTTCTAACGCCGCCGCCATCTCCCCCTGCCCGGCCAACACCTGCGCCAGCGCCAGATATTCGTGGGCGTTGGTCAAAAGCTGCCGCGCTTCCGCCAGCGCCTGTTCCACCTGACCGGCGCGCGCCAGCATATTCACGTACAGGCTGGTCTCCCCCTCGGCTTCCGCCAGATAGATGTACTCCTGAAAACGCCCCTGCCTTTCCAGGATGCGCAGCCGGGCGCCGGCTAACTGGTCGGCATAGTCCGGCGCTTCCCCTTCCCAGGCGCCCTTGTCGGTGATATGCCCTTGCAGCACGGCCACCAACGGCGGGTAATCCCAGCCTTGCGTCACGGCCGTGACCGCCAACTCCATCTCCCCCACATCCCCTTCCCAGCTCTCAATTTGCGCCAGCCACTCCTCCTGCTCTTCCGGGGATAGCTCCAGGCTCAACAATACCTCGGCCAGCCATTCGGCCAATTCTGACGTCATTTCCTCAAACTGGTAATCGCTTTCTTCATAGACCCATTCGTCCAGTTCGTTCAAACCATCGGCATAAGTATCTATTATCGTCACCAGCAGCGAGGCCGCCGCCTCTGCCTGCCCATCAGCCAGCAGCGATTCCACCTTGTCCAGATGTGGCCGCAGAATTTCCTCCAGGTCAACGCCGGTACCATCATCATCGTAGTCGTAATAGTCGTAGCCACGGCCGTGCGGCTGCCCGGCAGCGCGAAAATCTTTGCTAATCTCCCGGCGCACGGCGGCCTCGTCTACGGCGGCGATGGAGGGGCCGGGCGCGCTTGCACTGAGCGCAGCCGAAGTGGCGATTGCCGGCCGTTTTTGCAGCCATTCCACCTCCCGTTCCAACGCCGCCATCAACTCTGGCCGACCGGCCACCAGATTCAACAGCACCCGGCGCAATTGTGTTTCCGTCAACCCATCCAATACGGTCTCTAATTCCGGCTTCTCCACGACCGCCTCTGCCTGATGCACCAGCGTCAACAACACGGCCACAATATGTTTACAATCCCCACCCCAATCATAAGGGCAGGTGCAGTTGGCATCGGCAACGCCGGTTTCGTCCAGCGTGATTTGCACCTGGTACGGTTCGTATTCGCTGCCTTCCACAACGGCCGTAACCACATCCCCCCGCCGCACCACATCGCTCACATATCCATTCCGATAATAACCCTGCCCCTTGGCAAACGACTGCGCCGAAGCCCGCGCCTGAATATCTTTTTCCGACAAACTGCTCATTTTCCACCTCTCTTATTCGTAAGCTCACTACCCCCCACCACCTGTCAAGGGATTATAAACCAACAAATTGAACGACAAAAACGGAAACGCCAACATTTGGCATCAGGATCAACTTGGTTATAATCCCGCTGTTTGAACCCCATACGGCCGTCACACCCATTCATCGTTGGCGCGCCATTCATACACTTAAGGAGACCAAAATGAGTGCAAAACGAGTTCTTACCCTTTCGCTATTGTTCCTGATGCTCGCCGGGCTGGTCATCGCCTGTACGCCGCAAACCGTGGAAGTCACCCGTGTCATCACCGAAACGGTGACAGAAGAAGTGGAAGTCCCGGTGGAAGTGGAAATCCCGGTAGAAGTCACCCGCGTTATCACCGAAACGGTGATCGAAACCGTCGTCGAAACCGTTATCGAAGAAGTCATGGCCGAACGAGCGCCGTTGGGTTCTGAAGAACGGCCGATCAAAGTCCTCTTTGTTCCCTCTGTCGAAGCAGACATCATTGTCACCGGCGGTGAAGTGTTGGCTGATGCCCTGGAGCAGGCCACCGGTTTGAATTTTGAAGTCATTGTACCCACCAGCTACGCGGCCACTGTTGAAGAAATGTGCGCCTCACCGGAAGACACCATCGGCTTCATCCCTGCCCAGGGGTATGTGTTGGCGAATGAACGCTGTGGCGTCACCGTTGGCGGCGCCGCCGTGCGCCAGGGTCTCCCCTGGTACACGGCCATGTTTGTCGTCCGCGCCGACAGCGATATTGAGACCTTAGAAGACCTGGAAGGCCGCACCTGGGCCATCCCCAGCTACACCTCCACATCCGGCTATCTCTATCCTTTGGCCATGCTGCGCGAAGCCGGCATTGAACCCGGTGAAATTACCGAAGTCCCCGGCCACCCCGCCGCCATGCTGGCCGTCTACAGTGAAGATGTGGACTTTGGCACGGCCTTCTTCAGCCCGCCGCTGATGGCCGGCCGAACCTGGACGTATGGCGTAGACGACCCCGAAATTTGGCGTGATGCCGGCGAACTCACCTTTAACGACAGCGGACATTCCCTGATTGCCGGCGGCCCGGCCGAAGGTGGTTTCCGTATTCTGGATGCCCGCGCTTCCGCTGTCAGCACCGCGCCAGACATCTTTGATCAAACGCGCATCCTGGCCCTGACGCCGCAAATCCCTAATGACACCGTCTCCTTTGGCCCTCAATTCCCGCTTTCTCTGTCCCAAGAGATCGTGGATGCCCTGGTAGCCTTCACCCGCAGCGAAGCCTGCGCCCAATCCATCTGCGCCCAGGACTTCTATTCCTGGACGGGCATTGATCCTGTCCGCGACAGCTTCTATGACCCGGTGCGCGCCGCGATGGAAGCCCTCGGTATTACTGAGGAAGATGTTCTCGGCCCAGGTTAATTAACGCGATAATTGAAAAGAAGCCGGGAGACTGTTTCGTCTCCCGGCTTCTTAGCTTTGCGGAGTTCTCGTGCTACGAGTTATCAATCTCACCAAAATCTATGATGATGGCACTGTCGCCCTGAATGACGTCAGTTTTGAAGTGCCGCCGGGGCAATTTCTGGCCATTATCGGCCTGAGCGGGTCAGGCAAGAGTACCCTGCTGCGCTGTATTAACCGGCTGATTGAGCCGACGTCGGGCGAAATCTGGTGGAACGACGTGCAGTTGTCACACATCACGGGCGAAGAACTGCGCCGCGCTCGCCGCCGCATCGGTATGATCTTCCAGCACTTTAACCTGGTTGACCGCTCCTCGGTGCTGACCAATGTCCTCAGCGGGCGGCTGGGCTACGTAAACCCGCTGGCCAGCATCTTGGGCCGCTTCCCCAAATCGGACATACAACGCGCCTATGCCAACCTGGAACGAGTAGGCATCCCGGACAAGGCCAACAACCGGGCTGATGAGTTGAGCGGGGGGCAGCGGCAGCGGGTGGGCATTGCCCGCGCCCTGATGCAAGAGCCAGAGATGATGCTGGCCGATGAGCCGGTCGCCAGCCTCGATCCCTCCCTGGCGCATAGCATCATGCGTTATCTCCAGCAAATTAACCAGGAAGACAACATTACCGTGTTGTGTAGTCTGCACTTTTTGGACCTGGTGCAGCAGTATGGCACTCGCGCCATTGCCCTGAATCGGGGCCGCCTGGTTTTTGATGGCCTGCCCAGTGAAATTGATGATGCCCGTTTCAAGGAAATTTACGGCCAGGAAGCCGAACGCATTGGCTGATGAGAAGTGAAAATCGCTCAGCCCAAAATCGCTCACCGCGCTGGCGGCTACTGCGAAATATCTTGCTGGGTGTGATCCTGTTCCTGGTGTATGCCTATGCCGTGCAGGTGGTGAAAATAGACCTGCGCGTGCCGCAGGAACCCACCCGGCAGGAAAACCTGGTCAACATGCTGCGACAGATGTCCCGGCCTGATATTTTTGCTTATACCTATGAGACGCAACGGAATGCCCTTTCTTTTCGGGCGCCCTGCCCGGAGGAGGTGCGGGGCTCCCAGATTACGTATAACGGCCGTACCATCACCTTAGCCCCCAACTGCGCCAACACAACCCAAGACCCGCTGACCTTTAGCGGCGCCGGCTTTCCGCCTTTTGCCCGGGGGGTGCTGCGTTGGTATCCGCCCGGTGAGGGAGTCCCGGCCCGCCAACTGGCTAACTTTCGCGCCGATGAACAGGGCCAGTTTGTGGTTCGTTTTACCATGCCCGACGTGCGCGAAGCCGACGAGCCGCAGCGCATCGAGATCGAGGAGGTTATAGACAGCCAGATCGCCGGGCTGAGCGAGGCGGCCAAAACGACCTGGGAGCGTATCCTGGAAACAGTTTTGATCGCTCTGATGGCTTCCACGCTGGCGACCATTGTGGCCGTGCCCGTTTCTTTCCTGGCGGCGCGTAACCTGATGGCGGGGGCGACCGCGCCGTTGGCGGCGGTGATGGCGGCGATCACGGCCGTGCCCATCGGCATCTTCCTGGCCCGGCTGGTGGCCCGGCCCTTGGTCAGCCTGGCGCTGGCGATTACCGAATGGTCTACCATTCTGGCGCTGGGTGTCATGTTTTTAGCTCTGGTGCTGGTGTGGCCCGTTTTGCGCCTGGGGACGGCCGTAGCCGATAGTGATGATGGCCCACAACCCCTGTCCAAACGGATTGTTGCCTGGGTGCGCATGGGCCTGGCGCTGCTGCTGCTGTTATTGGGTTTGCTGCTGCTGGCCAATGTGGGACTGCTGTTTGGTCACTGGTTAACGCCGCGCGCCGGCAGCCTGCGTTTTATGGCTACCTTTGTGGTGGTGACGGCGGACCTGGTCCGGGTGATGTTTCCCGTTTTTATGGCGCTGGTGGCGATCTTGGTGGGCATTTCCTGGGGCAACCGGTATGGCGAAGAAGCGATGTCGCGGCTGCCGGAGACGGCAGCCCGTTTGCTCACAGGGGTACTCACCGGCACGGGTACGGCCGTGTTCATCTATGGCGTTGGCGCGATGCTCAACTGGTTCTACAGCTTTGAAAACCCGCAAAACTGGACGACCATACCGGCGCTGGTGGGGGGTGTTGTTTGTGGTCTGGCGGCGCTGACGGTGCCTCCGCGACGGCCGTTGCCCATTGGCCTGTTCATCTATACCGTAACCCGCGGCGTACTCAATCTGCTGCGGGCCATCGAACCTATCATCCTGGGTATTATCTTTATCGCCTGGGTGGGGCTGGGGCCATTTGCCGGGGTGCTGGCGCTGACCCTCAACTCCATTGCCGACCTGGGCAAATTGTTCTCGGAACAGGTGGAAAACATTGAGCAAGGCCTGCTGGAAGCGATTACGGCTACCGGCGCTAACCGGCTGCAAACCATCGTTTTTGCCGTCGTGCCGCAAATCGTCCCCCCCTTCATCGCCTTCGCCTTTTACCGTTGGGACATCAATGTGCGCCTGTCTACGATTATCGGTATTGTCGGCGGCGGTGGTATTGGCGTGATTTTGCTGCGCTACGCCAATTTGCTGCAATACCGGCAGGTGGCCGTGACGATTATTGCCATTGCCATTATGGTGAGCCTGTTGGACTTTGTGAGCGCCAGGCTGCGCAAACGGCTCATATAGGGATTGGTTGAGAGGAACGAGCAACCAATCCCCATATCAAAACATGACAGCATTAGAACAAAAATCATATGGGGCGACCCCTTTCAAGAAAGCCTTGCGCACTTTTATCCTGGTAGTGCTGCTCATTGTTGTTTATGCGTATGCGGTGGAGATCACGCAGGTGAACCTGGAAACGCCCACGCAGCCCAGACGCCAGGCGCAGTTGTTCAACGTGTTGCAGGCATTGGCGCGCCCCGATATTTTTACGACAGATGCGGCCACAGGTCAGATTAATGGGCTGAGTGCCACCACCAAATTGACGTTGGAACGCATGGCGGAAACCATTCTGATGGCCTTGATGGCCTCAACCGTTGGCACTATCCTGGCCGTGCCCGTGTCCTTCCTGGCGGCCCGCAACCTGATGGAACCGGTGACGATGCCGCTGGCGGCCATTATGGCCGCGATCATTGCTTTCCCCGCCGGTTGGTGGGCTGCCGGGCAGGTGGCCGGCTTTGTTTTTGGCCTGGCGGCGACGGTCAGCGCCGTGCCCTGGCAGGGGGCGGTGGCGCTGATCCTGGTGGTGGTTTTGCTCTGGCTATTGCTGCGGGTGCGGGTTGGGGCGCCGGTTACGGCCGTGTCACGGCCGTCGCGCCAGGAAGCGATTTTGCTCAATTTGCGCGTCGGCGTGGCTGTTTTGCTTGCTTTCTTTGCCCTGGGGTTGATAGCGGAACTGGGCATAGTGGCCGGTCGCCAGATTCAAATAGCGTTGGGGCTTGTGTGGGGCTTTATTGGCAACTTTATTTTTGTCGTTTCTTACTTCATTCGTCTGGCCACGCCGGCCCTGATGATGCTGTTGGGTGGGCTGATAGCTATGTCTTGGGGCAGCCATTATGGGCAGGAAGCGGTGCTTTCCTGGTCACGACCGGCGGCGCGGCTGGTCACGGCCGTGTTAACCGCAGTCGGGGCCGCTATCTTCGTTTTTGCCATCGGCTCCGTGCTGGCCTGGCTTTACGTGCCCGACAGACCCGCATACTGGACGACCATACCGGCCATCATTGCCGCCGTAGGGGGGGGCGTGGCCGGGTTGTGGTTTGATCCCAAACGGCCGTTTCCCATCGGCTGGGCCATCTACACCGTGTGCCGCACCTTCTTAAACATCCTGCGCTCTATTGAATCGCTCATTTTAGCCATCGTCTTTGTCATTTGGGTGGGCATTGGCCCCTTTGCCGGTTTTATGGCCCTCACCTTCCACTCCATTGCTGCCCTGGGCAAACTGTTCTCAGAGCAGGTGGAAAGCATTGCCGGCGGCCCGGTGGAAGCCATTACCGCTACCGGCGCTAACCGCATTCAGGTGATCGCCTATGCGGTCATTCCCCAGATCATTCCGCCCTACATCGCCTTTGCCTTTTACCGTTGGGACATCAACGTGCGCATGTCTACCGTCATTGGTTTCGTCGGCGGCGGCGGCATCGGTTTTGTCCTCTCGCAAAACATCCAACAACTACGCTATCAACAGGCCAGCGTGATGATGCTGGCGATTGCCCTGGTGGTGAGTTTGCTGGATTATGCCAGTTCGGAAATACGCAGCCGGGTGATTTAACGAGTAAGACTGTGTTCAGGTGTTCAAGTACATGGACACTTGAACACCTGAACACTTTAACACATTGGCATTTTGTCAGGTATAATGGCCCCCTAAACTGGCGTTGACACGCCAACTATCCTATTTAACTTTGCACCCAGATGTAGTACCCTGGCAAGGATATTTTGACGTTTTTTACGTGATGTTGGAGGTCATGCCCACAGATGGCAGCCCTGAAAGAAACCGCTGTACCGGACAATAAAACCACAGACAAACCCATTGTCCAGCCTGAAACAGCCAATCAACAAACAAAACAGGGGGCGAACGGCCGTAAACCCGGCTTTATTTCCCGTTTCCGGCGCGAAAAAGAAGAGTGGCTGGACATATCCGGCTACCTGGTAGAAGGGCTGACCACCGACAAGCCGGTCATCATCCATGCTGATGGCACGGTGGTGGGGCACATTGTCGCCCCCAAAGTGATTGTGAAGGGTACCATTACCGGCTCTGCCTATTGCCACAGCGTGGAGGTGGCGGAAACCGGGCACATCCTGGGTGACGTGTATGCCGTTTCCTTTACCGTTCATCCCGGCGGTAAAGTGCAGGGCTGGACGAGCAGCATTGACGAGGCCGACCTGGCCCGTTACCGGGCCACCGGTACGCTGATAGATGAACCCCGCCTGCTCGGCCAGGCCGAAAAGCTGGCCGAAAAAATAGACACCAGCTTTCTCACGCACAATGAATCCGAAATGGAGTCGCTCCATTTGCTCCAGTTGGAACTGGCGGCGGCGCTGGCTTCGCGTTATGAGATGGAGCAGGATTTTGAGAAGCGGCTGACGGAAATGGCCGGCGAGGCGTATGGCAAAATCAATTCACTGACGGAACAGCTCACGGCCGTGCGCAGCGAACTGACCACCCAAAAGCGCGCTCTGGACGAAAACCAGGAGACCATTCGCCAGCAAAAAACCCAAATTGAACGCCAGAGCAATGAATTGACCATTGCCCGTGAATTGATGACCGATCAAAACCAGGAATTGAGTGAACTGCGTGATCTGTACAATGATCTGCGCCAGAAACATACCGTCCTGGTGGCCGAAAAAGCAGAAGTAGACGCCACGCTGGAACGCATCAGCAAAGAAAATGAAAACTATGCCCAACGGCTGGACAGCCTGGAAACCATTCACCGCAATAATCTGCAATACCAGGCCGACCAGGAAGATTCGCTGGTGCGCTGGCAAGAGCTGGCCGAGGTTAAAGAAAAACGGGCCGCCGAATTAGAAACCCAACTACAAAAGATGCAGTTCCAGCTTGAAGAAAGCGCCAACACCATCAACCTGCTGCGTGAACAGCGGCATGACCTGGACGAGGAACTGGAGAAGGCGCTGGCCGACCTGCGCGGGCTGCAAGAGAGCAAAACACGGCCGTTGGTAGACGCCGCTGCCCTGACCGAACTGACCAACCGTATCACCCAACTGGAAGCCGAATTGACCGATGCCGAACAGGAATATCTGGAGCAGATTATCTGGTATAAGGCCAGTCTGGAAAGCTCCCGGTCGGAATTGGAAGCAGCGCGGGAAACGGCCGTGACTCAGGCCAGCCAAAACGAACGGTTACAGACGGAAATTGAGGAACTGCGGGCCGCCCTGGCCCAACAACAGGCGGAAATAGCCGGCTGGCAAGACAGGCTGGCCCAGCAACAACAAACTGCGGCTGAACAGCAAAAGACCATCACCCGGTTGCAGGTGGAAGCGGCGCAATGGCAGGAACAGGAAGCGGCCACATGGCAAACGGCCGTTGCTGAAAAAGAAACCGCCTGGCGCCACCAGACCGAGGAACTGCAACACACCATCAGCCTGCTCAAGGCGGACAAGAAAAACATGCAGGCCACCCTGCGCGAAAGCCAGACGCAGTTACAGGCCAGTGAAGCCGAAGTCAACCGCTACCTGCAAGAAACCCGCGCCCAGGGTGAGCGGCTGGCCGAAATCCATGCCCGGCTGGTGGAACGTGAGGTACAATTAAAACAGCTTGGCGGGCAGTTTAAGCAGGCGCGCGATATGATCGAAAAACAAAACCAGACCATCAAACAAATGAAAGAGATGGCCTCCGAAAAAATCCGCGCCCTGCAAGCAGAAAATGCCCGGTTAAAAAAGGGTAATTGAGTAATTGGGTAATTACTCATTTACCCAATTACCCAATTCCTTCTTCAGGAGAAATTTGTGGCAGACATCGAAATTGCGGTGATTGGTGGCAGCGGGTTGTATGGCATGGCGGGGCTGACCGGGGTAGAGGAGAAGCGGATCAGCACCCCTTTTGGGGAACCGTCGGATGCGATTGTGACCGGGGTTTTACACGGCCGTCGCGTCGCTTTCTTGCCCCGTCACGGCCGTGGTCACACCCTCAGCCCCAGCGAAGTGCCTTACCGCGCCAACATCTTTGCCCTCAAGACGATGGGCGTCAAATATATCATTGCCGTCAGCGCCTGCGGTTCGCTGCGCGAAGATTTTGCGCCCGGCCACATCGTCGTTCCTGACCAGTTGGTTGATCGCACCAAAGGCATCCGCGCCCACACTTTTTTTGGCGGTGGGCTGGTAGCCCACATTCCGGTAGCCCATCCCTTTTCGCCGGAGTTGAGTGCGGTGCTGGCTACGGCCGTGCGCCAGGCCGGCGGCGTCGTTCACGAGGGCGGTAACTACATCACCGTGGAAGGGCCACGTTTCAGCACCAAAGCCGAATCCAATACTTATCGGCAGTGGGGCATGGACGTCATCGGCATGACTACTTCTCCCGAAGCCTTCCTGTCTGCCGAAGCCGAAATCGCCTACGCCTGCATGGCCCACGTCACCGATTATGACGTGTGGCACGAAACGGAAGCGCCGGTTACGGCCGCGCACGTCTTCCGCGTTGTCCACCAAAATACCCAACTGGCTCAGGCTGCCATCGCCCACCTGGTGCATACCGCCGACGTGTGGGCTGGCGATTTTTCCGCCCACCACACGCTCTCCACAGCCATCTCCACCGACCCCGCCCGCATCCCCGCCGAGGTCAAAACCCGGTTAGCGCCACTGGTGAGCAAATATCTGTCTTGACGGCCGTGATCCGTGAATGAAACGGTGCGCTTCAATCAGATGAACGCAATTCAAACTTCACTCAACCCGGCTTAAATAATATGTTTGGCAAGAGATGTTCATATGTATGAAGATGAAGGCCAGCCATATGAAGTGCAGTTCACCGACGTGGCGTTGAAAACTTGCAGAGTTACCCGGCCTCTGACCAGCGTCGTATCCTTTCCCGCATTGAGCAACTGGCAGCGGACCCGCACAATATGCCCAGTGTCAAACGTCTGGTTGAGTTTGATGTTGCATTTCGGTTGCGCGTGGGTAACTATCGCGTTCTTTTTGAACGAGATGATATAATCTGCATTATTGATGTGATTGATATTTTGCCGCGCAGTCGGGCATATCGGAGAAAGTAAGATGCTGGATCAGGTTCAGTTAATAAAAGAGAATGACCGAAACATCTTTGCCGTCATCCCCTTTGAGGA
This sequence comes from Anaerolineae bacterium, assembly GCA_019637635.1. GTDB lineage: Bacteria > Chloroflexota > Anaerolineae > Promineifilales > Promineifilaceae > CAADGU01. The sequence goes on from JAHBVI010000015.1 coordinate 17,502, forward strand.
ATACCTTTTCCTCCAAGAGCTGCTCAATGACGAGGAGAAATTGGCTGATTATCTGGACTATTTGCATGTGCAGAAGGTGAAGACACAAACATCACAACGATTTTCCCTGGGTGATGTCCGACGTGAGCTGGCATTAGAAAGCAAGTAATTGGTCAATGAGAGAAAGCAGCAAATACTATCCCCTGTATCAATTCTTCCGGGAATGTGGTGAAGATGTCATTCTGCTGACGGTGGCCGATGTGCAAAGCATTTTAGGGGGTGGCCTGCCGCTTAGCGCCCGCACGCAGCGCGCCTGGTGGAGCAACCGGCGCACTGCCCAGGCGCAATCGGCCGCCTGGTTAGAAGCCGGTTATCTGGTGGATAAACTCGACCTGGAAAACGGCCGTGTCACCTTCCGCAAAGAAGGCGTTATCCCCCCGCAGAAAATCCGGCGTGAAGGGGATATTGTTATGTGGAACAGCACTATGATTAAGGCGCTGCGGGAACACATGCACATGAATCAGGCGGAATTTGCCCAGGAGCTGGGGGTGCGCCAACCCACCATCAGCGAATGGGAGACCGGCGCCTACGAACCTAAACGCTCCTCTTCCAAACTGCTAACTTTGATTGCCGAACGCGCCGGATTCAAGTACGCCGCTTAACACAAAGAACTGAGAGGTTTTGCAGACCTGTCAGTTTTTTTGTAATTGGGTATTGACAGATAATTCTATATCATATAAAATGATGTACGTTGGCGAATAAAATGTTGTGACGATCATAACACCGGCTGACAAATCTCGTCAAGGGGTAAAAAGTTCAACTTTTGGGAAAAGTTGAACTCTTGAAAACCAGATACAAAGCGAAGAGGAAGTAGTTTTTATGGCCGCATATAGTTTGGAGACCGTTTTATTGAAGTGGGAAAAAGGGGAATTGTCGCCCGAACAGGCAATCGGGCAGACGTTGTTGCTGGTGCAGGAGTTGGCGGAGCGGGTGGGGAATGTGGAGAAGCGGTTGATGGGGTCACGGCCGTTGGCGGAGCAACGGCCGTCGCCCGAACCACGCCCCCCATCCCCCAAAGACACGCTGTAGGGAAGAGCGGAGGAAATAAAGAAGGCTCACCAATTTGGTGAGCCTTCTGCTTTTACGGATCACGTTTTACGTTTTACGGATTACGCCTTACGTTCTACGGATTACGAAAACTACAGTCCCAAATCATCCGGCCACTTCCAGGCCAGCCCCACGTCTTCCAGCGTGGCGCGGGTGGGTACGCCGGTGGCTACATCCCAACCGGCCTGTTCAAAATACATATCCAGGCCCGCCTGCAATTCCGCCTCATCCAGCACAATGCCATCGGAACGACCGCCGGTTAGCGCCTTGTGGAACAGCTTCTTCGGCAGCATATCCTGGTCGCGGGTCAGCCCCTCGCGGGCATTGTACGCCCGCATCAGGTTCAGGCGGCGACGGCCGATCTCCTGAATGTCCTCCACCGTCACGTCCCAGCCGGTGGCGGCAGCGTACAGGTCGGTGATGTCCTGCGGGCCGTAAAGCTGCCAGCCGGGGCCATAGACAAACTGGCAAATGGAAATGGTGTCCATGGCGCTGTAGTTGTATTGGGATTTCAGAGCGAACTCCACTTTTTCGGCGTTTAGCACTTTGGAGGGCTGCGGCTTGTCCAGCCCAATCTGGCTCAGGAAGCGATGGTAGGTGCTTTCATACGCCTTGGGTGAATAGAGCGGGTCATGTTCGGAGGATTGGTGATCCGCGCCAAAGGGGTTGACGGCGTAGATGAGGGCCAGGCTGCGTTTGACCTGGGGCATGTGCGCCGGGAGTTCCTGCCCTTTTACCGTCAGCAGGTATTCGTGGCCGCGCCCCAGTCGGTCGGCCGCTTTGCGCGAACCTTCGGCCAGGATGTCGCCAAACCCTTCTCGCTTGAGCGTCTTTTCCAGCATGGCGATCATGGCTTCGGCATTGCCGTAACGTAATTCAATGCCTTCGGTGTCTTCGATGTTGATCACCTCATTTTCAAAACATTCCATCGCCCAGGAGAGGGTCGCGCCGCAGGAGATCGTGTCTACGCCGTATTCATTGCACAACTGGTTGGCGTAGGTGACGGCGTGCAGGTCGCTAATGCCGCAGTAAGAGCCAAAGGTGGCAATGGTTTCGTATTCCGGGCCACCGTATTCGGGGATGAGTTTGTTGTTACGCCATTCAGACTCGACCACCCGTTTGCAGCGGATGATGCAGGCGTAACAGGTGTCACGGCCGTCTTTATCCTGCCGCCCCGCCTCAGCGCCCCGCAGCAGCTCGTCATACAACCGCTCGCCGCTGATCGCTTCAGCGCTCTCAAAGAAACCGGCGTCCCAGTTGCGTGTAGGCAACCCGCCGCCGCCCTGGTTGGCCATGACGGTATCGGCCGTACCATATTTGCCAAATGCTTCCATGTCGCTGCCGGGTAGTTCTTTGGCCCCTTGTTTGTGCAAAGCCGTAATGCCCTTTTTGTTGGCCGGATTCACTTTGCCGGTGCCGCGCACGGCAATTGCTTTCAGATTTTTGCTGCCCATAACCGCGCCCACGCCGGTGCGCCCCCAGGCGCGGTTGCTCATGTTCATTACGGCAGCAAAGTTTGCCAGCTTCTCCCCGGCCAGGCCGATCTGGGCAATTTCAATCTTTTTGTCACCCAATTCTGCTTTGATCGTTTCGTCCACATCCAGGGTTGCTTTGCCCCATAGATGAGCGGCGTCCCGTAATTCCGCCTGCCCGTCTTTGATCCAGAGATAGACCGGTTTGGCCGACGCGCCTTTGATAACGATGGCGTCAAAACCGGCGTATTTGAGTTCGGCCGGCCAGAAGCCGCCTGCCTGGCTGTCGGCTGCGCCGCCGCTGCTGGGGGATTTGCAGGTGGCCGTGCAGCGGCTCTGGCCGCTGACGGGCAGGCCGGTGGGGGCGCTGGTGGCAAAAGTGAGGGTATTTTCCGGGCTAAGGGGATCTGCGCCAGGTGGGGTGTTTTTCCAGAGGTAATACAGCCCCATCAGGCTGCCGCCCGCATAGTGGCGATAGAAATCTTCGGTGGGTTCTTCAATTTCTAGCTTGTGCTGAGATAGGTCTACGTGTAAGACTTTGCCGGTAAATCCGTGTAACATGGGAAATACTCCTTTTTCGTGGGGGTCTGGTTTATAAGTTCTCGTAGTTTGCCAGTTTACGGCGTAATTCGACCAGTTCAGCCTCGGCAGCCTCAGCACGTTGGCGTTCAAATTCAGCGGCCGTAGGTACAGGTTGTCCATTTTCATCGTACAGGCGCAGCCAGACGGCCGTTTCCTTTTGATAGACGCCTTCCCACGTGCCTAACCAGGCTTCTAACTGGCTGCTCCAGAGACGGCCGTTGTCATCCGGTTCAATGGGCACATACTCTTCACCGACCAGCCGCCACCCCTGTAAATGATTTTCGTCGGGGTCATAACAAAAGTAGTCGGTGGTGCGGAATGTTTGCCGGTACAAATCTTTTTTGGAACCCAGGTCTGTCTCTTTGGTGGTGGGGGACATGAGTTCGATGATGATGTTGGGGTAACGGCCGTTTTCCTCCCACACTACCCATTTCTGCCGGGAGTGGCCGCCATCAATCTCTTTAACCACAAAAAAGTCTGGCCCTTTGTAGTCCCGGTTGCGCACCTGTTGCAGACTGTAATAGATAAACATGTTTCCACCGGCAAAAAAGTCCGATCTATCTGCCCAGCGGTGGCGCACTACATCAATGAGCAAGCTAATCTGATCACGATGCCAGTTTGATTCCAACGGTTCACCATCCTCCTCCGGTAAATCTGTGGGGGGCAAATCCGGAATTTCATAACGTTCCAGCACTTCAATAAATTGGCTCATATTTTTTTCACAGCGGTTGCGGGTTGCCGGCAGGTACGTGCCACTTGCGACCTGCCACTCATTGAAAATTAACTGTGCCGATACAGAATGGCGCTATTGTAACACAAATGCTAACGTCAGGTTCAATTTAGCCACCACGCCGGGGTGGGGGGGCGTTGGGGGATTCGACGGGGGTGACGGTACCGTAGGGCGCCCAGGTGGGGTGGCTGTCGTAGGTGTCATCCTGGGTGACGCGGGTGGCGCTGCCATCGGCCAGATTGAGGACAAAGAGGTCATCTTCAAAGATGAAGGCGATGTGCTGCCCGTCTGGCGCCCAGGCCATGAAGGATTGGTCACGGGAGAAGCGGCTGTTTTCGCCGGGTGGGGGGTAGAGCTGACGGCCGTTGCTGCCATCCACATCCATCACCCACAGCGTATAATTGCTGCGCAGACTGTCCAGGGGATCGGTGGTGCGCAGATAAGCGATCTGTTCGTTGTCCGGCGACCAGTGCATATGCGCCCACATGCCGGCCTGCTCCACAAATGCGGCGGCGACGGGTATGCTAATGCCCACCACGTGGTTATCAAACTGCATCGTTTGTTCGTCAGCGCCGTTGTGTTGAGTGAAGGCCAGGAAACGGCCGTCTGGCGACCAGGTGAGCGAAGGTACCCAGACCCAATCGGCGCGGGTGTTGTAGGGGGTGAAGCGCTGTAATACCAGTCGGTCGTCGTTGGGATTGGGGGAACGGGTGTCAATCAGCCCTACTTCGTTGGCGTAGCTGTAGGCCAGGGTACGGCCGTTGGGCGACCAGGCATAATTCCCGCCCCACCAGCCGTTGAGCGCCGGGTAGGCGTCTATGATTTGGGTGGTGGTGAACGCGGCCGTGTCGGTCAGGGGCATGGTCAGCAGCCAGAGGTCGTTGTTCGCCTCCCAGCCGGGCGGTTGGGCGCTGGCGGCGGCGGTGGTGTAGGCGATTTGCCAGGTATTGGTGATAACCGGATTCCAACCGGCCCACAACACATTGTCCACGCCCAAATCAACGGGCACGGCGCCCGGCTGCACACCCACGAGCCACAGGCTGTTGCTAAAACTGCCGGTGATGGTATCAACCTGGGTGTAAAGTAACTGGCTGGCGTCTGGGGAGAGGGCAAAGACACGGCCGTCCAGTTGTCCATCCAGCGCCAGTTGTTCGGGCACGGCCGTGCTGCCGCGCATGAGTACGGGCGCGCCGCCGCTGATGTAGGCCAGCAGGCCGGGAAAATAGGCAATGCCCCGGTTGGCGCCAATGCCGATCAAGACCACTTCGTCCTGGGGTTCAACGATCACGGTTTCGTTGGTGCGAATGCGAGAGGCTTCCACCCCATCGCGGAAGAGCAGGCGAATGGTTACTTCGCGCTGACCGGGGCTGCCGGGCTGTACAATCTGGGGGGCATCGTCGGCCGTCATGGTGTCGGTGCGTGCGTAGCGGCGTTCGTAGGGGATGGTTTCGGTGATGACCTGAATTTCCTCGGCGACGCGGATAACGGTCACGGCCGTGCCCTCCACCAATGGCGTAAACAACGGCGGTGTTATCTCATCCAGTTCTCCCAATTCCAGGCCTGCTTCCGCCAGCAGTTCCCGCACAGTAGCCGCGCTGGTTGTTAAGTTGTAGGTCTGGCCATCGGCCGTCAGTTGTACGGGGATTGGTTGCTGGCTTTGGGTAACAGCCGGGGGTTGGCTGCAACTGATGAGAAGAAAAAGAAGTAGGGGCCAGGCAGTTGGGTATAACCTTGTTTTGCCAAGCCATTTTTGCCCCAACTGCCTCGCCCCTACAGAAATCATGCTTGCTGCCACAGTTCGCGCACGTCGGGGGCCAGCGATTTGGCGACGGCCTGGTTGGTGTCGTTGTCAATCAACGCTTTGACGCCGTGGAAAACGGCCGTGATGGGGATTTTGGTAAATTGCCAGTCGCTGTTGCCGCTGCGTTTGGAAACTTCAAACTGAAAATCATACTGGCTCATGGTTTTATTGCGGAAATGAACCAGCCAAAACAACCGGGTCAGGTCGTGGCTCAGTTCTTCGGGTAATGCCTTTGCCAGCTTCTTTTTTGTTTTGCGGTCTAAGTTGACGCCGAGAGTTTTGAGCACGGCCGTACTCCAGCGCCGGGCATGAGCCGGTGTGCGTAGGCTGCCCAGGGTTTGTACAGTTTGGTAATAGGTATCTAAGTGGTCGTTCATGGTTTCGTTTACAAGGATGGCGCGGTTGGAAACCGGCCACTGCCCGTTGTTCTGTCCTCCACGTCTTGTTTTACCCCGCAAGAGAGGCGGCGTCAAGGCGTCAAAGTGACGATTGACGTTTTAAGACAAACTGGTATACTTCCGCCGCTTGTTTGCCCGGCTGCAAACAAGTTTTTCGTTTAATACTGAACGCAGACCCTAAGGGTTTTCCCAATCCTTAGGGTCTTTAATTGAGGATTTGAAGATGTCTGAGAAATTAACCATTGCCGCCGAACCACGTACCGTTGTCGGCAAACAAGTGAAACAACTGCGTCGGGCAGGAATGATTCCGGCCATCATTTACGGGCAGCGTGAACCGGTTGCCATTCAATTAGAGAATAAATCCTTGCGGCGTGTGCTGCGACATGCCAGCACCACCCACCTGATTGATTTGGAGTTACAGAGCGGCATACGCACCGTTTTGGCCCGTGAAATCCAACAACATCCGACACGCGGTGATTTGATTCATGTGGACTTTATGGAAGTGAACATGGCCGAGACAATCACTTCGGAAGCGGAATTGGTGCTGGTAGGCGAAGTAGATGAGTCTTTGAAAAGTTTAGGCACGGTGGTGATGCTGGTACAGTCTGTAGAAATTGAGTGCTTGCCGGGTGATCTGGTATCGGAAATTGAAGTGCAGGCCGCCGGGATTGCTTCCGCAGATGATGTCATTTACATTAGCGACCTGCAATTGCCGAAAGGGGTTACGATTCTGGCCGATCCAGAAACGGTTGTGGCTCATTTTGAATATAATCTGACCGCCGAACAGGCTGAGGCCGAAGAAGAGGCCATGACCTCGGTGGAAAGTGTGGAAGTGGTGGAAAAAGGCAAACGCGAAGAGGATTAATCGCCTCACGTCTGAAGGGCACTACTTCTCCAATATGCACAAAAGGCTGGACAATCGTTCCAGCCTTTTTTGTTAAAGAAGTGATTGAGAGATTAAGAGCCTTAATCTCTTATTCTCCCAATCTCCCAATCTCAGTATGAAGCCCTGGCAGGAAAAGGTTCTACTCGTCATTATTTTGCTCACGGCCGTGTCCCTGCGGCTGACGGGTATTGATTGGGACGCCTACCAGCATTACCACCCCGATGAGCGGTACATTACCTGGGTGGCTACCACCATTGAATTTCCGGCCAACTGGCGCACGGCGCTCAACCCCACCCAATCGAGTTTTAACCCGTTTTACTGGCCGCCAGACGCCGCCAGCGAGGGCATTGTGGTGCTGCAAGACGAGCATCGGGATTTTGCCTATGGGCATCTGCCGCTCTATCTGGGTGTGGCCGCCACGCGGCTGGTGGAGCGGATTGGCCCGGCGCTGGTCGGCTTTTTCCCGGCGGAGTGGTTGTTGACCCGTGACCTGTTGAATGGGGTGGGAGCGATAGAGTTTCGGCATCTCACGGCCGTGTCCCGCGCCTTCACCGCCCTTTTTGACACCGCCACCGTGCTGCTGGTCTATCTGTTGGGCAAACGGCTGTATAACGCCCCGGTGGGCCTGCTCGCTGCCGCCTTCCTGGCCGTCAACGTCATGCACATCCAACTGGCCCACTTTTTCATCTCCGACCCGTATCTCACCTTCTTTGTGACGGCGGCGCTCTTTTGTATGGTGGCAAGTAGCAAGTGGCAAGTGGCAAGTGATGAATCACGCATCACGCATCACGCATCACGCCGATTACTTCTCTACCTCTCTCTGGCGGCCATCAGCGTTGGTCTGGCAATCGGGTCAAAGTTCACAGCCGTACTCCTCCTGCTGCCTCTCGCCTTAACAATTTATGTGACGGGTGGGGAGCGGTGGGTGCGGTGGCTGGTCACGGCCGTGTTTGTAGCGGGCATCACCTTTTTTGTGACCAATCCGTTTGCCGTGTTGGATTTGACGTGTGAGGTCGTGACGCCGGCGGCCACCATAGGCCCAATCCCCGTTCCCGAACTCGATTGGCGCTCCTGTTACCTGCAAGACATTGTGACCCAGGGCGCAATGGTGCGCGGCAGTAGCGATGTGACCTTTGCGCGGCAATACACCGACACCTGGCCCTATCTCTATTTTGTAGAAATGCAACTGCGCTGGGGCATGGGCCTGCTCCTGGGGCTGGCGGCCTTTGCCGGACTGGCCTGGGAAATCTGGCGGGTCGGTAAAAGCTGGTCGAAACAATCTGATAACTCACCCGTAACGCTCAATCTCCAATCTCCAATCTCCAATCTCATCCTCCTTTCCTGGATCATCCCCTTCTTCCTGCTCACCGGCGCGTTCCAGGTCAAATTTATGCGCTATTTGCAGCCGATTACCCCATTTTTAATGATTTATGCGGCGGCGCTGCTGTTGAGTATTCGTTGGCGGTGGGCGAGATGGGGGGCGGTCACGGCCGTACTGCTTACCACCACCCTCTACGCCCTCAGCTTCGTCAATATGTATCACCAACCCCACCCCTGGCTGGCCGGGTCGGCCTGGGTGTATGAAAACGTGTCGCCTGGGGCGCTCATCCTCAGCGAACAGTGGGATGACGCCCTACCCTCGACCATGCTGGTGGAGGGCGCACCCCGTTTCCGCAGCGAATATCGCAGCGAAGAACTCACCTGGCTCACCGGCGCCGACGAAGCCGACAACGCAGCCAAGCTGGAACGAAACCTGGCGCGGCTGGCGGCGGGCGATTACCTGACCATCATGTCTAATCGGGTGTATGGCGTCGCTCCCCGGCTCAATGAACGGTATCCCCTCTCCGGCCAATACCACCAACTGCTGTTTGATGGTTCGTTGGGCTACGAACCGGTCTATGTCACCACGCGCATGCCCACTCTGTTGGGCATCCGTCTCTATGCGGATCGATTTGGTTGGCCGGGTCTGACACCCCCCGATGAAGTCGAAACCTTGCTGGCTGCCCAACCTACCCTCAATTTAGGTCGCGCCGACGAGAGTTTCACCGTCTACGACCAACCCCTGCTCATCATCTTCCAAAATTCCGGCCACCTGAGTGTGGAAGAGATTCGAGCGTTGTTTGAGCCGTGACGGGTGACGGGTGACGGGTGAAGAGTGACGGGTGACGGGTGACGGGTGAAGAGTGACGAGTGACGAGTGACCAAATAATTCTCACGCATCACTCGTCACGCATCACGTATCACGCCTTCTCCGCCACAATCGCCTCCACCTTTGCCGTTTGCTGTTGGCCGGGGGCACGGCCGTACAACTCCGTAAGCTCGCGCAGGCGGTAAACCAGGTGGTCGCTCAGGGCGTCGGCGCGGTAACGCCAGCGCCAATAGCCGCCCACCTTGCCGGGGAAATTCATGCGCGCTTCATTGCCCAAACTGAGCAGGTCTTGCATGGGGATCACGGCCGTGTTCGCCACCGAACTATGCGCCAGCCGGATCATATCCCAGGCAATATCGTGCCCGTTCACGGCCATATAGCGCCGCGCATGGTCTTGTTCATGTTGGCTGGCATTCAGGTACCAGCCCACCGTTGTTTCATTGTCATGTGTGCCGGTGTAAACGACGCAGTTACGGCCGAAACTATGCGGTAAAAAGCTGCTGTTGCGCTCGCCGCCAAAACCGAACTGCAAAATTTTCATACCGGGGAAGTTAAATTCGTCCCGCAAAGCCTCCACTTCCGGCGTGATCACGCCTAAATCTTCGGCAATGAGGGGCAGGTCCCCTAATTTTTCTTGCAGTGTGCGGAAGAAGGGCGCGCCTGGTCCCTGTACCCAGCGGCCGACAACGGCCGTAGGTTCAGTCGCCGGAATCTCCCAATAGGCGTTAAAGCCGCGGAAATGGTCAATACGCACAATGTCTGCCTGCACAAAGCTCATATCCAGCCGCTTTTCCCACCAGGCGTACCCATCGGCGGCCATCCTGTCCCAGCGGTAGAGTGGGTTGCCCCACCGCTGCCCCGTCTCGCTGAAATAATCCGGCGGAACCCCGGCGATCACCGTTGGCTGCCCTGCCTCGTCCAGAAAAAAGAGGTCGGGGTTGGCCCACACGTCGGCGCTATCATAGGCCACAAATATGGGCAGGTCGCCGACAATCTGAATTCCGCGAATGTTGGCATACGCTTTCAGTTCCAGCCATTGTTTGAAAAAGAGGAATTGCAGGAATTTGTGCAGCGCCACCTCATCGGCCAGCTTTTTGCCCCACTCCTTCATCGCTTTTGGTTTACGCAGGGCAATCTCCTTTGGCCAGGTATTCCAGACGCCGCCTTCCTGGTGGGCAAACTGGTTTTTCAAGGCCATAAACAGGGCAAAATCGTCCAGCCAATACGCCTGCTCCTGGCTAAATTCGGCCAGAGCCGTCTGCTGCACGGCCGTGCCGTTACTCTGAAAATGGGTAAACGCCTGCCGCAGCAATTTCATCTTGTAGGTGATGACGGGGCCGTAATCTACCTGATGGTTGGGGAAAGGGGGGACGGTGATCACGGCCGTAGCCGGTAAATACCCCTCCTCCACCAGCTTATCCGGGCTGATCAGCAGTGGATTCCCGGCAAACGCCGAAAAACATTGGTACGGTGAATCGCCATACCCCGTTGGCCCCAGCGGCAGCGTTTGCCACAGCGCCTGTTTGCTCTCAATCAGAAAATCCACAAACCGGTACGCCGATTGCCCAAAGTCACCAATCCCATACCGGCTGGGCAAAGAAGTGGGATGTAATAAGACGCCTGCGGCACGTTTGAATCGCATGTTTCCTCTGAGGGGTAATTGAGTAACTGTGTAATTACCCAATTACACAGTTACTCAATTACCCAAAAGTTCGGGCAATCGCCCATTCATATAATTGCTGGTAGCTCAGCGCCGAGCGCCGCCAGGAGAAGTCGGCGGCCATGCCGTTGTGCTGAATTTGCCGCCAGCGCGGGCGGTCTACGTTGTACACATAAATTGCCCGCTGCAGCGCCTGCCAGAAGGCTTCGGTGCTGTAGTCAGAGAATGTAAAACCGGTGTGCCCTTCAATGACCGTATCCGCCAGACCGCCGGTGGCGCGGACAACGGGCACGCTGCCATAGCGCATGGCAATGAGCTGCCCCAGGCCACACGGTTCAAAACGGGAAGGCATGATGAACATATCACTGCCCGCATAAATGAGCGGGGCAAACCCGGCGCTGTAGTCCAAAATAGCGGTCATTTTCCCGGCGTGGTAATAGGCCAGTTGGGCAAACATGCCTTCATAATCGGATGCGCCCGTGCCCAACACGATAAATTGGGCGTCACCGGCAAAACCATTCATCAACAGGTGAATGGCGTGTCCGGTAATGTCCAGCCCCTTTTGCCAATCCAGGCGGGAGACCATGGCCACCAGGGGAATGTCATCGCGGATGGGCAGGTCGGCGCGGGCTTGCAGGGCGCGGCGGTTGTGAAGGCGGGTTTCCAGGTGGTCAGCGTCGTAGTGGGCGGCAATACGGCCGTCGCCTGCCGGATTCCACTCGTCATAGTCCAGCCCATTCAAAATGCCATGCACGTCATAATGGCGGTGGCGCAGCAGGTTGTGCAGCCCTGCGCCGCCTTCCGGCGTCATGATCTCGCGGGCGTAGGTGGGGCTGACGGTGTTGACCATGGTGGCATGGTAAATGCCCCGCGCCATAAAGTTCACTTCGCCGTACCCTTCTTCGGCCAGGGAGTGGGTCTGAATGCCCAGGTAATCAAAGATGTGCCAGTTGGTGCGCCCCTGGTGGGCCAGGTTGTGGATGGTGAAGATGGTGGAGATGCCCCGGAAACGGCCGTCGCCTTGCCCTGCGGTAGCCAACCAGGTGATGGCCGGGGCCGTGTGCCAGTCATGAGCGTGGACGATGTCCGGTTTCCACTCCAGCGCCAGCGTCAGTTCCAACGCCGCCCGGCTGAAAAAGGCAAAGCGGTAGGGGTCATCACTGTAGCCATAAATGTTGGGCCGGTTAAACAGATTTTGCTCGGCAATAAAATAAACGGGAACTTCACTATGGGGCAGCTTGCCGGTGAATACACCCACCGGCAAATAACCCGACCCGGTGGGTACATGCAGCAAACCCGGTAGAGGCGACACACCGGGGTAGCCGTCTTCAACCTTTTTATAAGCGGGCATCACCACGCGCACATCATGTCCCAGAGCCTGCAATGCTTTAGGCAGCGAGCCGCCCACATCGCCCAGCCCACCCGTCTTGGCAAAGGGCGCTACCTCGGCGCTAAGAAAAAGGATTTTGAGTTGGTCTGCCATCAATCGGTTGCCTCTAATGGTGAAGTGCCCCTATTTTCCACATTTTAGGGTAGTTTCCAAATGGGGAATGGTTAATTGTCAATTGCCGACGGTCAATGGTCAACGAACCGTCCGTTGCGCATTGACCAGTGATAATTGATCATTGTCACATGACCATTTGCCCCTTTCCCGGTACAATAATCATCAGGAGAAACGAATGTCTGCTCGACGTATGTTGCCGTTTATTCTGATCAACATCGTGGTTTCGGCGGTGGTGATGTTGGCGATTCTCTATTATTGGGAGAATCAGCGGGCGGAAAATGCGCCACTTGTGGCGCAAACGGCCGTAGCCAACCCCGACCTGACTACCCCGGCTGCCTTACCGCTGGTTTCGGCCGCCACCAACACACCGGAGACAGCGCCAGAACCGGAAGGCCCACCGGTGCATGTGGTGAAAGCCGGGGACACCCTGGCGAACATTGCCCAAATTTATGGCGTGCCGATGGACGATATTGTGACGGCAAACAACATCGCCAACCCCAACTTTTTATCGGTAGGCGACCAATTGATCATCCCGGTGGGTGGATTGGCTACCGCTACGCCATTGCCGCCAGAACCCACGCCGGTCGTATCGCCGACGCCTATCCCGGCGGAACCGGTGACGGTGGCGCCGGGGAGTGAGGCAATGGTGGGGATTACGGCCGTGATCGCCCCCGGCGACATCAACAACGAGGCGGTGCAGATTATCAACAGCGGCAGCAGCGCCATTGCCCTGCTTGGTTGGAAGATTGTGGACCAGCAAAACCACTTCTACACCTTCAAGCAGGTCACGCTTTTTGGTGATGGCGCCGGCATCCTGTTTCACACCGGCGCCGGCCGGGATGGGGCCACAGACGTGTATTGGGGTCGCACCGAAGCCGTCTGGGAACCGGGTGAACTGGTAACATTACTCGACGGACAAGATGGCATCATCGCAACTTTCACCGTACCCATTGAATGAGGCCGGTTGACCGTAAGGCGTAAACCGTAATCCATAAACCGATTACGGGTCACGGGTCACGGGTTACGGATTACGGGTCACGGGCAAAGGGGGAATATCATGCGCGGGATAGTTGATCGTAAAGGGGAGCAGTTTGCTTATGTTCATGGCAAAGGGGTGTATACCCTGGAAGGGGAATTGACGGGGCACGTAGAGGGTGACTACATCCTTGACCTGGAAGGAAACCGGATGTGGCGATTGGTTGGCGACGGCATCTACTCGCTGGATGGGGCGGAAACGATAGGGTATTTGAGCAGCGAACGGCCGTTGGAATATGATCTGTAACGCGAAGGGCAGTGCCAGGCAAGGGGCAAACCGTCTTGGTTAACCGGGGTTGAAAAACCCTTGCCTGGCACTACTTCATTCAGGAGAATCTATGCGATTAGGCGCACACATGAGCGCAGCCGGTGGGCTGCACGAAGCATTCAAACGCGGCCATGAGGCCGGCTGTGATTCCATGTTGGTCTTCACCAAGAGTAACCGACAGTGGGCGGCCAAACCGATTACGCCCGATGACGTAGAAAAGTACCGGCAGGCGCAGGCCAATTACAGCCATATCTTTCCCGTAGCCGTCCATGCCAGCTACCTCATCAACATCGCGTCGCCCGACGAGGCGTTGTGGGAGAAATCGTACAAGGCCTTGCGCGACGAGGTGGAGCGCGCCGCCGCTTTTGACATTCCCCTGCTTACCTTCCACCCCGGTTCGTACATGGATGGGGATGAGACGACGGGCATTGCCCAGATTGCGCGGGCATTGCGTCGGTTGTTGGCAGACACCGCCCCTAGCGTCACCATCTGCCTGGAAACCATGGCCGGGCAGGGCACCAACCTGGGCCGCACTTTTGACCATCTGGCGGCCATGCTGGATGGCGCAGACCGGCATGAACGATTGGGCGTCTGTTTTGACACCTGCCACGTCTTTGCCGCCGGGTATGATATACGCACGCCCGCCGCTTATGAACAAACCCTGGCCGAGTTTGACAAGGTCATTGGTCTGGAATGGATTAAATGTTTCCACTTCAACGACAGCCAGCACGAGTTAGGGTCGCGCAAAGACCGGCACGAACATATTGGTGATGGGCATATTGGCCGGGAAGGTTTTGCCAATTTTGTGAATGATCCGCGCTGGGCAAACCATGCCGCTCATCTGGAAACACCCAAAACGGAAAAAGACGCCGATGGCAAAGAGATTGACATGGATGTGGAAAATTTGAGGCGTTTGCGGGAGTTGGTCCGCGGTTCTGGGGATTAGAGATTGGGAGATTGGAATCTCCTAATCCCCCAATCCCCCAATCCCCTTAAAGATGATGATTGTAGACGCTCACTTGGATCTGGCCTATAACGTGCGGGAACACGGCCGTGACCTCACCCAACCCCTTGCCGCCATCCGTAGCGCCGAAAAGGGACAAAGCAACAACGGTATTGCTACCGTCTCCCTGCCCGAACTGCGAAAGGGGGGCGTCGGGCTGGTGTTTGGCACCATCTTCGTCATGCCAGCGACCAGCCCTTTAGCCAGCATTGGCACAAAAGTCGGCTATAAAGACGCCGCCGAAGCCCATCGCCAGGGCATGGGCCAACTTGATTACTACCACCGCCTGGCCGATGAACAGCCCAACATGCGCCTGGTCACTGACCGGCACAGCCTGGATGAAGTGGTTGCCAGCTTTGCCACCGAAGAGAACCGCCTGCTGGGTATTGTTCCCCTGATGGAAGGGGCCGACCCCATTCGCCAGCCGGAAGAGGCCGAATTGTGGTATGAGCGCGGTCTGCGCCTGGTGGGGCTGGCCTGGGATGACACCCGTTATGCTTCTGGCGCCTGGCGTGGAAGTCGGCATGGGTTGACGAGTGACGGCCGTCGCTTGTTGGAAGTCATGGCCCAATTTGGCTTCATTCTGGATTTGACCCACATGAGCGAAAAAGCCTCGCTGGAAGCGTTAGACAGTTATCCTGGCGCGGTAGTGGCCACCCACAGCAATGCGCGGGCATTGGTCCCCGGTGAGCGTCAACTCAGTGATACCCAAATCCGGCTGTTAGGCGAGCATCAGGGTGTCATCGGCGTGGTCCTCAGCAATTTCTTTTTGAAAGCCGACCACCGCCACGGTGAACGCAAAGAGTTAGTTACCCTCGACCACGTGATCGCCCACATTGACCACGTCTGCCAGCTAACCGGCAGCGCCGTTCACGTGGGCATTGGCAGCGACCTGGATGGTGGTTTTGGCGCAGCCGACATTCCCGCCGAACTGGATTCGGTCGCTGACCTGGTTAACATTGGTGATAAACTGCGGGAACGCGGTTACGCACCGGTTGATGTGGAAAATATCATGGGGGGGAACTGGCTCACTCTCTTGCGCCGTACATTGCCATAAAAAACAGGAGGGCGGGGCAACCCCTTACCCCGCCCATCTCCCATTTGCCTCTGCCCTGAACTGCTGTTCAGACCATTGGTATTGAGAGGAGGAAGTACGCGCTCATTGTAATACAACCATTGTGCAGTGTCAATACGGTGACACTACAGGGTCAAAGTGGGTCGAGGGGTTGTTGAGGAAGCGCCAAATATGTCTCAGCAAAAACGAAACGTTGTCTACTCCACAGATTCCGCCTTTGCAAAGCGTTGTGAACGTTGCGGCAGTTATCCCTGTCGCTGTCCAAAACCCAAGAGTCTGCCGCCATCGGAACAAACAGCCCACATTCGTCGTGAAAAGAAGGGGCGAGGTGGCAAGACGGTAACGGTGGTGATGAATTTGCAGCTAACGCCAGAAGACAGAAAGGCGTTGGCAACCAGCCTGAAAAAAAGCTGCGGGGTTGGCGGGGCCATTAAAGAGGAAACAATTGAAATTCAGGGGGATCACCGGGAAAAAGTAGCCGCTGCCTTACAGACGCTTGGGTATAAGGTGAAATACGTGGGTGGGTGAAAAGCGGGGAGGGTCACGGCCGTGACCCTCCCCGCTTTTCACTTATCGAGAATTGGCGCTAATGATGGCCGGATTGAGGATATTCAATGTTTGGTCAATGGCGGTATAAGCCAACCCGTAGTTAAAATCACCCATGTCGCCGCCGTTGACACAGGCCAGATAAGCCGGACGGGTGCGGTCCAGCGCGTAAATGAAAGAAATGAAGTAGACATAATCAATGTCCTGCCAATTAGGCGGCACAGGGTCAAAAAAGACGCCGGAGTACAAGACATTGTTGTATGCGCCCACATAGTTGGCACATGCCGCTGCATCACCGGCTTTGGCCGCATCCAGATTAGACCGCATTGTGTTCAGCGCCCCCTGAATTCTGGTCATCTGGCGGCGCAGCTCGTCAGCGTCAAACGGTTTGACCGGAAACACGCCCAAGATGTCATTGGGATTGGAAATGTAGTAAACGGTGACAAATTCTTCCTCTGCACCCTCAACGGTGGCTGTAGGTGAAGGGGTGCGGGTAGGGCCAACCGTATTGGTTGCCCGCGGCGTGGCCGAAGCGGCGGGTGTGTTGGTTGCCGCCGGTGTAGCCGTTGGTTCTGGGGTGTCGGTTGGTTCTGGGGTGTGAGTGGGGGTGTTGGTGGGCGTGTGCGTCGGTGTGGGCGTTTCGGTGGGCGTAGCTGTTGCGGTCGGTGTGTCGGTGGGGGGTGGTGTATCAGTGGGCGCTGGCGTGTCTGTGGGCGCCGGGGTGTTGGTGCTGGTGGGGGGAATGGGGGTGTTGGATGGCTCTACTTCAGCCACTTCGGTCGCAGAAGCTGCCGGGGAATCGCCCCCGCAAGCTGCCAGAGTGGCTGCCAGACCCAGAAGCACAAACAGGATCAGCAGCGCTGAAAAAGGTTTGTAAAAGGTTTTCATTGGTCCTCCTAAAAAGTAACTGGTGGTTGGCACGGAATTGAGAATCTAAATGTTGTTCCCACCCCAGGCTCAACTAAGCGTATTTTACTGGTTTATGTGCCAAAGTCCAGAAACAAATTAGAGGCTGCATCGTCAGATGCAGCCTCTTAAAGAACGTTCAAAACACCACGAAAATTTAGCTCAAATTCTCAAAAATCCCGGCAGCGCCCATACCACCGCCAATGCACATCGTGACCATGCCAAACTGGGACTGCCGCCGTTTCATTTCGTGGATGATTTGCACGGTGAGTTTGGCCCCCGTTGCGCCTAACGGGTGGCCCAGAGCAATAGCGCCGCCATTAACGTTGGTCTTCTCTTCGTCAAAGCCCAGTTCGCGTATGACGGCCACGGCCTGGGAAGCAAATGCCTCGTTGAGTTCGATCAGGTCAATGTCAGACAGGGACATGCCGGTGCGTTTCAGGAGGCGGGGCACGGCCGTGATCGGCCCCACACCCATAATCTCCGGTCGCACGCCGCCCACGTTAAAGCCCACAAAACGCACCAACGGCCGTAGCCCCAACGCTTCCGCCTTTTGTCGCTCCATCACAATCACCGCCGCCGCGCCATCGCTCAGCGGCGAGGCGTTCCCGGCGGTGACCGTGCCGCCCTGCATAAAGACGGGCTTCAGCTTCGCCAGCCCTTCCAGAGTAGTGTCCGGGCGCACGTGTTCGTCTCTGTCCAGCACAATGGTACGGCGTGAGTTGGGCGTTACCTCTTCCATCTCTACCGGCAGAATTTCATCTTTGAACAGGTCGTGTGCATACGCGGCGGCGGCGCGCTGGTGGCTGCGCAGGGCATATTCATCCTGCGCCTGGCGGCTGACCTCAAATTCGTCGGCGACGCGCTCGGCCGTCAGCCCCATGCCCATGTACACCTCTGGCTGGTGTTCCACCATGTACGGGTTGGGATTGACGCGAAAACCGGTCATGGGCACCAGGCTCATCGTCTCCGCGCCGCCGGCAATGATCACGTCTGCGCCGTTGGCGATGATGCGTTCGGCAGCCAGGGCGATGGTTTGCAGGCCGCTGGAGCAAAAGCGGTTCACCGTCATGCCGGGCACATCAGATGGCAGCCCGGCGCGCAAGGCAATGGTACGGCCAAAGTTCAACCCTTGCGCCCCTTCCGGCATGGCGCAGCCGATAATCACATCATCCACTTCCTGCGGGTCCAGCCCTTCCGCCTGGCGCAACGCCTCGCGGATGACGGCTGCGGCCATCTCATCAGACCGCCAACTGCGAGTGGTACCCCGTTTGGCTTTGCCAACGGCCGTGCGGCTGGCCGCTACAATTACTGCTTCTCGTGTCATCTTATTTTCTCCTCAAAGTTCTTGACAATTTTGCCGGGGTGTATACAGGCACACCCGCCTGCTTAAAACCCTGGATGTCTCTGGTAACAATGGCATCAACTTGATTTTCCTGCACACAGGCAATCTGGACGTTGTCTTCAAAATCACGACCGGTCAGACTATCTGCCAGGATTAAGGTCTGTTTAGTCACTGGCAGTATTTCCAGACTATTCAGGCATAACTTGACTACCTTTCTAGCAGTAGTCTCGTTGGTAGCGCGGGCAACCAGGTAGAAGATGTCTGTGATTGAGCTGGCAGAAATACAACCTGTGATGGCGCCTTTTTCATGCGCCTGCCACACAGCCCAAGAGTCCTTGAACCATTGCGGCCGTTTGAGCATCACATCTAGCACGATATTCGTGTCCATTAAGACCTTCATTTAGCCGTATTTCTCCACACGCCACTCCATCTTCATGGCATCCATTTCTTCATCGCTCCACTGAGGCATATCTGGTGGCAAAAATGACCATATGTCCTCAAGCGAAGCGGAAAATTCAGAAGTTTCAGCCACCTTTGTCGTGAGAGGAGGATCAACAACGAACGTTTCAGCCACCTTTTGCAACAATTTGACGCGCCGCGTTTGCGGCCACCCCTGAACGATTTCTAATACCTCATCCAAAGTCAGCTCGGAAGCGATTTCTTTTGTTGCCATTGCCCGTTCCTTTTGAAGATTAGGAAACAAAGTTTCCCAATCTCTCTATCTCTCAGTCCCACTTAGTTCCGCAACGGCTTCCCCGTCTGCAACATGTGCATGATACGCTCGCGGGTTTTTTCTTCGTGCAGCAGTTCGATGAACATCTGCCGTTCCAGGTCGAGGATGTACCAGGGGTCTACCCAGGCCGGTTCGCTCAGGTCGCCGCCGCATAACACGTAAGCCAGTTTGCGGCTGATGAGGGCGTCGTGGGCGCTGGCGTATTTGCCCCATTCAAAGCTGCGGATGCCCAGGTAGAGTGCGTAGAGGGTGTCTCGGCCGGCGGCGTAGATTTTCTCCACTTCCGGTGGCCGCGCCCCGGCGTCCGCCAGTTGCCGCGCCTTTTGTTTGGCTCTGGCTAAGCGGTGGTCGCTGTTCATCACAATCGCGTCCTGGTCGGTGAGGAAACCAAGTTCGCGCGCTTCCCAGGCGCTCGTGCCCACTTTGGCGGTGGCGATGTTCTGGAAGATTTCCTGCATGGCGGGCAGCACATCGGCGTTGGCGCTCTTCATCACCGGGTTGATTTTACGGCGCACCAATTCTTTGCAGCCGCCGCCGGCGGGGATGAGACCCACGCCCACTTCGACCAGGCCGATGTAGGATTCGTGGTCGGCCACGGCCGTCCAGCCGGCCATCACCATCTCTGCCCCACCACCCAGCGCCATCTGGTGTGGCGCGGTAACCACCGGTTTGGGAGCATGGCGCAGGTTGAAGGTGAGGGTTTGCAACTCTTTGATGGATTGCTCCAGCGCATCCCACATGCCCTGCCCGGCGGCGATGCCCACCATGGCGATGTTCGCGCCCACACAGAAGTTGTCGCCATTGTTGCCAATGACCATTGCGTCGAAGTCGGTGTTGAGCCGATCCAGGGCGGTGTTGCCCATGGCTACCAGGTCGGCGTCAATGGCGTTCATTTTGGCGTTGAATTCGTAGAGCAGGACGCCATCGCCCATGTCGTGCAGGCGGGCGCTGCCGTTTTGGGCCAGCGTTTTGTTTTGCTTAAGCAGGGCGGCGACGGTGATGTGCTTTTCGTCTTTGGGCAGGGCCACGTATGCGCCGGTGTGGAAGTCATAGTATTGCCCATCCACATAAAAACGCTCATGCCCACTATCCAGCATCTCCTGTACCCAGTCGGCCACTTCGTAACCGGCGGCCTGCATTTTCACGGCCGTGTCCCGCACCCCCAGCATATCCCACATCTCAAACGGCCCGGCTTCGTGGGCAAAACCCCACTTATTGGCGTTGTCCACATCCACAATGTTGTAGGCAATTTCTGGGGTCACATAAGCGGCATAGGCCAGGGCGTAATAGGTGGTGGCGCGGATAAATTGGGCGGCGCGGTCGTCCATTTCCAGCAGTTTGCGCAGCCGCTCGCCCAAATCTTCAATCTTGCGCACCGCACCAATGGAATCAAAGCGCACGCTGGGCGGGTTGAAGTATTCCAGTGTCTCCGGGTTCAGGGTATGGAATTCGCGCTGCCCACCGGCTGTTACCGTTTTGTAGAAGCCCTGCCCGGTCTTGTTGCCCAGCCATTTGCGTTCGGCCATTTGCGCGTTGAGGGCATTGGTCTTGGGCGACTTGAGGACTTCGCGGTAATTGTCGTGGGGGATGGCCGGGTAGAGATTGGTGTTGACGTGCATCATCACGTCCAGCCCTACCAGGTCGGTCAGGCGGAAGGTGGCGGTCTTGGGATGGCCGACCACCGGGCCGGTGATGGCGTCTACTTCGGCGATGGTGTAGCCATTTTCCAGGGCGTATTCGCTGACGTAGGAGCCAACAATGGCGATGAAGCGGTTGGCAATGAAGTTGGGCGTGTCTTTGCAGACGACGACCCCTTTGCCCAATACGTCGCTGCCAAACTGTACCATAAAGTCCAGCACCGTTTTGCTGGTGTCGGCGGTGGGGATGATTTCCAGCAGTTTCAGGTAGCGGGGTGGGTTGAAGAAGTGGGTGCCCAGGAAATGGGCGCGGAATTCGTCGGAACGGCCGTTGGCAATCTGGCTGATCGGGATGCCCGACGTATTGCTGCTGACGATGCTGCCCGGTTTACGCACTGCTTCAATGCGTTCCATCAACGCCTGCTTTGGGGCCAGTTGCTCGATGATGACCTCCACAATCCAGTCACAATCGGCGATCTGGTGGAAATCATCTTCCAGGTTGCCCAACGTGATCAGGTCGGCGCGGTCGGCGCGGGCCAGGTTGGCCGGTTTGGCTTTGGCCATCCGGTCAAACAACGACTGCACGATGCGGTTGCGGGCCTTGCGGTTGCCCTGTTCCGCCTCGCTCAAATCGGGCGGCACTATGTCTAGCAGTACCACCGGAATCCCGATGTTTGCCAGGTGAGCGGCAATACCACCACCCATCGTGCCCGCCCCAATCACAGCTACTTTCCGAATATCATATGACATGTGCTTCTCCTTCAAAGTGGCGCGATTTGACAAATCGCGTTACGGATTTATGTTTCAAACCAGGTGTGGCCCATCATCCGAACTTGATTGATAAAAAACGTCTTTACTTCATCCCAGATTATTAGTGGATTGGTTTGAATTTCAGTTTGTGCGTCTGCGTTTTCAAAGTCTACCATAGCCGCCAGGGCCATTGTTTTGAAATCACGAATGGCGGAGTATTTGTCTTTCCCTCGCCCTAGAAGTTGCGGAAGCGGGATGTGATGAGCAACGAAATAAAGGTCATAAAAATCTTTCCGACTACCGCGACCGGCAATAGCATCAATTTTCATCAAGCCAATGTCGAGCAGATTCGCTAACTGAACATCTTCCACCGTCCAGGTTGGCGCTAAAAGCGGGTAGCCATAGCTCATAAACGCCACAAAATTCCCTTGAATGTCAATTTGCATGTGCCCTAACCCGCCTGGGTCAACGTTTAGCTTGAAATGCTCACTTAAAGCAGTGGAAATTTCGTAGCGGCTTTGCTCGGATAAATCGTCTTCAGCAGAAAAAAAGTCCAGATCAACAGAGTAGCGATGTCCCAATTGCAGGGCTAAAGCTGTGCCGCCGGCCAGATAAAACCGGTGGGCAAAGGGGTACTGCCCAACAGTTCGCAAAATCTCTTGAAGCATAGGAGGTACAGTTTCCCAATGTGGATTGGTTAATAAGGCCATACATTTTTTCGTTTAGGCAAATCCTTCAAGTCAAAATAGGCTGTCCAGAGTGCAATACGGCGACGCGGTAGAATGCGCCAGCCCGCCTTTATCACCCATTCGCGCAATCGCTCACGGCCGTAAACCTGAAACAACCACTGCAATTCATCAACAGTCCCGTGCATCAACGTGCGCTCGATGATGGTGAAGGCGTCCTGGGTCGGGTCGAGGTCGTCCAGGTTGTATTCCTGGAAGTACGGCCGTAACGAAACCGGAATCCCTTTGGTAGTCATTTCCATACTGCAACAGGCCCTTATCAAAAATCCTCATCCTCATCTTCAGGTCTGATTTCCTGTGTAGCAAATTGCTGCCATATAGACAACGCCTGCTCATCTGCCTTAGCCACCTTTAGCCTTTCTAAAACCTCGCCAGACGTTTGCTTGAGTTTCGGAAATGTAAGCAGCAGCAAGGCAATGTCGCGCCAATCTGTCCCAGATTTCGGCTTGCCCTGACGACGTGTATAAGCAATTACTTTGCTGGCAATCAATTCTGCCGGAGACATGACCAGGATTTGTCCAATACGCTCTGCTTCGGGCAGATTATCTACAACATGCAAATCAACCAGATGCCGATTGCCAGATTTTTGTACCTGGTAGATTCGAAAACCACGCCCACCGGCAACTTGCCTGACGCGCACCGCAATGTGAAATTGTTGGCTTAACTGTTCGCGCATTTCTTCTGCCAGTTCTTCGGCCCGATCCGACATAAGGTCTATGTCCTGGGTCATACGCGGCTGGCTCACGTAAGCATTGACGGCTTGCGCACCAAACAAGACGGCATCATCACGGCCGCGCAAGAATTCCAAGACTGCGTTATGAATGGTAGAAAGCGGCAGCGTTTCTTGCATCACAAACTCCTGTAACGTCAGCATATCTGCGCCAAACATCATTGCACCTCACACTGCCAAAATTGTAACACAATCCTACTTCAACTCGCGGCGGGAGTAGCCGAGTATGGCGCGGGCAACGATGAGCAAGTTGATCTGGCGGGTGCCTTCGTAGATGTCGTTGATTTTGGCGTCGCGCATCCATTTTTCGGCCAGCGTTTCCCGGCTGTAGCCGAGCGGGCCAAGCAGTTCCACTGATTTCTGGGTGATGCGGGTCACGGCCGTACCCGCATGAGCCTTGGCCATAGACGCTTCCAACCGGTTGCCACGGCCGTGCATAATCGCCTCGGTCGCCTTGAGGGTGAGCAGCCAGGCCGTATTCCACAGCGCTTCCATTTCCAGCAGGTCGCGTTCCACGGCCGTTTGCAAATGACGCGGTTTGCTGTAATCCACCGCAATCCCTTCCGCCGCCAACGTCTCTTTGGTGAACTCCAACGCGGCGCGGGCAATGCCTACGGCGCTGGCGGCCACTGCCGGGCGGCTGGCGTCAAAGGTCTTCATCGCCCCCTGAAACCCCTTGCTGGTGTCCGCTTCTTTTACTTCCGCGCTGCCCAGCAGGTTGTCATAGGGGATGCGGGCGTCCTGGAAAGAGAGGACGACGGTATCGCTGGCGCGAATGCCCAGCTTGTCCAGCCCCGGACTGACGCTGACGCCCGGTGTGTTGGCTTCCACCACAAAGGATTTGATCCCCTTACGGCCGGCGGCAGGGTCAACTGTGGCCCAGACCACACAAAAGCCATTTGACTCTTGCAGCGCCAACGCGCCACTGGTGATGAAGATTTTCTCGCCGTTGATGATCCACTCGTTCGTTTCCGGGTCGAGTACGGCCGTTGTGCGCATGGAACTGTTATCCGACCCCGCGTCCGGCTCGGTGATGGCCATGGCCCCCCAGGCCGGTTGGTCCCCTTCGGCAAAGCGGGACATGAAGCGGATTTTCTGCTCGGTAGTACCCACCGCTTCCACGGCCGCGCCGCCCAACCCACCGGTGGGAATACACAAATACTGCCCGGCGTCGCCGTAGCTCAACATCTCGATGTTGAGAATAAGCCCCAAAATGGCTGTATTTGGCCCCTCTTTTTTAGCGGCAGAGCCGTTGGCTTTCCATCGCTCCACCTGGGCTTTGTTTTGCTGCTTCATAATCGGCCACATCATTTCAATGAATTCTTTAGGCCGGTCATGTTCGTGTTCGTCATAATGCCGGGAGCAGGGGCGCATCACCTGTTTGGCCACCATCTCCGTCATGGTCAGTTGATTTTTAATTTTTTCGGGAATTTCAAAGCTAATCATGGCATATCTCCAAAAGATTGGAGATTAGAGATTGGAGATAGCTCAATCTCTAATCCCCAATCTCTAATCTCCTAGACTATTACCAACCCATCCCACTGTACAAACCCACGCGCATTGCGCAGCCATAGTTCCACCGGATATTCACGGATGTAGCCGTAGCCGCCCAGGATTTGCAGGGCCTGGTCGGCCACCCGCACGACCATATCGTCCACAAAATGTTTCATCACGGCCGTTTCCTTCGTCGCGTCTTTTCCCTGATCCAGCAGCCAGGCCGCTTCCCAGACCATCATGCGCGCCCCGTCAATGTCAATGGCCATCTCCGCCAGCATGAAGGCAATGGATTGGCGATGGGCGATGGGTTCGCCAAATTGGATGCGCTGCTTGGCATAGTCGCGGGCATATTCATACCCGGCGCGGGCCAGCCCTATGGCGGCTGCACCTAACGCCACCCGGCTGTGATTCAAAATGCGGTCAATGTCATTGCCGGCGTCGCCGCCCAACCGGTTCACAACCGGCGCCTGCACATTGTCCAGCGTCAGGGCGAAGGTAGGCAGCGCCTTGAGGCCCATCAGCTTTTCGCGTTCGCCCACCGTCAGACCGGCAGCATCGGCGGGCACAAAAAATGCCTGGGTACGGCCGTCTTCGTTGGCGTAAATGAGAAATGTTTCGGCGGTATCGGCCAGCGGTACCAGGCTCTTCTTGCCGTTGAGGACATAGTGATCGTCGTGGAGGACGGCCGTTGTCTTCAAATTCCGGGAATCGTACTGCAAACCCGGTTCTTGCATGGCGGCGGTGACGCGGGGCATGGTCTCCTCGCAAAACAGCGGCAGATGCGCCTCTTTTTGCGCCTCTGTGCCACACAGCAGCAGGGGAATGGCCACATTGTTGGGTGACAAAATGTGGGCCGCAATTGCCAGATCGCCAAAGGCCAGCTCTTCAATCGCCAGCACATTGGTTGTCACCGAATACTCGCCAAAGCCGCCATACGCTTCTGGGATACCGGTGGGCAGCAGCCCCAAATCCCACCCGGCCTGGGCTACTTCCGGCGGGATGTGCCCTTCCTCGTCGGCGTCGCGGCTCACCTTGCGCATCCGCTCATTCGCCAACCGGCCAATGGCGTCGGTCAGCATTTTCTGTTCCTGGTCAAGTTCAAAATTTAACATGGCTCTACTCCTAAAAATAATGGAGATTGGAGATTAGAGATTGGAGATTTGCACAATCTCTAATTTCCAATCTCTAATCTCTAACAATTCTGTCCACCATCTTTGCCACCCGTACCATCGCCTTCACATCATGCACACGCACAATGTCCGCGCCGCGGTCAATGCCGATGGCGATGGTGGCGGCGGTGCCTTCTATGCGCTCGTCTGGTGGCAGATCGAGCGTGTAGCCGATAAAAGATTTGCGACTCGTGCCCAACAAAATGGGGAAACCGAGCGCCTTAAACTGGTCTAGCTGGCTGAGTAACTGCAAGTTTTGGTCTACCGTCTTGCCAAAACCAATGCCGGGATCAATGATGATTTGCGATTCACGCACCCCGGCTGCCAGCGCCAGATGGATGCTTTCCTGCAATTCCCGTTTGATGTCGCCGATGAGATCGCCATATTCCATGCCCACGTAACGGCCACCCAATTTGTCTTGCTGCTCTACATTTTTTGGCTTGCTGCGGTTGTGCATGAGGACGATGGGGCAGCCGGCAGCGGCGACAACTTCGGCCAGACGGCCGTCCATCCGCAACCCCCACACGTCATTCACCCAATTGGCCCCGGCCGCCAGCGCCGCCTCGGCCACGTCGGCGCGGTAGGTGTCTACAGAAATGGGCAGGTCAACGGCCTGGCGCACGGCCGTAATCACTGGCAGCACCCGTGCCAACTCCTCTTCGGCCGTAATGGGCTGGCTGCCTGGCCGCGTGCTTTCGCCGCCAATGTCCAGAATGTCCGCGCCATCGGCGGCAAATTGTTGGGCCTGGCGCACGGCCGTCGCCACCCACTCCGCACCCACCGCCAACCCATCCCCGGAAAAACTATCCGGCGTGGCATTGAGTATGCCCATGATGTAGGTGCGCTGGCCCCAGGCGAAAGAGGCGTAATCCGTAAGCGGTAATCCGTAATCCGACTTCGGGCTTTGGCTTGCGGATAATGGTTCACGGTTCACGGATAACGGTTCACGATTCACGGATAACGGTTCACGATTCACGGCCGTTCTCCTCCTGGTTCCGCAGCCCATTCCACAAAATATCGGTGACTTGCGTACCTAATAGCTCTGGCGATGAATGGTTGACGGTGATGCCCAGTTCAAAGAGGGCGGCAAAACCCATGATGGTGGCGCTCATGGTGCGGGCGGCGATGGTGGGGTCTACGTCACGCAGTGTGCCCTGAGCGATCAAGTCGCGGATGTTTTGTTCCGTCTGGGCGATGATGTGGTGCATGGCCTCTTCCACGTAGTAGCGGCGCACATCCTCGTTCCAGCGCGATTCATACAGGAAAACCATAAACAGCCGCCGTTCTCGGCCACGCCGAAAACGATTGGCCATAAACTGTGCCAGGTAATCCTCATATCCTTCCGGCTGGATGATGGCCATGTCGGCCATAATTTCGTCGGCATAGGCGCGGGCCACGCCAATGAGCAGGTCGCGTTTATTGGCAAAGTAGTTGTAGAGGGTGCCTTCGGAAACATCGGCCACCTCCGCAATCTCTTTGGTGGTGGCGTTTTGGTACCCTTTCTGGCTAAAGACGTGGGCAGCCGCGTCCAGGATTTGGGCCTGGCGGGCGGCTATGCGGCGGTCACGGCGGGTTTCTATCATGGGAATCAGGAATTAGGAATTAGGAATTATGAATTATGAATATAGGCTCACTTTTTGAGTGATGGCTCAATTTTTCGTGAAAAAAAGAGAATTAGACGGTTACGGCCGTGTCCACCGTCAATGGTTCCGGCAAACGAAGAACGCCAACAGGGGAAACGGCCGTAGCCAGTTCTCGAATCGTCAGATCAAGCTCTGGATGAACCACATCCGGGGCAATGTCGGCCAATGGGATTAAAATAAAAGCGCGATCAGGCAAATGGGGGTGGGGAATGGTGAGGGTACCCATTTGCAGGACGAGATCGTCAAATAACAAAATATCAATATCAATCAGACGTGGCCCCCAGGGGATATTGGGCACGCGCCCCATTTCCATTTCCAGGTTTTTGATAAATGTAAGGAATTCAACAGGGGAATAATCAGTCTCGCCGGCAAGACAGGCGTTATAAAAATCGGGCTGATCGGCGACACCCCAGGGGGCGGTTTCATAGATGGGGGATACGGCCGTAATCCACACAATCTCCTGCAAACCGACTATTGCCTGTTCCAGATTGTGCCGTCGCTGACCTAAATTGGCGCCCAAGCTCAGATATACCTGGTGTCTCATTTTAAACTGATTGGGTCGTCGGGTAATGACCCAATGACCATCTTTTGTCAAAAGTGCCCTAAATAACGCAGTGCAGCATCAGACATAATTTATAACACGGCGCGTCATAGCTGTCAATGAATCCGCAATCCTAAATTTGGCTGGCGGTGGCAGATAAATCTGAACCAACAAAAAGCAAAGCCGGCCTTCGCCGACTGTTTATAGCCGACGAAGGTCGGCTTTGCTTTCTGTTGCCGCGATTTCAATCGCCGGGAAATAAGAATTGAATAGGCAATCGCCCTAAAGGCCAAAGGCCGATTTTACCCAATCGATCACCGATTACGGATTACGGTCCACCTCTCCTCTGGTCATAGGCCATCTGTGCCGCTGTCAGGGCCGTGATATGCTCCTCGGCCCAATGCCGCACGGCCGTGAGCGGCGTGCAAAGCGTTTGCCCCATCGGCGTCAGTTCATATTCCACACGCGGCGGCACTTCCGGGTACAATGTCCGGCTAACCAGGCCATCGCGCTCCAGGTTGCGTAACGTTTGCGTCAGCATCTTTTGCGAGATACCGTGAATGCAGCGTTGTAACTCGGAGAAACGCATCGGGCCATCTTCCAACAGCCCAATGACCAACGCCGTCCATTTATCCCCAATGCGATCAAGAACGAGCCGCGATGGGCATTGACCATCATACACATTGCCGTTTAGGCCAATTGTTTCCATTGTGTAACCTCCATACTTTTGCGTGAGTGCCTTACTAAAAAGTGCCCACTTCCCATTACATACTAAATAACTTATAGTTACTATTGTAAATTCTAAACTATTTTGAGGAGTAACACAATGACCAATAATCATCAACGAACTCTATTAGTCACAGGCGCCTCCGGGCACATGGGCCGCCGGGTGGTGGAAATGCTGCTGGAAGCGCAGGCCGGAACCATTATTGCCGCCACGCGCTCGCCGGAGAAGCTGGCCGATTTTGCCCGGCAGGGCGTCATCGTGCGCCACGCCGATTTTAATGACCCGGCGTCGCTGGCGGAAGCGTTTGCCGGGGTAGACCGCCTGCTGCTGATCAGCACGGATGCGTTGGGTGAACCGGGGTTGCGATTGCGGCAGCATCAGACGGCCGTGAAAGCCGCCGAAACTGCCGGCGTTAACCATGTGGTCTATACCTCGCTGGTAAATCCCGAACCGGATTCGCCGGTGCTGATCGCGCCCGACCATTATGGCACGGAACAGGCATTAGCCGCCAGCAAACTGAACTGGACGGTGCTGCGCAATAATATCTACGCCGAGGTGCTGATTCCCACGCTCAGCCAGGCGGCGCAGACGGGGCAGTTGTTCAGCGCCGCCGGGCAGGGCAAAACGGCATACGTGACGCGCGAGGATTGTGCGCGGGTGGCGGCGGCGGCGTTGGCAGCGGATTTTGACGGCCGTCGCACCCTGAACGTCACCGGCCCTGAGGCGCTGTCCCGCACCGACCTGGCGACCATTGCCACGCAGCTTACGGGAAAACCAGTTGCGTATATCCCGCTGGAACTGGAAGCCATGGTCCAGGGCATGGTAGGCGCCGGGCTGCCCCGTTTTGTGGCTGAACTATTAGCCTCCTTTGACACCGGCATTGCACAGGGCAAATTTAGCGCCGTTTCCAATGCTGCGCAGGAACTCACCGGCCGCCAACCGGCACACCTGGCAGATTTCCTTACCGCCCACAAAGACCAGCTACTGCCCACCTCTTGATACCCCCACCCAAACAAAAATGGGGCCTCACCCTGAGGCCCCATTTCCTTACAACCGTTTACCGATTACCGTTTACCGACAACCGATTACCGTCTACGGCGTGCAGATACGCACACTCCAGGCATTGAGCGTACCGGCATCGGCCGAGGTGTAGAGGTCGGTCACTTCCAGCACCCAGGTGCCGTTGCCGCTTTGCCCATCAAAGGCGCTGAGGGAGTTGTTGGGCGTGAACGTGCCATTGATGGTGGGCGTACCGCTGGCGCACTGGTTTTCCACCGGGCTGGCGGCTTCGTCGTCCAGGGTGGCGTTGATGTTGTCGCCGGAGCAGCCATAGGTGGAGGCAGGCACACCCGGACGGTCTATGATGGT
The DNA here is from genome assembly GCA_019637635.1 of Anaerolineae bacterium. Taxonomy (GTDB): domain Bacteria; phylum Chloroflexota; class Anaerolineae; order Promineifilales; family Promineifilaceae; genus CAADGU01. Next base: position 47,489 of record JAHBVI010000015.1, read on the forward strand.
CACGGCCGTGCCCGTCGTCTGGTTACGCAGCACAAAGCGCAGGTCGCCCACCCAGGTATGTGCCATTGTCACCGACACATTCAGATCGCCAATCGTGCCTGCGCCGCTGATGGTCAGGTTGGAACTAATGGTGGACGTGCCATTGGGCAGGTTGATGGGCACATTGGTGCTGGTGTAGGTGGTACAACTGCTGGGCGGCGGGGTCGCCGTGGGCGGCACAGGCGTGTTGGTTGGCGTGGGCGGTACCGGCGTGTTAGTTGCCGTCGGCGTAGCGGTGGGGCCGGTGCCGGTGATACGCACATCATCAATGGCTGCTTCCACCAGACTGGCGGTGGAGGCATCGGCTGCCGAAATGAGCAGGTAAACCGTCTGCCCGGCAAAGCTGTTCAGGCTGCCACTGAAGGTGGACCAGACGGCGTCATCATTATTGGCTGCCCCTAGCTCTTCAAATACGGTTGAAGTTGTGTTACCCACCACCTGCACCCGCAGGAAGTCGGCACTGGAAGAGTTGGTGCCGTGCGCCAGGTAGTAGCTGAATGACAATGTAATGTTGCCGGACGAAGGCAAGGTAATGTTGGGTGAACGGATGGAGGTTGTGCCGCCATCAATATCGTAGCTGCCGGCGCTGCTGCCGGCCAATCGCCCGGTTACCAGGTCATTGCTGCCGCTGACGGTGGTGCCAAGTTGTTTGGGGCCACTGCTGTTGGTGTCTTCGGGGTTGCCTCGTTCCCATTGGCCGGTGGTGGCATTGTCGGTGCCGTTGGGGTTCACAACCCAGCCCAGGCTAGTCTCGAAGTTGTCAAAGAAGACATCGCTGCTGGGGGGTGGGGTGTTGGTGGCAGTTGGGGGAACCGAGGTATTGGTTGGCGTGGGGGGAACGGATGTGTTGGTGGGAGTAGGCGTAGGCCCAGAGCATGCGGGTGGCAGGTTGAATGCCTGCGTGCCGTCGCTGCGGTTGTTGCTGCTGCCCTGGGTAGCGCTATAACCCAAACCGCGTTTGGCAAAGGCCGTCCAGATGATGCATTGGTTGGCGCCGCCGTTATTATTCTGGTCGGCCAGCAATATGGCGTTGCGGGCATCCACAAAACCGGGGCTGCATGGCTGCAATTTCAACCCATCAATGACCAGCCGCAGGGCGATGTTGTTGCCGCCTGTGCCCGTGTATAAATTGGCGTCCCAACCATGGGCGTCAATCAGCCCCCAGGTCATTTCCCACACCATAGCCGCCCAGACAGAACCAACGCCGTGCGGTACGGTGGCCGTTTTAATAGTGTCATAGGTGCGCGGATCAATGCTCATGTCGGTGGTGTAGGGGTGGGTGCGGATGCCGGTGCCGTTGGTGGCCTGGCCCAGGACGTAGGTGCCCATGCCGCGCCGCTTGGGGCCGGTGTCGCCGGGCTGCATGGTCATCAGCACGGCAAAATAGTCGCTCCAACCCTCGCCGGCCTGTTCCTGGTTGTTCAGGCAGCTAGCCGTGCCGGGGCCACCGGTGAGGCGGATGGAAATGCCGTGCCCGTATTCGTGGATGATGATGCCGTTGTCCAGGTCGCCATCACGATTGGGGGTGGTGTAATTCCACAGGTACATCTGCATCCGGGGAACGCCGCCATCGGTGGGGGTGGAGAAGTTGGCGTTGTTGGTGCCGCCGCCGTCCTGCGCTTCGGCTCGTACATAGTCATTGCCGGTACCACCACGGCCGTAGTTGTTCTGCTGGAAGTTGCCGCTGGCTTCGTTGAACCCATACTGGTACATCACATCGTGAATGATGTTGTTCCAGTAAAAGAGGTTGGTTACGGCTGCCGGGCGATAGGTGCTGGGGGCCTGGCTTAAGTTCAGAGGGAAGTCAAAGTTGAGGCTGCTGCCACCATCGGGGCTGGAACCGGTATCCGGGGAGTTGTTGTTATCTGTATCGGTGTAGGCATGGACGTTGTTGCCACGAGTGACGGTGTATTCAGCGCCGGGTGAACCGTTGGTATCGTGCCAGCCGTAGGGGGAGGCCAGGGCGTTGGCAGGGTTGCTGACAATGGCGCGGCTGCCGTGGCTGGGGCTTTCTACCGGCAGCGGGAAGACGTTGTACTGTGACCCGGTTTGCAGGAGGAAGTTACCGGTGCGCAGGGGGGAGGCGGCTACGGCCGTGCTGCCTCCTGCTTTTGCCGGCGTCCCAAAATGATCGTGGATCACATAGTTGAACCGATCCAACTCCGCACCGGTGGTGGCATCTACGCGGATGCTCCAGATATTTTGGTGGTCCAGCTCGTGAATTTCCACATTCCAGGCCAGGGACACCTGCCCATTTTCTAATGGCTGGTAAACCAACCAGACGGGGATGGGTTCTGCGGACAGGCTGCTGTTGACAAAGACGCTTTTCTGGTCGGCGCCGCTGGACGTTTCTTGCAGACCCAGTGAGCCTTCATATGCCAGCCCCAGCGCATCGGCGGCGGCATTAACAGCTTGTACGGCCGTTAGCTCCGCTTTGGTGGTGTTGACCGATTGGGCCAGATTGGGCACAAACCGGTTGCCCACATTGATGACGCTGCCGTCTTTGGCAATGTTGATATTGATAAGTGCGTTGTACACCAGATAACCGGCGTGGCGCTGCTGCAAGTAGATGTGGGTGGTGCCGTTGTGATCGCTGACGTATTGGTCGGTGATCACATAGTCACTCACATCAGCCGCCGACAGGCCAAAAGCGGCTCTGTTTTGCTGCAAATAACCCAGGGCAATGTCACGGGGTTGGCCGGCGTTGGGGCCGGTTAAAAAGCTGACATCCTGGGCAGATGCCCCTTGCAGGGGGTCGCCGGCCGCGCCGGCCGCGCCGCCAACAGCAATGAACAGGACGAGAATGGCAATAATGAGCATACTGCCAACCAGGCCAAAAGAGATTTTTGTACTTCCGTTTTTCACTGACGTTCTCCTCAAAGAGTGAATGGTCACGGCCGTTGCAGGAGGCACGGCCGTTGACATCAATAAACACAGGCAGGGGATTGACGTTCACTTTTGCATAGGGTGGGTTCCTCTCCAGGATGCGGACAACTGCCCGTAAGCCATTTGCTGGAACCGGCGATTCACCTCCTCAAAACAGATCCATTTGCTTGTGAAAGGGGAGAAACGGTATGTTGTTGAAAGGTGGAGATGGGGGATGGTGGTGGCGGCAGAACAGGATGTCACAATGGTTTGGCAATGTAAATTGACCGTATGCCATAACGCGCGGTAACGATGAAAGACCAGGATGCTGGATGAGTTGGTACAAGCCACACTTACAAAATGGATGCAGATGTGCCTGGGCGCGCCGGCGCGCCCAGGCACATCTGCATCCAGATTTCAGGACAGAAAATCAGTCACGGTAGCATAAGGGCCGGTGAGCCACAAAAACGTACCAATGCAATGAGAGTTAAGGTTCCAATACAGCTTTCAGGTTATTGATCGGGTCACTTCTTCAGGTGATGGCGCGCTTCTGCGGCCACACTCACAAAATTCTAATCATGACGGCCGTATTGTCAATCATTCCGGCTGATGATAGATAATTGCAATTACAACTATAGATGTTTTTTGCAAAAGGGGTTAAGCAGATGGGCGTGACCGTACTAACTGGATGAGTTGTGGAATTTCGCGCCCGCCAACCAGGGTGTGCAGCAGCAGGTAAACGGCCGTGCCTCCCGCCGCCGCCACGCCCAGATACATTACCTGTGCCAACAGGTTGGTAATGCCGCTGAGATTGGCGGTGACGGCCGTCAGGGGAATGGCCCACCCCATGGCCAGAATCACCAGCGCCATGCCGCCGGAAGCCAGCAATGCCCGTCCCCCGGTTGCCGCCAGTTCTTGTTCTCCCAGATAGCCCAATTCCCGCCGGTTCAGCCAGTAAAGCAGGCTGGCCAGGAACGTGAAGGCCAGCGTACTGGCAATGGCCAGCCCCACCACACCCCAGGCTGTTACCAACAAATAGGCAAAGGAAACATTCACCACCAGCCAACCCATATAAGCAAACATGGGGGTGCGGGTGTTATGCCGGGCATAAAAGAGGCGGGCCACAATTTCATTGGCCGCTTCGCTGACCAGCCGGATGCTAAAGACGAGCAGCACGGCAAAGATGACGGCTACGGCTTCGGGCGCAAACAGCAGCGAAAGCGCCGGACGCCCCAACAACACCATCAGCACGGCCGCCGGGATGGTGAGAAAGAGGATGATGCGCAGGGTATTAACGGCCGTGCGTTTCAACCCCTCGATGTCGCCGCTGTTGTATAACTCGGCCAGGGTGGGAAAAACGACAATGGCGACGGCCGTGCCCAGCAGTGTTTCCGGGAACTGCATAAAGGTATAACCATAAAAATAACCAGAGGTGCTGCCCTCCGCCAGTTGCGAGGTCAGCCGGATGATAAACAGATCGGCCAGTTGAATGACGCCCAATGTGATAATCCGCGGCCCCATCAGGCGAATGATCTCGCGCACCCCGGCCATGTGCATGGCCAGCGCCGGGTGATAGCCGATCTTGTATTTCAGCAGCGCCGGAACCTGGATGAGGATGTGCAGTACGCCACCTAAAACCGTACCCCAGGCCAGCCCCATCACCCCCATTTCCGGCGCCAGCACAAACAGGCCAACCACATAGCCAATGTCCAGCGCCACTGGCGCTAAGGCAGGCAGGGCAAAATGCTGATGGGCGTTGAGGATGCTGCTGAGGACGCCGCTGATGCCAAAGAGGGTGGTCTGGATGAGGATGACGCGCATGAGTACGGCCGTTAGTTCCTGCTGTTCTAGTGTGAAACCGGGTACCAACAGGCGGCTGGTAATCCAGGGGGCCAGTATGGCGGCCACCAGGCAAATGCCACCCAATATCAGCAGCACCAGCGTTAAGATGGTGTTGGCCAGCCGCGCCGCATCGCGGTCGCGGGCGCCGGTGAGATATTGCGAATAAACGGGGATGAAAGCGGCGGCTAAAGCTCCCCCGGCAATAAGCGTAAAAAACAGTTCCGGTAGTTGGTTGGCGGCCACAAAGGCATCATATTGGGGCGATGTGCCAAACGTATTGGCCACCAGCAGCAGCCGCACTAAACCTGTTATTTTGCCTAAACCAAAGAGAAAAATGACAATGAGCGAGGAGGTCAGCAGATGCCGGGCGCGATTCATGGCGCGATTGTACTGGATTGAGACCGGCCCGCAAAAAAAAGAGACGACCGGGTTACGGCCGTCTCTCTTGTAAGTTTGGGTAGATTGGTTCAATCTTCAAGATTGAACCAATCTCAAGGCTATGGTTTTAAGATGATGGGCAGGTAGATGGTGTAACCTGGTTCTACCGGCACAGAGGCTGTCGTGGTCAGGTCTACACTGGCAGTGGCGGAGGGGTCATTGTCGGACACGGCCGTGATCGTCACCGTATCGTCGTCCCCATTGGCCGCATCACCGGGAATGTGAACTGTCACCTGCACGGCCGTGCCCTCGCCGGCAGCCAGCGTCACCGTCAGCGGTTCCACGTGTGTCATCCAGGCGTTCCCACTCATGCCCAGCGTAAAGCTGTCGGCCGCATTGCCTGTGTTGGTGATGTGTACCGTGTACGTCACCACCGCCCCCGGTTCGCCGGACAGCGCATCCGGGTCGGCGCTGAGGGTCACATCCCGCAGTTCCGTCGCCGTCGTCGTCAGGAAGGCGTCGTCGCTGACGCTGCCGTCGCTCTGTGACGTAGCCGTCACCAATGACAGCCCTACATCACCGGCAGCCGCATTGCCCGGCACACTCACTTCGGCCGTGAACGTGCCCACCGCACCGGCATCCAGGCTGATGCTGCTGGCAGAGAGCATGGTTGCCCACTGCGCATCCACCGTCAGATCAAAGGTATCGCTGACGCTGCCCGTGTTGGTGATGCTCAGGGTGTAGACCACCACACTGCCCGGCGCGCCAGAACCGTCCTGGTCAGGCGAGAGGTCTACGCCGCCGCCGCTGGCCTCCAGCGTGGGCACCACACACCACTCCACCAGCGTGCCAATATCGCTGCCGGCATGGTCAGAGACCGTGATCGTCCAGTCGCCGCTGATGTCCATGCCATCATAGGCGGCCAGCAGGCTGGAGTTGGGCGGGTCGCCGCCCACACGGTCGCCAGAGATGGCCGGGTTGGTGGCGCACTGCGTTTCGATGTTACCATCCGGCCCTTCATCGTTGACGGTGACATCATAATTGTCGCCGGAACAGCCAAAGGTGCTGGCAGGCACACCGGGGCGGTCAATGATGGTGGCGTTGGTGGCGTTGTGGGAGACCGCGAAGCGCAGGTCGCCCACCCAGGTGTGGGTGGCTTTGACGTAGATGTCCACGTCCAGAATGTTGGCGCTGGCGGGGATGTTCATGGTGTGGCTGACGCCGGTCGGGTTATTGTCTGGGATAGCCAGATTGGGGGTAGCGCAGAAGGTGGCGGGCTGCTCCACGGTGCGGAAGCGGAACTGCGGTGAGATGACGCCGCTGCCGCAGGCGTTGCTGGCCGTGACGCGCCAGTAGTGCCAGGTGTTGTAAGCCAGGGCGTTGGCGCCAGGCAAGGTGTGGCTGGGATCGCTGACAGTGGTGGTGTAGATGATGTTATTGAAGTTGATGTCGTCGGCCAGTTCCAGAGTGTAGGCGGCCGCGCCGCTGACGGCGTTCCAGCTAAAGTCCGGGGTGACGGGGATGTTGGTAGCGCCGTTGGCGGGCGTGAGCAAGGTAGGCGCGCCCGGTATACCATCAAACAGGTTCAATTGTAAGGTCGCCGTATGGGTTGGTGTGGGAGAACCGATACCCACGATATCAACATCATATGCTCCTGGCGTAACCGCGCCGACATTCAGCAAACTGAGTTCACTGGTAACCGTAGGCGTCATTACCGGGTTGACGCTGAAGCTGGCAGAATACCCTGCCGGAACGCCAACAGCGTTAAGGGCTACCGGGGCATCGTACCCTTCAAACCAGTTGAAGTTGACATCTACAGAAGCAGAGTCGGGGGCACAAATTTCCAGGGTGTTAGGGCTGAGCGCCATTGAGAAATCTGGGCCGAGGCCACCGGTACATTCCGGTACCCGGAAGATGCCGACGCGCGTGTTCCAGTTGAAGCCGCCGTCATTGATGTCATGATATTCAGTGGTGTACCAGAAGGTGCAATTGTCCACCGGGTCAACGGCCAGGCCAGAATAATCGCCCCACCGTTCAATACTGGTCTGGACGCCCGTGCCGACCCACATGGAGGCCTCTGCATTCAGGGTACCCAGGGGATCACTCAGGCGCCGGGTGACATAGCGGATAGAAGGAATGGTGGTGTTACTGGAAACGCTGTAGCCCAGGGCGATATTACCACTGCCATCCATGGCAATGCTGCCCATCCAGCGGGTGTTACTGTCTGGGAAGTGTGTGCCTTCCTGGTGCAGGGCGTACGTGCTGCCTGTTTTGCGTACTTCAAACCAGCGGATGCCGCCGTGGTTAGCGCCATCGCCATCTACCGTGAAATTACCAACCATGGCGGCATAATCACCAAAGTTGCGGTATTGCAGCCGGTGCATGGGCCACCAGGCAATATCATCCAGTAATTGGGATGTGCCCGGCTGCTGCACACATTCAACGAAGAAGCCACAGAGGGTATAGTTGAAGGCGGCAATTGGCAGTTCGGCAACCAGGGTGTATGTGGAATTGGCCGGAGTAGCCCAGTCTACGTCAAATTCATAGAAAGCTAATCGTTCCGACCCACCGGGGTGCCCGTTACCGTTTGGATGGAAGAATGTGTAGAAGATACCCGGAGCGCCTACCGGAGGGGCCAGTGGGCCATCTACGTCGGCCGGTAACATCAAGTTTGGATTGTTACCGAAGGATTGACGGGTAGCGGGATTGCCGGCCAACATGGCGGCCCGGTCAAAGGCATGCGCCCAGTATTGGTTGGGGAAACCGGTGTTGGTGGTGGCAAAGTAGGCATCGGGCCAGATGCCATATTTGGGATAATCGGGGAAGGCCGGCATGGGGAAGGCGTACAGGTAATAGGTGCCTGTGGGGTCAGGTGAGGTAGAGACAGCAATACACAGTGCCTGACCGCCCGTAAGCCCCATTTGCGACATGAACCAGCGGTCGGCCATATCATCATACATGACAATGGGGTCGCCGCTGTTGCTGTTCTGGCACACACCGCCAAAACCGGCAAACAAGGCGTTGAAGGGGGTGTCTGCTTGCACAATGCTGGGCGGGATTCCGTTGTCCGGGTCGCCTTTATCCCAGATTTGGAAGGAGACATTCACCATTTGAATGTAATGATTGGGGCCAACGTCGCCAATGGTATCGGGAGGCGTGAACCCATCGGTGCCCAACCCCTCAAAGGTGAGCAGGGGGTCGGGGGTGCGGCCATTATTCTGGCTAAAGGGGACAAGGGTGTCCGGGCCAATCTTGGTGCTGGATTCGCCGAGACCTTCACCAAGCCACAGCATGTCAACTTCACGGTTGAGCAAAGGCGGCTGGGAAACAGGCGCCAGGTCGCGGACGGCGGGGCTTAGTTGGGGATATACCGGCTCGCTGACATCAAAGACGATTTCAGCTTTAGCCGTTGGGGTTGTGTCTGCATTGATTTTGGCATTCATTACAAAAAATGTGCCAAATACAAAAAGAACCAGGATAAACCAGATTTTCCAGGCAAGTTTCATATGAATTTTCCTCCAATAGTTTTTCATATCCCTTGGGGTTTAGGATATTTCATTAAGCGGGGCCGCGGCGCCTATCCTCAACCCTGAGGTGGGGAAGCCAATTGCCTTGACTTCGCTATATACAATCTTTGAGTTCGGGTTTTTCCATAGGCAGGCTCTCCTTATGGGTTCAGATAGAGAATTCGGATATGTATATCATACCATTTGGCCTGTTATCATGCACGTCTGATGCTACACCGGGCGCTTATCGCATCAGAAAACTGGTGAGCATTTGTTTGGCGTTTTCCAGGTCGGGCAGCGCATCTACCAGTTGTAGTTGGATGTTTAACTCGTCGGCCAACGGCCGTAAAAACGCGGCCACCTCTTCTGAACTGGTGCGGATAAAACCGGGGCGCAGCCGCTGTCGGGCTAATGTCAACCCTACTTTCAGGGGCATGGTTCCCCACATTTCGTCTATAGAAGTTTCGGCAATCATTGTCTCTGAGCCGATGATCATGCCGCTGCTCGGTTCTATGATCAGGAGCATGTAGGGGAAATACGGCCGTTCCTGTTCCGCTCGCACCGACGCCGGCGTCCAGAAAAAGTCTACATCAATGCGGCCCATGGTCGGCGGCAGGTTCCGCAGAAATTCCATGGCCCGCTTATCAAAGTAGATAGAGACGGGTCGGGAGGTTGGAGGCGTGATCTGGCGCTTTTCGTTGTGCCATACCCATTTGTTCCCTTGTTTTGTGGGTACCCGCACCAGATATTCTTCTTCATCTGCGTCCAACAACGCCGGGTCATCTTCCAGGCGGGCGGCCATCTCCAGCATTTGTTCCAGAGCATGGGCCAGGAAGCGGGCTTCTACGGCCGTGAGATACCAGGGAACCATACCCGGTGCATAACTCTGGAACTGGGGCCATGCCTGTTTGCCACGGTACTTCAACCCCAACTGCTTGATCACGTCCCGGTCTTTTGGATGCAGCGTGTTCCGGTCTTCAAAAGAGGCTTGTAACTGCGGCGTATTGAGTACCATATCGGGCGTCAGGTACGGCCCGGCATATTGCATCCGCCAAAAACCGGCCAACCCCTGTTCCCCCAGATATACCGCCACGGCCAGATGTTCACCCAAACTGCCCATGACGCTGACAAAACCCAATTCGCCCGTTTCCGGGTTTTGTATGCCAAAAATATCGGTCTCTTCCATCCATTCCCAGGGCGCTGCCTCTTTTACCCGATCCATCAAGGCATACAGGTGACGCCACTCGGTTTCTGTGGGAGTCGTTTCTTTCATTCTATTCCTCATGGAGACCTGACAGGTTTTGCAAACCTGTCAGGTCTGAACGATTGTTGCAGCCGCCGGGCGGCTTCTTCCAGGGTGGGCTGCGATTTACAGAAGGCAAATCGTGCCAGCCGCGCCCCGTCGGCGGGGTTGTGGTAAAAAGCGCTGGGCGGAATGGCGGCTACGCCTACTTCGGTCGTCAGGTAACGGCAGAAGGCGACATCATCGGCAAAACCCAGGCCGCTAATATCCACTATGACAAAGTAGGTGCCGGCCGGGGAGATGGGCGGCAAACCGGCAGCGGCTAACACTTGCATCAGAAAGTCTCGTTTGCTCTGGTAATCTTGAGCCAGGTGTGTGTAAAAGCCAGTGTCTGTTGCCAGGGCGACGGCGGCGGCCTCTTGCAAGGGGGCGGCGCCGCAGAAGGTCATAAACTGGTGCGTGCGGAAGGCGGCGCGCAGTAAATCGGGGTGGGCAATGACCCAACCAATTTTCCAGCCGGTGACGCTGAACGTTTTGCCCAGGCTGGAAATGGTGAGGGTACGGCCGTCCATGCCGGGTTGTTGGGCCAGCAGGTGGTGAGTACGGCCGTCAAACACAATATGCTCATACACCTCATCCGCCAGCGCCAATACGTCATGCTCCTGGCACAGGTCGGCGATGATGCCCAACTCCTCGCGGCTAAATACCTTGCCGGTGGGGTTATGCGGCGTATTGACAACAATCAACTTTGTTTTAGGGGTAAAAAGCGCCGCCAATGCTTCGCGGTCAATGCGCCAGTCTGGCTGGCGCAGCGTGTAAAAACGGGGAACCCCGCCGGCCATGAGGACATCGGGCACATAGGAATCATAAAACGGCTCAAACAGGATGACTTCATCGCCGGGATTCACCAACCCTAAAATGGCGGCGCACAATGCTTCGGTCGCGCCGTGTGTCACCAGGATTTCCTGGTCGGGGTCGGCGCCCAGCCCGTAGTGGCGTTTCATTTTGGCGGCAATGGCTTGTTTGAGGGACGGACGGCCGTAGCTGGGCGCATACTGGTTCACGTCGGCGGCAATCGCTTCCCTGGCCGCCTCCTTCAGAAAATCGGGCGCGGCAAAATCTGGGAATCCCTGCCCCAGGTTGACGGCCTGGTGTTGGACGGCCAGTGCCGTCATTTCGGCAAAAATAGTGACACCAAAGTGTTGGATACGGTTTGCCAGGTAAGACATAGGATTGTGTTCAGGTGTTCAAGTGTTTACGTGATTACGTTAACACATCAGCACGTGAATTGTGGCTGAGTTACGGCCGTTTGGCAACCCATTGTTTAGTAGTGCCAGGCAAGGGGCAGCACCATTTTGATTGACCACTGCCGCACAGCCCCTTGCCTGGCACTGCTCGCGTGCAACCTTGCTTGATACGGTTAATTCCTCTTTAATAGTGTCCCCATGCTCAAACTACTCTTGATTACCATTGGCATCTGGCTGACAACCGTCATTTTTATCCTGTTTGCGATTGGCGTGACGGCCGCTTTGACGGCCGATGTGTCCGCAGCGGGCATGAACATCCCGCTATTGTGCCTGGGCACGGTGGCCGTCTTCACGGTGGCGGCCGATACGTTCTTGCTGGCGCGTATGGCGCAGCGGGTGGAGGATGATGGGCTGCGGCGGCTGTGGATTGGCGCGTTTTTGGTGCTGCAATTGGGCACGGTTTCGTTTTTGATGCTCATGGCGCTGGTTGTGCTAAACCGGTAATCCGTTGTCGGATTTCGAGCTTGTTTCCCTTTGTCCCTCCTGGGGTGTTTTGGATACAATCCCCCATCTCGAAATTTTAGACCCGAAGGGTTTCAAAAACCCTTCGGGTCTTCATTCAAAAGGAAGAAGAGTTTTTATGAGCAAGAGCAAAACACGCAAGCGCCCGGCGCATCAGCCGCATGGGCAATCTGGCAACAATCACAAACCAACGGCCGTAGCCGCCCCTGCCCGCCAACGCACACCGTTGATCACGGCCGTGATCGTCCTCATCTTTCTGCATGGCGCGCTGTTCACACTGCTGGCCTGGAGCGACCTGCGCACCAATAACATCAAAGTGGCTTCCCTGTACATGCCCCTGCTGTTCATCACCTCGGCGGCAGATGTGATTGCCGCCGCCGCCCTGTGGTATTGGAAGCGCTGGGGATTCCAGCTTTACGTGGCGTCTACTCTGGTGATGGCTACGGCCGGGCTGATGAACACCGGCTACATCCTGGTGCTGTTTGCCAGTCTCCTGCCCGCCATCATCGCCGCCTACATCTTCCTGCCCAAACAACATCTGTTTGATTGATACGCGCAGACCTGACAGGTTTCCAAAACCTGTCAGGTCTTGTCCCAACCCGTGTCCCTTATTCAGCCCATCGTTTACAGTGTGCCGCCCCGGTCACGGCCGTTTGCCGCCTTCCCTGCCGCCAATATCCCCTTCATGCTCAGCATCTACTATAGGAGCGTCAAATCGTCCAAGAATTTGGCTTCGTCCTTTTTTGTTTTTCAGGTTGACCGAAGTCTATGGTCAGAAGGTTGGAAGAGATGGAAACAATTGAAATGAGCCAGGATATCCCCGCTTGGGCAAAACAACGAATCCTCCCAGATGATGCCGATTTTTTGGAAGTACGCCAGTTGCATCGTCTGGGTAGAACGCAAATCCAGTTACCCAACCTTAAAGAGCTAAAAGGCTGGGCTAAGTCTCATGGCTGGCCGACACCCATATTTGGTTTTAAGAATGCATTTATCACCAGGCTGTTCGAAAGTAATGAGACCTTTTCACTGGCGCTCAAGGAAAGCGGTATCATCATTCATATTCCCATCAAAGAACACACCCTTACGATTGAAACGCTCAAGGAATTGGATGCGCTGTATGAGGAAAGGGAAGACAAAGGCCCCCTTGGGCAACGTCCTACTCGCTGGGGAACCCTGGTCAGTAGGCTGCGGGAGATACGTCACCTTGTCGAAGCGGGCGTTAGGGTGAACGTTGAAGGAACCCAGACGGTTCTGACCTCGTGGCAGAGCTTCTACGACTGGGCGCATGGGCGTTACCATATGCTTGAGGATGGTTACGACAGTTGGATAGGTGATGACGAGTCATAAAGGCCGGACGTTGAACTGCTAGAGGTAATCAGTAAACGGTAATCAGTTTCACACCGAATACCGTTTACCGTTCACCGAATACCGATTTCCACCATGAATCCCTTTCGCATTGAATTACCCACCCCTTTTGATGTTGGTTCGGTGAATGTATACCTTTTCACCGAACCGGAGCCTGTGCTGGTAGATACCGGCGTGGATTCAGACGAAAGTTGGGCAGCATTGCAAGACGGGTTGGCGGCGCATGGCCTGGCAGTGGCCGATTTGCAGCGGGTGGTGATCACTCATGCCCACGTAGACCATTTTGGCGCGGCGGCCCGGCTGACCGCTCATGGCGACGCCCAAATTTACATTGCCGATCTGGGGTATGAGTGGCTGGTGGCTCCTAAACGGAAGTGGGCGCAGCGGATTGACTTTTACCGCGACTATTTTTTGGGTCCTTGCGGCCTTTCTCCCCAGGCGCAGCAAATGGTTTTGGCGTACATGACCTTTGCGGCCAAAAGCTCCACGCCGGTAGCCCCGGAACGTATTACCACCTTCACAGCAGGCGACCAACTGCTGATGGGGGGGCTGGATTGGAAGGTGCTGCACATGCCCGGCCACGCCAGCCACCAGACCTGCTTTTACCAGGCAACCACGCGCCAGTTCATCAGCGCCGATATGCTGCTGCACAAAGCGCCCACGCCCATTGTGGAAGAGCCGCCGGATGGAAAAACAAGACGGCCGTCCCTCCCCCTCCTCCTCAATTCTTTCACCATTCTCGAAGGGCTGGACATCGCCATCGCCTATCCCGGTCACGGCCCGCTCATTCACAACCCGCACGAACTCATCCAGCAGCAGCGCCAGCGCATTGAGGCGCGTAAACAAGAAGCCCTCAACCACATCCGGCAAGGTTGCCAGTCCGTCATTGAGTTGGTCAACCTCATGTACGCCCATTACCCCGAAAACGGCCGTATCGCCGGCCTGTGGATGGTCGTCGGTTATCTGGATTTGCTCAAGGCGGAAGGGGCGATTGAGGAGCGCGAAGTAGGGGGCATTTGGCGTTATTTTGTAAAAGGAGATTAGCTGCCATGAGACATCCGATTTTTTCAAAAAATCGGATGTCTGGCACACACCATGAAAGACATCCTCAAATCCCTCACCCTGCCCCAACTGGAACAACTGCCGCTCACCTACCGCGCCACCGTCACGGACGGCCATCTGGACTTGATGGGACACATGAATGTGCGCCATTACCTGGGCTTTTTTGACGACGCCACCTGGCATCTTTTTGCCAGCTTTGGTATGGATCACCCCTATTACACCACCAGCGGCAATGGCTCTTTTGCTTTGCAGCAGTTCATCTTTTATCTAACAGAGGTGCGCACGGATGAAACCATTGGGATACGGTCGAGATTGTACGGCCGTAACGACAAACGCATCCACTTCTGCCACTTCATGATCAACGAAAGCACCGGCCAATTGGCCGCCACCGTGGAAATGCTCGGCTCCCACGCCAACCTCACGCTCCGCCGCACCTCCCCCTTCCCACCCGCCATCGCTGCCCGCATTGATACCCTCCTGGCGGAGCATACCCGTCTTGATTGGCCTACACCTTTGTGTGGCGCTATAAGTTTGTAGTAGGCGATTTATCGCCATAAAAGGGCAATAAATTGCCTACTACAAACAAGAGAGGAGAACTATGAACGGCCTGATGATGGATTACCAGTTGACGCTGGATCGCATTTTGGAACATGCCAGCCGCGTCAGCCCGCACAAGCGTATCAGCACCTTGCAGCCCGATGGCTCGCTACACCGCTACACCTACGCCGACCTGCACGGCCGTGTCCGACGGCTGGCCAAGGCCCTGGTCAATCTGGGTGTGCAGCCGGGCGACCGGGTGGCGACCTTTGCCTGGAACAACTTCCAACACCTGGAACTGTATTACGCCATTCCCGGCGCGGGCGCGGTCTGCCACACCCTCAACATTCGCCTCTTCCCGGAGCAGTTGGCCTACATCGTCAACCACGCCGAAGACAAGGTTGTGTTTGTGGAAGGCTCACTGCTGCCACTGTACGAACGGGTGGCCCACGAAATTGATTGTGTGCAGCATTACGTCTTGTTTAATGCCCCCCGCGACGTGCAAACAAAACTGCCCAATGTCCTGTTTTATGAGGATTTGATCGAGAGCAGCAACGAGGCATTTACCTGGCGCAGCACCGATGAACAGATGGCCGCCGGGTTGTGTTACACCAGCGGCACGACCGGCGAACCCAAAGGTGCGCTCTACAGCCACCGCTCCATGTATTTACACGCCATGGGCGCGGGCCAGGCCAATGCCCTGGGTGTGAAGGAAACGGATGTGGTGCTGCCCGTTGTGCCCCAGTTTCACGCCATGGCCTGGGGCTTGCCCTACGCCTGCGCCGCTGCCGGGGCGGAAATCATCATGCCCGGTCTGCATTTGAAGGCGGAGCCGCTGGCCCGCCTGATTGAAGAAGAGCGCGTTACCATTGCCGCCGGGGTACCCACTATTTGGACGGGGCTGTACCATGAATTGAAAAACAACCCGCGTGATATTTCCTGCGTCCGGGCGCTGGTGGTGGGCGGCTCGGCCATGCCCCGCGCCCTGACAAAGGCGTATGAGAGCGAGTTGGGCGTGAATGTGCTGCACGCCTGGGGCATGACGGAGATGTCGCCGTTGGGCAGTGTGTGTAACCTGAGCAGCCAACACGCCAGCCTGTCTGACGAGGAAAAATGGGACATCAAAGCCAAACAGGGCTACCCGATTTGTGGCGTGGAGATGCGCATTGTGGATGAGGTGGGGAAGGAGTTGCCGTGGGACGGCCGTCAGATGGGCGAATTACAGGTGCGCGGGCCGTGGATCATCCGCCAGTATTTCAAGCGCCAGGTCTCGGAAGACAGTTTCACCAAAGATGGCTGGTTCCGCACCGGGGACGTGGTGACGATGAGTCCTGACGGCTACATGCAGATCATGGACCGCACCAAAGATTTGGTGAAGTCGGGCGGCGAGTGGATTTCCACGGTGGAACTGGAAAACGCGATTATGGCCCATCCACAGGTGATGGAAGCGGCCGTGATTGCCATACCGGACGAAAAGTGGCAGGAACGGCCGTTGGCCGCCGTCGTCCCCACCCCTGATGCCCAAAACCTGACCAGCGCCGACATTACCACCTTCCTGGAAGGCAAAGTGGCCCACTGGTGGATACCGGAAACGATTATCTTCGTGGACGAAATCCCCAAGACCAGCGTCGGCAAATTCGACAAAAAAGTGCTGCGCGGCCGGTATGCGGCCGGGCAGCTTGGCTAAAGCCGTGTCTAGTGATCAGGTGTCAAGTATCAAGTCACCTGACACCTGACACCTGACACCTGAACACCTGACACCTGACACCTGACACATGACACCTGACACCTGACACCTGACACCTGACACATGACACCTCCCCTGGCTTCCCTCAAAATCCTCGACTTCACCACCCTGCTGCCGGGGCCGTTTGGCAGCATGATGTTGGCCGACCTGGGCGCGGATGTGCTGCGCGTGGAAGCGCCCACCCGCCCGGACATGGTGCGTTTTGTGCCCCCTTATGACGGCGATGCTTCGGCCTGGCACCGGCTGTTGAACCGTAACAAACGATCCATCGCCCTGGATTTGAAGCAGCCAGAAGCGGTGGAGATCGTGAAACGACTGGTGCGAGGGGGGGGGTATGACATTGTATTGGAGCAGTTTCGTCCGGGGGTGATGGATAGATTGGGTATTGGCTACGAGGCGCTGCGGGCAATCAATCCGGGGCTGATATATTGCGCCGTCACCGGCTATGGGCAGACGGGGCCGTACCGCGACCGGGCGGGGCATGACAACAACTATCTGGCGCTGGCGGGGGTGATGAGCCACAGCGGGCGCCAAGAGGGCGGCCCGCCGCCGCTGGGGGTGCAGGTGGCAGATATTGGCGGGGGAGCGATGGGGGCCGTGGTGGGGATTCTGACGGCCGTCATCCACCGCCACCACACCGGCGAAGGGCAGTTTATAGATATTTCTATGTTCGATATGTCCATCGCCTGGCACGCCCACGCCGTCAGCCACTATCTGGTAGGCGGCCAGACGCCGGAACCGGAAAGCTGGCAGTTGAACGGCGGCAGCTATTACGATTTTTATGAAACGGCCGACGGCCGTTACCTCTCCGTGGGCAGCCTGGAACCGAAATTTTGGGAAGGATTTTGCCAGGCCATTGAACGGCCAGATTTGATACCGCGTGGTTTTGACCAGTCACCGGCCAACCAACAGGCGCTCAAAGCCGATATGCGGGCGACTATTTCGGGAAAGAGGTTGGACGAATGGACAACCATTTTTGCCGGGTATGACGTGTGCGTGGAACCGGTACTGACCATTCCCGAAATGGTAGCTCATCCACAAACGCAGGCGCGGCAGATGATTGTGGCTGTACCCAAACCAGACGGGTCAACACAGCCACAGGTGGGCAGCCCTTTTAAGTTTTCACAAAGTGAACCCGTGTACCATCATGTCGGTGGGGATGTGGGGGCAGATACGATGGCCGTGCTGCACGAATTGGGCTACACGGATGAGGAGATTGAGGGACTGCGGGGGCGGGGGGGTGCCGGTGATCTGTGATGCGTGAAGCGTGATGCGTGAGAAGAATCACGCATCACGCTTCACGCATCATCAACAGTCAGGGAACCAAACAGCCATCCACGGTGTATAGTGGGGTAGATGACGCTTTCCGGCAAGATCGAGACAGAAGAAAGCGACCGGGCTGTGGCCGACGAACGGCCGTGGCTGCGGCAGGCGCGCCAGGGAGATGAGGCTGCCTGGGAGTGGCTGGTGGCTGTTTACCAGCAGCCGGTTTTTCGGCTGGCCTATTTGATTCTGGGCGACGCCGCTGAAGCCGAGGAAGTGGCCCAGGATGTGTTTGTGCGCGCCTATTTTTCGTTGGGCCGTTTTGATGAGTCACGGCCGTTGCGCCCCTGGCTGCTGCAAATCACGCGCAATCTGGCGCGGAACAGACGACGTAGTTTGGGACGATATTGGGCGGCGGTGCAACGGTGGTGGCAGCAGGAACCGGAAGCAGTTGGGGCGGCAGAGGAGCAGCATGAGTCGCAATTGTTGTGGCAAGCGGTGCGGCAGTTACGGCCGTCGGCGCAGGAGATCATTTATTTGCGCTACTTTTTGGAGATGAATGAGGCGGAAACGGCCGTGGCGTTGGGCGTCCAACCGGGCACGGTCAAATCCCGGCTGCACCGCGCGCTGAAGCAGTTGCAGGCGGTGGTGGAACGGGATTTTCCAGAGTTAAGTGAACTCAGACCCTAAGGGTTTTCTGAAACCCTTAGGGCCTTACCAAAGCATGAATGACGAGAACGAGCTAGAACGATGGGCAGAACGGGTGCAGGGGATGGCCGCTTCATTCTCCTACCCGCCGACGCCGGATAATCGGGCGGCGGTGCGGCAGCAGATGGGGGCACGGCCGTCGCGCCCCGCTTTTACACCCCGGCTGGTATGGGCCGTGGCGGCGGTGGCGCTGCTGCTGGCGCTGCTGGCTGTGCCCCAGGTGCGGGCAGCCGTGCTGCGCTTCTTCCAGATTGGGGCGATCACCATTTTTGAAGCAGACGCACCCGATTCCCGCGCCGGTATTTGGGCGGATAAACCGGCGGCGCTGCCGCTGGTGGCGCAGGGGCTGGCTGTGGAAGTTTCGCTGGCGGAGGCGGACACGGCCGTGCCCGGCGGCCTCTATTTACCCACTTATCCGGCCGACCTGGGCACGCCGGATGTACTCTATCTGATAGAAACGGACTGGCCGCAAACGGTTATCTCTGTCTGGAATGAGCCAACCGACCTGGCGTTATACCAGATTGGCGCAGAACAGTTTGCTTACAAAGGCGCGCCGGTCATAGAAGAGACGGCTGTGAATGGGCAGTGGGCGGTCTGGCTGACAGGGCCGCACCAGTTTAGGCTGGCGGACGGCCGTTGGCAGGAGTGGCAGTTCATCGAAAGCAACGTCCTCATCTGGTGGGCGCGCGATGGTCTGACATTCCGCCTGGAAGGGGCGGCATCATTAGCCGAAGCAATACGCATGGCCGAGTCGCTGCACAAATATAGCCTTCCCAAATGAGTTGTGAATGGAGGGGAGGCTTTAGCCGATGCGCGGTTCGCCTAAAGGCTCTCCTCCGGTTGTTCACATTTCAATGGGGTCGCTATTTGAGGCTGGTGGGTAGTGGCTGGTACAAGCCACCGGCCACTATTCTGGAGGAATCTATCATGATCAAAAAATGGATGTGGTTATTGGTGGTGTTGGTTGCTGTTTGCTGCGTGTGGGTGGGGGCGGCGTGGGCCGGTGGCTGGGCGGTGTTGACGTTGGAAAACTGGCCGGAACAGGTAGTGGCCGGCGAGCCGGTTACGGTGCGTTACGCGCTGCGCCAGCACGGCAGCCATCTGATTTCCGGGGTGGAGGGAACGGTCACGGCCGTACACGCGGAAACAGGCGAGCGGTTGCAGTTTACGGCCACAGATACAGACGAAACAGGCTATTATGAGACGACGCTTCTGCTACCAACCGCCGGTGAATGGCGCTGGCACATTGATAGTTTTGGCCGTTTTGAGATGCCGCCCCTGACGGCGACAACGGGTACGGCCGTGCCCGCTGCGGCATCAGCCCCCACGACCTTGCTGGCAAACCCAACGTCGTTCTCCTGGGTGTTGGGGGTGCTGGGCGTGGTAGTGATGGGTACGGCCGTTGTCTTGTGGCGGCGGCAGCAAACCCGTTTTGCGCCGGCAGCGGCGCTGCTGGGCGTCACCTTGTGCCTGGCTGGATTTGTGGTCGCGCCCACAGTGGGGACGCGGGCTTCGGAGACGGCCGTGCCGCCAACGGCCGAATTAGGCGAAATCCTGTTTGTGGCGAAAGGGTGTGTCACCTGCCACCAACATAGTGGCGTAGCCTACAGTGGCATTCGCACCGACATAGGGCCAAACCTGAGCCATCATCAAGTTGGCGCGGAGTTTTTGCGGCTATGGCTGCGTGACCCGGCGCAGGTGCGCCCACAAACGCTCATGCCCAACCTGGAGCTGTCAGACCGAGAAATTGAGGCGCTGGTTGTGTTTTTGAGTGGGGATGGGGAAGCCAGCGTGGCCTCCAAAACCAATTAGTTCATGGCGTATCAATACCTGACATTAATTCCGTTGCCAGGTCAGTAAAAAACGCCTGTAAATCGGAAACAGTTAAGGGCTTGATCATTCGCGGCAAGAACTGAATTCTCCTCACGTTTTGCATAGACATAGCCAGCCAATAACTGGTCATGCCCACGTGTTTTTGTTGCGCCTGTTTGTGGAGTTCGGCAAATGGCATCAATTCCCGGCAAATGAAATAAATGTCCACAAAATCCTTTGGTTCAGAGCGGTCAAACAAGGCCGACAACTTGTTGCAGGCAATATCGGTCACGTTGTCCACCTGAATGCCAAAGCGGGTATCAAGCAGTGTGGGTAAGAGCCGGTACGGGGTATCAAAAGCAAAATCCAGTTTCACCCGTTCACCGCCCGGCTCGCTCACGAAGCACTCCACAAAAGAGCCAAATGTGCGCGTAAACTCAACAGTAGCGCCTAATTCGCTGGCGACCTGGCTCATAAATGGTGTGACAGTGGAGATTGACTCCTGAACGGCCGTGAAAAAATCCAGGTCCTCTGAGTAGCGATGGTACAGATAATATAGCACCCCTAAATGAGTTGTGAATGGAGGGGAGGCTTTAGCCGATGCGTGGTTCGCCTAAAGGCTCCCCTCCGACTGTCCACATTTCAGATAGGGTCACTATAGGCAGCCAGGGTCGTTCCGCCGGTCAGATAGAAGGACGTACTGAGTGGGCTATGCCCGACGGCCGTTAAAATCTGCTTCTGAAACGGGGTTAATATCTCCATAACGGGCTGTCACTTCTGGTAAGGTGAAATACCATTCCCAAAATTCACGAATCCGCGCCGGCAAGAGGAGGCGCGGCAGATAATGGTGAATTGTCTGAAACCCAATGCTTTGCAAATCGGCATCTGACCCCCGTGACAACACACGGGCAATGTACCATTCGCGGAAGGCTTCGTTGGTTTGCGCGTCAGCGGGGATGTCGTAATCCCAGACCAATTTTTCGTTGATGGGTATTGGTTTCATGGCGTTATTATAACAGGTTACTTGGGCAGAGGGGTGAAGCCGCTGCCCATGGCCTCGTGGCTGACGCCAATTGTTAGAAATGCCTCCTTGTCCACTTCGGCCACCACCTCTTTCAGTTCGTTTACCTGGGGGCGGGTGATGGTACACAACACCAGATACCGCTGCTGCCCGGTATAACCGCCGGTAATGGGCCAGTAGGTGACGCCGCGATGAATGCGCTGCATGAGAGATTGGATCATCTCGTCCGGTTTGTTGGTGATGATGGTGGCGGTGCGGGCGGTGCTGGGGCCTTCCAGGGTGTAGTCAGACGCCAGCCCGTTCAGGAACAACATCAAAAAGCCATACAACACCATGACGGGACCAAATACCACCCCGCCGAGCAAAATGATCAGGCCATCGGAGTAAAAATAGACCTGGCTGAGCGGGCGACCCGTCCGTTTTTGCAGCACCCGCCCCAAAATGCCGGTGCCGCCCATGGTGCCACCGGCGCGGTAAATGAGGCCGCCGCCAATGCCCCCCACAATGCCGCCGTAAATGGTGTTCAGCAGCAGGTCATCCGTGAGGGGGAATTCCGGCAAAACCTGGGGCAGATAATACAGCAGGAGATCGGTGCTTACGGAAAAAATGGTGGCGGCAATCAATGTGCGGTACAGAAAGCCCCAGCGCCCCAGTTGGAAAAAACCCAACAGCAGCAGCGGCAGGTTCATAATCCAATACATAAGACCCACAGGCCAGCCGGTGAACTGGTTGATGATGATGCTCAGGCCGGAGATGCCGCCGGCGACGATGTTGTTGGGTACTTGAAAGATCACATAGGCGGCGGAGACAATGAGAACGCCGACGGTGAGCAGAAATAAGGTTTTTGTTTCATGCCAGATGGTGGCGCGTGACGGCCGTAACTTCATTTTCATCTACTTTTCTCCAATGGTAATGGTGGTTAGTGGCTGGTATAGGCCAGCGGTCACTAACAACTCTACTTTTCACTCAACGGATTGGCAATAATCAACCGTCCGTAAAAGCCGGGCAATGGTAGACATCCGAGCCGGCGCGCGCTTTGCCCTACGGCGAAACAGGGTGTGATTTGTGCCTGTAGCCAAGACAGATACAATGGTGAACATGGCCGAAATGGTTGGTTCTACAACCGGTAGCAAGTTTTGGTAGGCAATCTCCTATGGTAATCAATCTTCCCATTTCCCATCTCAACCAACCCCATGAACATTGAACGCATCCAGCATGATTCCCCACCCGCGACTAACCGCCGTTTTCGTCTGGGTTATGACAAAACCACCGGTTTGTTGCTCATTTCACCCTGGCTGGTGGGATTTTTGCTATTTAAGCTGCTGCCCATCCTGGCTTCGTTTGGGCTTTCGTTCACCAACTTTTACCTGTTGGAACCAGGCCAGACCCGGTTTGTGGGGCTGGAGAATTATGCCCGGTTGTTAGCGGATGAAGCGGTGGGGTTTCTGATTGTGGCGACCATTAGCACGGCCGTGGCCACGATACCTTTACAATTGGTCGCTTCCACATTATTGGCCGCATTGTTGAGCAGTCCCCGGCTCAAAGCGCGCACCGCCCTACGCACCCTCTTTTTTCTGCCGAGCATCATCCCCAGCGTCGCCATTCTCTTCATGTGGTTTGGGTTTGCCGATCCCAATGTCGGCTGGTTGAATCGGTTTATTTTACGGCCGTTGGGCCTCACCGGCTTCAACGATCTGTATTCCGATGCCGCCTATGCCCTGCTCATGGGCATCAACTCCCTCTGGGCCATTGGCCCCGGTATGCTCATCATGCTGGCTGCCATGCAAAGCGTCTCCTCTGAAATACAAGAGGCCGCGCGTGTGGATGGCGCTGGGCCGCTGCTGCGCTTCTTTCGCATCACCCTGCCGTTGATCACCCCCGCCATCTTCTTTGCCCTGGTCATCAACCTCATCGCCGTTTTTGGCGGCGTCATCCTGCTGGATCGCGGCAACACCTTTCGCGGCGGCGCATCTCCCTTCGATAGCTACATCACCTACTGGATATTTGAGCAATGGCAGTTAGGGTATGCCGCCAGCCTGGCCTGGCTCTTTTTTGCGCTGGTCATGGTCGTTATCATTGCCCTCTTTACCACCTCCCGCCGTTGGGTTTATTACCCGGATCGGGGGGATTGAAAAAGCAATTGGAGTAACAAATTGCCCAATTACCTGAACGAATCTATGCAAACACAATCCACGCCCCCAAAAGCCGTTGTGCCCCACACCTACGTCAGTTTGCGCCGTTGGGAATTATTGGGGACGGCGTTGTTTAACCTGCTGGTATTTACTCTGCTCATCGCCTATCTATTCCCCATTCTCTACATCATTTCCACCGCCTTCATGGAGAGCGCCCAACTGCGAGACCGCAACGCGCCACCATACCCCGCCCGGCAGGTGCGTTTTGAATATGAAGGCAAGGAGCGAATGGTCTACAACGTGCCTTTTGCCGAAGGCCAGCGCCAATTAGCCCTGGTAGCGCCTGGCCGTACCAGCAGCGAATTTATTGACCCGCAGAACCCGGAAGCCGGCTTGATTCAATGGGAAGGTAACTGGCGCATCCTTGTGGGGGTATATGAATTTCATTGGACGTGGGAAAACTTCAACCTCCTCTTCCGCTCCCTCCGTTTGCCGCAAATGCTCAGGAATACCTTGTTGCTGGCCTTCATCACGGAAATAGGAGTGCTGCTTTCCTCGATTGTGGTCGCTTATGGTTTTGCCCGCTTCCCGTTGCCCGGCGGCAACTTCCTTTTTTATCTGATGATTGCCACCATTCTCATCCCGGAAAACGTGACGCTCATTCCCACATACTACATTTTTGCGCGTGTGCTGCATTGGGATGGTTCCTGGCTGCCGCTTGTGGTCCCCTTCTTTTTCGGCAATGCTGTCTACATTTTCCTGCTGCGGCAAAACTTCAGGAGCATCCCCAAAGAGATGGACGAGGCCGCCATGCTGGATGGCGCCGGGCCAATTCGCACCCTGTTTTCGGTCATTCTGCCGCAGTCCTGGCCGGTGGTTATCACCGTTTCTCTGCTGCACTTCTTTTACATGTGGAACGAAACGCGCCAGGCGGCGCTCTATCTCAGCACCCGCCGCGACCTGATTCCCGTTTCTTTTGGTATCCAGAATTTTCAATCGCTCTCCCCGGTGATCAACCAGCTTGAGGCCAGCGCGCTGCTGATTATGATTGTGCCGGTGCTGGTGCTGCTGCTTTCGCAGCGTCACTTTATGCGCAACCTGGTCATTACCGGCGCTGAAAGGTAAGTAAATTCTGTTCGGAGGGGAGGCTTTAGCCGACCTTCGGCTAAAGCCTCCCCTCCGGATGATAACAACGTTTATGCCATCAACCCCTTCAAGACGCACTATTTTTTTCATCTGGGCAGGCTGGGCGGTCATTATGCTGCTTTACCATATCTGGGCGCCGGCCCGGTTGACCGTGCAGCGGCCCGATCGCGCGTTAAGCTGGTCGGCCGAATCTACCCGTTCCGGTGGCCCCCAGGACAACAAGTATTATTTGCAGGAACCCTTCCTTAACCGGCATGTGGCCTGGGATTCTGAGTATTACCTGGCTATTGCCCTTGGTGGTTATGAAGACCCGCACCCAGATCGGGTGGGGGAATCGTTTGGCATAGTGCGCACCGGCGGTGGGTTTTGGCCTTTTGTTGTGCCCGAAAGTCAGGGAGAAGCCCGCGCCGGCATTTCGCTTAGTTATGCCTTTTTCCCCTTTTATCCCTTCCTGATTCGGCTATTGACGCCTTTGTTAGGCTTGTTAGGGCTGACGCCGTTGGCGGCGGCGGCCTTAGCCGGGGTGGCTATTTCGCTGTTGGGGACTCTGGCGGCAGTTATGGCTCTGTTTGAATTGGGCCGGGATGAATTGGGGGCGGAAGGGGGGCTGCGCGCGGCTTTTTATTTACTCATCTTCCCCAGCGCCTTTTTCCTGGCAGTGGTGTATACGGAGGGGTTGTTTTTAGGGCTGGCCTTTTCCAGTTTGCTGCTGCGGCGGCGGGGCTATTGGGGCTGGGCGGCGTTGTTGGCGGTGTTGGCGACCTTTACACGGGCGGCAGGGGTGCTGCTGGTGGTGCCGCTGTTGATGTCTTGGGTGAAAGAAGGGGAGTGGCTGGAACTGGATATGGAATGGCGGCAGGTTTATTTCCGGGGATTGCCCTGGAGAGCCATCGGCCATGCGCTGGTGGTGTTTGCGCCGCTGCTGGCGTTTGTGGTCTGGCGGATGTCTTATTTTGGCATGGCTTTTAGTCGGGTGGAGGATGCGTTTTTTGGGCGTGGTTTTCTCGATTTACTGGGAACCTATTGGGCCTGGCGGCAGGCGTTTTACAGTATGGTGGGCAGTAATCCGCAGGCGACGGCGTATTATGTGGTGGAATTTGGGGCGATTGTGTTGGCGTTTACGGCCTGTATTGCCGGACTGCGCCAATATCCTGACCTGGCCTGGTTTGGGCTGCTGGTTGTGGTTTTGTCGTTTGCCAGCGGCCCGGCCCAGGGGATGCACCGCTATGTGCTGGCAGCGCCGCCGGTCTTTTTGTTTTTGAGCCGGTGGGGGGAGAGACCGGCTTTTGACCGCGTGTGGACGATTGCCAGTGTGCTGTTGATGGGGGTGATGGCGATGATGTTTATGTTTGATATGTGGGCGGGGTAGGCGGTGGTCGGTAATCGGTAATCCGTAATCCGTAATCCGATTACGGTTTACGGTTCACGGTTTACGGTTCACAGGCCGGGTGTGACGATCTTCACGGGAAAAACAGGCTAAAGGGCATACGGCCGTACTCCCATCCCCGGTATTATTTTAAGAGCGATTGGCGATCAGAGACTGGAGATTGACAGTTACCTAATCTCCAATCTCCAATCTCCAATCTCTAATCTCCAATCTCTAATCTCTTATTCCACCTATGGAGGCCAAAAATGAACCAGCAAGATAACACACCACAGGCAGGAGTACGGCCGTTTCCCACCGGCGTAGACCTGCTGCATGATCCCATCCTCAACAAAGGGATGGCTTTTACCGCCGAGGAACGCGAACAGTTCCAACTGCGCGGCCTGCTGCCGCCGCGTGTACTTACCCAAGATTTACAGGCCGAACGGGTGCTGCGGAACTTCCACAAAAAGCCCAATGACCTGGAGAAGTACATCTTCTTGCTCAGCCTGGAAGACCGCAACGAAGCCCTGTTTTACCGGGTGGTCATGGACAATCTGATGGAAATGATGCCCATCATCTATACCCCGACGGTAGGGCAGGCCTGCCTGGAATTTGGCAACATCTTCCGCCGGCCACGTGGCCTGTACATCTCGGCCGATGACCGGGGGCGCATAGCCGACATTCTCCACCACTGGCCGCACGAGGATGTGCGCGTGGTGGTCATTACCGATGGTGAACGTATTTTGGGGTTGGGCGACCTGGGCGCGCATGGCATGGGTATTCCCGTGGGCAAATTGTCATTGTACACTGCTTGCGCCGGGATTGATCCGGCCACCACGCTGCCGGTGACGTTAGACGTAGGTACCAACAATCAACGATTGCTCGATGACCCGTTTTACATTGGCCTGCCCCAAAACCGCCTGCGCGGTGAGGCTTATGATGCGCTGGTGGATGAATTTATGACGGCCGTGACCGCCCGCTTCCCCCACGCCCTCATCCAGTTTGAAGATTTTTCCAACCAGAACGCCTTCCGCCTGCTGCACAAATACCGGGAGCAGTACCGCACCTTTAATGACGACATTCAAGGGACGGCCGGGGTGGCCCTGGCCGGGTTGTATTCGGCGCTGCGCTTAACCGGTAGCAAATTGTCCGAACAGCGGTTGCTCTTCTTAGGGGCCGGCGAAGCGGGGATTGGCATTGCCGATCTGGTCGTCTCGGCCATGATGCAGGAAGGGCTGACGGCTGAGGCTGCCCGCCAACAATGCTGGTTTGTAGATTCACGCGGCCTGGTAGAGTCCAGCCGCACGGACCTGGCCGAACACAAACTGCCTTATGCCCATGATCATGCGCCGCTGACCACTTTTCTGGAAGCGGTGGAGGCGTTGCAGCCCACCGGCATCATTGGCGTGTCTGGCATGCCCCGGATGTTTACGCAGCCGGTGGTGGAGGCGATGGCCCGCCTGAATGAACAACCCATCGTTTTTGCCCTGTCTAATCCCACCGCCAATTCTGAATGTACGGCCGAGGAAGCGTACCGGTGGACAAATGGTCGGGCCATTTTTGCCAGCGGCAGCCCCTTTGACCCGGTGGAACTAGACGGCCGTACCTACATCCCCGGTCAGGGTAATAACTCCTACATCTTCCCTGGCGTAGGTTTGGGGGTGGTGTCTACGGGGGCGCGGCACGTCACCGATGATATGTTCCTGGCGGCGGCGCAAACGTTGGCGCAATTGGTAACGCCGGCAGACCTGGCTGCCGGGCTGATTTACCCCTCGTTGAAACGGATTCGAGAAGTATCGGCGCATATTGCTACGGCCGTGGCCGAAGTCGCCTATGCCCATAACCTGGCGACCGTACCCCGGCCAACTGACCTGCTGGCTTTCATGCAGGCGCAGATGTACCAGCCGGTGTATCGGGACTATACCGCCTGATGAAAATCTACGACCTGACTCTACCCATAACGCCTGATCTCATCGTCTGGCCCGGTGATCCGCCGCTGCAATTTTCGCAGCCATACCACCTGGAACGCGGCGACATTTGCACCGTCACCCGGCTGAGCCTGAGTGTGCATACCGGCACCCATCTGGATGCATCGGCCCATTTTGTGCGCGGCGGCGCCGGCGTGGAGGCGCTGGCCTTGTCCACCCTCATCGGCCCGGCGCTGGTGGTAGAGGCATTGACGGTACCGGCGCTGACGGCGGCGGTGTTGGCGGCGCTGCCCATTCCGCCCGGCACGGAGCGACTGCTGCTGAAAACGGACAATGCCGCCCGCTGGACGGCCGGTGAGACCACTTTTTATGAGGAGTATGTGGCGGTTACGGCCGATGGCGCCCGCTGGCTGGTGGACAATGGCGTCAAGCTGATTGGCGTAGATTATCTGTCGGTTGCGCCGTTTGCGGAACTGGTGGAGCCGCACGAGATTTTGCTGAAAGCGGGCGTCATCCCGGTGGAGGGGCTTAACCTGAATGGCGTCCCGCCCGGTGTTTACCAGTTGGTGTGCCTGCCGCTGCTCATTCCCGGCAGCGATGGTGCGCCTTGCCGGGCGGTGCTGTTGGCAGCGGATTAAAGCTGTGTGCGGGCAATTTCCAGTGGGCTGACGGCCAGGATGGTGAGCGCCGCTTCCAGGCGTTGGCGCAGGTTGGCCGGTGCGGCGCGGGTGGGGGAGATGGCGGCGATCATATTGTCGGCAAGCTCTTCGATGGCCTGTTCCAGGAGGGTGACGGGATGTTTGCGATCTCGAATGGTGAATTCGGTGTATTGATCGCGCCAGGGCGCCAGGTGCCGCTGTAGCAGGTGCAGCGTTTGCGGATTGAGTTCCAGATTGATGGCGATGCCGTTAGGTTTTTCGTGGATTTCAAAAATATAGATGTCGCGGGGTGGCTGCCCTTGTGAGAGGGCGACGATTTCTTGTAGTTCGTTGACGGCTTGCAGAAAGGGGGACAACTGCATGAGCAGGTAGGGCGGGCGTAAGATGTGGGGGTGATTTTCCAGGGTATTGCGCCCTTTTACCAGAACGGTGAGTCGTTTAACGGCCGTATGCGCCGCCTTGAAACACACAACAACGGTGAGCAGCCCCAACCGTATCTGATCGCCGCTTTGCAGGTGGTAAACTTTGCCAGGTTCCAGCATTTGCTGGTTGAGCCAGGTGCCATTGGTGCTGCCCAGGTCGCTGCACGTGAAACCACCGGTGGCCGGCAAGATAACGGCATGGCGGCGGGAAACGCTGTGCCCCAACTGGCTGAGTTGGGAAATATCCACCATCTGTTCGCCGGTATTGGCCGCGTCGCGCCCCAATATCAGATTTCTGACGATGGGAAAGATGAGGGGTTCGGCGCTGCTGCTGACAAACAGGGCCAGACTGCCGTCAGACAAGGTATTCAAGGTTTTGTCGTATTGGGCTTTATAGGTATTGCTGCCCCAGATGATTTCCTGTCGTTTTCGTTCCGTTTCCAGTTGGGGGTCTTGGGCTATCAGGGGGGCGCCACAATGCTGGCAATGGGCGGCGCGCCATTGGTTGGTATGCTGGCAAAAAATACAAAACAGGCCGTCCTTTCCATTTGGTGATTGGTTCATCACCATTATTGTATGGATAAGGCACGGCCGTGAAAATGAGAGAAAGATGCTATGGGATGAACCGCGCCGGTTAAGCCGACAACCTTTTGTCGCGCAGCAAGATCAGGTCAATGCGGTGTTCATGGGCATAATCGAGCAGGGAAACGGCCGTGTCTTCCACCAGACTATCTACCTTCACCCCTGCCTGCTGCGTCTGCGCCTGCAAGCCACGCAGCGCCGTAAACAACGCTTCCTCATCCAGATCATCATCACGCCCCACGTGCAGCAGCACCAATTCGGCCGAAGGTGTCATTTCCAGCGCCACTTCAATGTCTGGGTCGTCTATACATTCGCTGTCAAACGGCAGCAGCAAGCGCCGAAAAGCCGGTTTGTCCGACGCCGACAGAAGCGTTTTGGCTGAATTCACCGGTAAACACGGTACCAATTCCGATTTTTCTGAAAGACGTGAATTTTGTTTTGTATAAACGGCCATCTTATCCTCCTCCGCACCTTCCTCCGTGCGGACCGCCCTGTTTGCAGTGGTGGCAACCCCTTCAGGCGGAAATGTAAGAACTTCATGCAGTGACTACAGTGTAAAAGATTATTACCCCTGGCACAACAAAATTTCCGGGTTTCCCGGTGGCTTAATGGTGGTCTAATGGTGCCTTCATCAGTAGTGCTAACGGGTCGTTGACATCTATTACTTTTTCCTGATAATCTTTTGCCCATTAACAATTTATCCTTGTCTGTTCTAATTTTTGGAGATGATCTCATGTTATTCATAAAGGAAGGACAGGAAGGCCAGGGATTGATGGAATACGCGCTGGTGTTGGTGTTTATTGCGGTCGTGATCATCGCCATTCTGACGGTGTTAGGCCCGCAAATAGGCAACATGTACAGCCGGGTTACCGTCGCCTTTTAAGGGGTATTCTCTGGTCAGCGCCTCGCCAACGCGAGGCGCTTTTTTTTGTGTTATAATCGCCGCCTAAATGGCGAGGAACTTGACGACACATGACCATCCCTTCATTTGAGACCATCCAATCCTACCTGACAATTTTTGCCGCCATTACCGGCGCGCTCCTGGCAGCCTTGTGGATTAGCCTGGTGATTTGGGCATTTCGGGATATGCGCGCCCGCTCGCGTGACCCGTTTGCGCAACTGCTGGCGGCATTGGTGGTGGCGGCGCTGCCGGTGGTGGGCATCATCATCTACCTGATTTTGCGGCCGCGCGAGACGCTGGCGGAAGCATATGAACGGGCGTTGGAAGAAGAGGCTCTGCTGCAAGAAATTGAGGAAAGACCGCGCTGCCCTGGCTGCTCCCGTACCACTGAACCTAACTGGTTACTGTGCCCCTACTGCCACACACGCTTGAAAAAAGCGTGCCCGGATTGCAACTCCTTACTGGATTTGCAATGGAATATCTGCCCGTTTTGCGGTAATCATCACATTGATCCCTATCAGGCAGAGGCGGGCGGCGGCACGGCCGTGCCCCCCACAACCGCACCTACCAACGGCAACTTCCCATCCCCCATCCAGGAACCAGAACCATAACAAAACGACCTGCCAACCGGCAGGTCGTCCTGTTTATTCCAACTGTAATCGTTCTCAGGTCTACTGTGAATAGATAAAGTTCTTTGTTGCCGTTATGCCTTTGAAGGGCCGATGTATTGGGCGTCGCCAAAACCCAAAAGCAGATACCCTATTGCCTGGAAAAGCCACAACAACACAACGCCATATAGCGTATCTTTCCCAAAAGCCTTGGCTACATCAATGGCGATGAGTAGGGATACAATGATATTGACGAAAGGAATGAAGTATAAAAGAACCCACCATCCGGGGCGTCCGGCAATCAGGCATAGCACGTACAAATTATAGATGGGGATGATGGCGGCCCAACCTGGCTGCCCGGCTTTTTCAAAGGTTTTCCAAAAGCCGGCAATGATCAGCACAACAAAGGCCAACCAGCAGATTGCCCACACGCCGCCAAACAATGCGCCGATAATACCCCCACCGTCGTCTTGTAGGATATTGGCTAAAATTGGTAAGAAGGTCATTGTTTACTCTCCTGTGTTTTGCTCTGTAGCCAGAGACGATTACATACCTATTGTATTATGTTAGCCAGAAGTCGCGCCAGAAGTCAATCATAACAATGAATAACAGGGCAGTGGATGGGAAACTGAGCGGATAGATGATCTGTACGGCCGTCACGCTCTCCCGTAGCGCGCCAATGGGCAACGGCCGTACCCGGTACCAGGCCAATGACTCAATTCCCCGACGGCTTCCGATAAGTCGCGTCCGAAAAGCCCAACACCAGATACATGACCCAGGGCAGGAAAAAGAGCAAGATGCCGGTAAGCGTGGTTTTGCCAAAGGCGTAAGCCGTGTCCAGCGCCACCATCAGCCAGATGACCAGGTTCAGGATAGGCACAAAAAACATCAGCATCCACCAGCCAGGGCGCCCCGACAATTTTACCATGAAATACCAGTTGAGAATGGGGACAATGGCCATCCAGCCCGGCTCCCCCGCTTTGGCCAATGTTTTCCACAAACCGGCGGCAAAGACCACGTACAGCGCCAGACCAAAAATAGAACTCAGGGTTGTAATCGTAGCGATATTGTCAGCAGATAATGTCACGAGAAATCTCCTTTAGGTTATGCTCCCGGTTACTTATATCTCATAATCGGTGGGCTGACAATGATGTTTTACGTTTCCGCTTTTTGCCAATATACTTGGGTCTTGAACCCTGGCAAAGGGCATCAGCCCTTACCATTCCACAACTCGAAGCAGTTCAACTTGGGTGTGACACACCCCGATGAATGGAAATTCATCCTTCATCCTTCATAATTCATAATTCATAATTTCCAGAGGAGGCTGATATGGCTGAAAACAAAAGTATGGTAGGCGAAGTGTACTATCCGGCGCCGGAAGTGATTACCCGCGCCCACATTCCCGACTATGACAAAGTCCATGCGGAAGCGTCGGCAGACCTGGCCGGCTTTTGGGGCAAAGTTGCCGCCGAAAATTACGAATGGTACAAGCCCTGGGAAACGGTGTTGGATGACAGAAACGCCCCCTTTTACAAATGGTTTGTCGGGGCGAAGGTGAACATCATCCACAATGCGCTGGACCGGCATATGCGCACGGCCGTGCGCAACAAAGCCGCCCTCATTTTTGAAGGTGAACCGGGGGATGTGCGCACCTACACCTACCAGCAGCTCAACTTTGAAGTCTGCAAATTTGCCAGCGTCCTGCGCTCCATGGGCGTCAGCAAAGGCGACCGCGTTACCATCTACATGGGGCGCATTCCCGAACTGATCATCGCCATGCTCGCCTGCGCTAAAGTGGGGGCGATGCACTCCGTCGTCTATGGCGGCTTTTCCACCGAAGCCTTATTGGGACGCATTGACGACAGCAAATCCAAACTGCTCATCACCTGTGACGGCGCCTGGCTGCGTGGCAAAATTGTGGAACTCAAACAAATTGCCAACGAAGCTGTAGACCGCGCCGGTACCATCCAATCGGTCATTTGTGTCAAACGCACCGGGCAAGAGGTCGAGATGGTGTCCGGGCGTGATTACTGGTATCACGACCTGATGAATTTGCCCATTGCCGACCCCAAAGCAGCCACGCAGGTCATGGATGCCGAAGACCCGCTCTTCATCCTTTACACCTCCGGCACCACCGGCAAACCGAAGGCCATTTTGCACACGCATGGCGGCTACATGGTCTGGACAAGCACCACGCTCAAATGGACATTTGACGTGAAACCAGATGATGTGTGGTGGTGTGCGGCCGATCCCGGCTGGATTACCGGGCACAGTTACATCGTCTATGCACCGCTCATTTTGGGCGCGACCAGCGTCATGTATGAAGGCGCGCCCACCCATCCCTACCCGGATCGCTGGTGGTCAATCGTGGCAAAGTACGGCGTTTCCATCATGTACACCGCGCCCACAGCCATTCGTGGCCTGATGCGGTTTGGCGAAAGCTGGCCCAACAAACACGACCTGTCCTCGCTGCGGCTGCTCGGTACGGTGGGTGAACCCATTAACCCCGAAGCCTGGAAATGGTATCACCGCGTCATCGGCAAAGAACGGTGTCCCATTATGGATACCTGGTGGCAGACGGAAACAGGTGGTTTTATGATCACCCCGCTGCCGTGTGTGCCCTTAAAGCCGGGGTCAGCCACTCGCGCCTTCCCCGGCGTCCAGATTGATGTGGTGGATGAAGAAGGCGATCCCGTTGCCGCCAATGAAGAGGGCTATCTGGTCATCCAATCCCCCTGGCCCGGTATGCTGCGCACCGTTTACCAGGACCCAGATCGGTACGTGCAGCAGTATTGGAGCCGTTTTGCCGAACAGGGCTGGTACCTGCCCGGCGACAGCGCCCGCAAGGATGAAGATGGGTATATCTGGGTGATCGGCCGTATAGACGACGTGATTAAAGTGTCCGGTTATCGCCTGGGCACGGCCGAGATTGAAAGCGCCCTGGTCAGCCATCCGGCGGTAGCCGAAGCCGCCGCCATTGGCATCCCGGATCCCAACGAAGTGAAAGGGAACATCATCAAGGCGTACTGCATTTTACGCCAGGGGTATGACGCCACCGAAAAGCTGGCCCACGAGCTGCGGGATCACGTGGGGCATGAAATGGGGCCAATTGCCAAACCGGAAACAGTGGAATTTGTCACTTCCCTTCCCAAAACGCGCTCTGGCAAAATTATGCGCCGCGTTCTCAAAGCCCGCGCCCTGGGCCATGATGAGGGCGATCTTTCTACTTTGGAAGAGTAATGATGCTTGACGGGTGAAGCGTGAAACGTGACCAGAGAGACATCACGTTTCACGCCAACCCCCACGAAATCCCAAAGAGCCTGATCAGTGTGGATGGTGGGCTGCACGAGGCTTTTTTGCGGTAGATTGATGACTTGTTTTCTTGCCGGTTCACTGTTCAGTTGAATCCATGTTAAACTTCAACAACCGAAGACATTGTTGGATGATTGGTGATGATGGAGTGGCAAATCGCCAATCTCTAATCCCCAATTTCCTATACCGGAGGGCAAAATGGAATTCCTACTGAATGGGCAAACAAGGCAATATGACGGCGACCCTGACCTGTCGCTGTTGGCGTATTTACGGGAGCATGAGGGCATTCTCTCGCCAAAGGATGGCTGCGCGCCACAGGCGGCCTGTGGCTGCTGTGTGGTGCAGTTGAACGACAAGGCGGTGTTGGGCTGCGCCACCAAAATGAGCCGGGTGGCGGACGCCGAAGTAACCACCATTGAGGGATTGGGCGACTACCGGCAGCGGGTGTATGCCAACTCTTTTGTGGCCTGTGGCGGGGTGCAATGCGGCTTTTGCATTCCGGGCATTGTGATGCAGGCGCACGTGTTGATTGGGCACAACCCCGAACCGAGCCGGGCCGACGTGGAAAAGGCCTTAACCCCGCACCTGTGCCGTTGTACCGGGTATAAGAAAATTGTGGATGCGGTGATCACGGCTGCCGCCGCCATTCGGAATGAAGAAGAGATAGAACTGCCGGAGAGCGACGGCCGTGTCGGTTCCCGCTTACCGAAATATAAAGCCACCCAACTCGTCCTGGGCCAGCATCATTACGTGGATGACATCCAAATCCCCGGCATGAAACATGGCGCGTTGAAATTCAGCGACCATCCCCGCGCCCGTGTGCTGAAGATTGATACCAGTGCGGCGGAAGAGATGGCGGGGGTAGTGCGGGTGTTCACGGCCGGTGACTTCCCCGGCGACCGCTTTGTGGGCCTCATTAAACAAGATTGGCCGCAAATGATCGCCGAGGGAGAAATCACCCGCTACGTGGGGGATGTGCTGGCGCTGGTGGTGGCCGAATCCGATGCGCTGGCGCGAGAGGCCGTCAGCAAAATTGTGGTCGAGTATGAGGTGCTGGAACCGATCACCGATATGCACACGGCCGTGCAGCCGGGCAGCCCCACCGTGCATGGCAACGATAGCAACATCCTCTCCCGCTCCGTCACCCATCGCGGTGATGTGGAGCAGGCACGAGCCAATTCTGCTTACACCGCGCGCGGCGTTTTTCAGACGCAGATGATTGAGCACGGCTTCATGGAGCCGGAGTGCGCTATTGCGTATCCGGCGGGCGATGGTCTTGAGGTACTCTCGCAGGGGCAGGGGGTGTTTGAAGACCGGGTGCAAATTGCCAAACTGCTTGGTCTGCCCCAGGAGAAGGTGCGGGTGCAGATGGTGCCCAACGGCGGCGGTTTTGGCGGTAAGGAAGATTTGTCCACGCAGGGTCACGCGGCGTTGGCGGCTTATCTGCTGCAACAGCCGGTGAAGGTGCGCCTGACCCGCGATGAGTCCATTGCCTTTCACCCCAAGCGCCACCCCATCTGGATGGATTACGAGATTGGCTGCGACGCCCAGGGCAAGTTTACCTTCTGCAAAGTGGCCTTTGTGGGCGACACAGGCGCGTATGCCTCGGTGGGCATGAAGGTATTGGAGCGGTCGGCGGGGCACGCCACGGGGGCGTATAGTTTTCCGGTGACAGACGTGGTGGCGACGGCCGTGTACACCAACAATATCCCCTGCGGCGCCATGCGCGGC
>JAHBVI010000150.1 GCA_019637635.1 Anaerolineae bacterium
CCCGAACGATAAATTGATTTTGATCCAGAGTGGCAATTAGAGAATCACCGGTCTGTCTAATAACAATTTTTTCTGGCGCATCATAATTTGCAGAGTAGCGAGGTTCAGCTAACCAATCACCAAAGCTGATGAAGTAGTTGTTAGACCACAGAATTTGATACCGTTGAATTAGACTACCGCGCAACAATGGACGAAAGGTATTATCACGCGCCACATCTGCAACAAAAGGCTTGTTTTCAACAATTTCT
The DNA here is from genome assembly GCA_019637635.1 of Anaerolineae bacterium. Taxonomy (GTDB): domain Bacteria; phylum Chloroflexota; class Anaerolineae; order Promineifilales; family Promineifilaceae; genus CAADGU01. Next base: position 249 of record JAHBVI010000150.1, read on the forward strand.
TTTGTTTGTCGAGGTCTCCCTTTGCCAGTTTGAAATGGTTTAGCTCCTTGAGTTATTTTGCAGACATCATCCAGTTGAGTAAAGTGATGCAATTTATCAGCAAGCTCCAAGTATTCTGGTCTTTCAAGTATGTTAACTGGCGCACCTTCTTTAGCTTTCCATCTTTCTTGGACAATTGAATAAGAATCGGTATCACCTTTCTTTGAAATAACAGTCACAGCTACTTTATGCCCGTTCGGAGGAATACATTTTCTGATTATTATTACTTCGGTATCAACTGTAACTTTTGGGAATACAGCGCGTCCATAATGCACTATGTTTTCAATTTGTGTGTTGGCAAAAACAAATTTGCGGATTTCATCTGATTGAAGATTTAGTAACCATGTATTAGGAATAATCAAGCCTAAAACCCCATTTATGGCTAACAATGAAATGGATTTCTCAACAAATAAGATGTAGGAATCCAATTGATATTGCGCGAACGAATACTTTTGATTGAGATAATCTATATCTGTTTTTGAGAGAAACGCGCCATACGGCGGGTTGCCGATCACGGCGTCGAAACCGCCCCAGGGCACAATGGTGGGGAAGGCGGCCGCCCAGTCAAAGACGTTGATGCGGTACATCTCTTCCTCGTCCATGAAGTCGAAGGTGAGTTGGGCGGAGCTTAACCTCCCGGAGCTTTGGAAGCTCCGGGAGGTTGGTTGCGGAGCATAAAAGTCCGGCCCAATCAGGCTGTTGCCGCATTTGATATTGGCGCTGAGGTCGGGCAGCACGCGCTCTGGCAGCAGGCGTAGCTGTGTGCCCAGCGTGGCCTCCGTCTCCCCTTCCATCACCTTTAGCAGCAGGCTCAGTTTGCTCACTTCCACCGCCTGCGGGTCAATATCTACGCCATAGATATTGTTCAGCAGGATGCGCTTGCGTTCACCAATGGTCAGCCGCCACTCGCCGCGCTCATTCTGGTAAATGGTCGGCTCACGGCCGCGTGACCACTTGTCCGTGTCTTGCCCGTACTCTTGCAGATGCCAGTCGAGCAAATGCTGGTACGCGCCAATGAGAAAGCTGCCGGAGCCGCAGGCGGGGTCGAGGATGCGCAGCTTGCTGGCGTCTCCTTTGGGGCCGGCCGTTTTGCCTTCTAACAATTGGCCGACCGTCTGCCCCACAATGTAGTTGACGATGTAGGTGGGCGTATAAAAGACGCCGCCCGCTTTCTTGACTTCCGGCTTTTCTTCCACTTTGGCCTGGCCGCCGGCCGTCAGGCGGATGACCTTGCCCAGGAATTGTTCATACACCTGCCCCAAGATGTCGGCCGGGATCATATCAAACTGGTAGGGGCTGTCCGGGTAATAGAGGCGGCGGATGATGCCTTTGAGTGTTTTGTCATCTATGTTCAGGCTCAGGGTGAAGGTGTCCGGTGGTTCGTCGCGCCCTTTTTCGGCCTTGAAGTGGAAGAGACCGGAGTTGTATTTGGCGTCGGCCAGTTGGAAGAGACGGCCGAGTTCGGCATAGATTTCTTTGCCCTGGGTGGCGTCACGCAGACGGCCGTAGGGTTCAATGCCCCGGTCTTCAGCAATACGCAAAAAGATGAGGCGGTCAATGGTCGTTTGCACGGCGTCGTTCAGGTCGCGGCTTTTCAGGCCGGGGTTGCGCAAGGCAATGTTGCGCGCCAATTCCTCGCGCCACTGGCTGATCTCTTGCAGGAAGGCGTCATCCACTTCGGCCGTGCCTCGTTTGCGTTTGCTGGATTGGGCAAAGCGGTCAAACGAGCCGGTCATGATCGCCTGCGGCGAGAAGAGGTTGACCAGTTCGTCCCATTTATCGGGGTATTCTTCGTAGCGCAGGTAGAGGATACGGCCGTGACCGGCGCTGTCTTTCTGGTCCGGTTTATCGGTGCAGTCATAGACGGCAAACTCTTCAAAGTCGGTGAGGATGCTGAGGGGCAGTTTGGCGCTCCAGGCGTAGCGGCGCACCTGGTAGGCGGGGCTAATGTCTTGTTTGATGTTGACCGCCGGTTTTTTGGCTTCCACAAACAGTTTGCGCTGCCCGCCAATACGCAGCGAGTAGTCGGGCGCTTTGCTGCTGCCGCCGACGCGGATGGCGTCTTCATGCACCACTTCTTTGTACTGTTCGGCGTACCCTTTGCTGTTATCCACGTCCCAGCCGAGCAGTTTGAGGAAGGGGTCTATAAATTCGCGGCGCACCATCGTTTCGTTGTACGTACCGGCGCGGTAGGCGGCGGCGTTTTGCTGGAAGCGGTGAATGAGGGTATGGAGTTCGGGAGGGGGCATTGGGTATCCCTTCTAACCAACCTCCCGGAGCTTTCAAAGCTCCGGGAGGTTAGTGGTCGAGTGTTAAAGCTCCCGGAGCTTTGGAAGCTCCGGGAGCTTGGGCTATTCCTCAAACAAGTATCGTTTAATATCTTCAGGCAGCGTTTTTATATCACGCAAATACTCTAACACAAACTCACGGTAAGGGTGGGCCAACCTCCCGGAGCTTAACCTCCCGGAGCTTAACCTCCCGGAGCTTTCAAAGCTCCGGGAGGTTTCCGTTGGAAAATACATCTCCACAAATTCATGGTCAACTAAAGTGCCTGGCCGTTCGCCGACCCATTCCAGATAGTTGGAATAAGGCCAATCGCCAGGGTCAGCGACCAGACCGGCCTTAACGGGGTTAGCGTGAATATAACGGCACAAATGGATGAGATAATTTTCTTCATTGACATGGATGGCTTCAAATCGCCCCTCAAACAATGTGCCGGTGCGCCCTTGCTGCCGATTAACGGCCAAAACATAGGCATTAAACAGGTTGCCTAAAGTGGACGATAGCGACACATCACCATCCTGACGTAGTAAGAAATGATAATGGTTGGGGATAAGGGAATAAGCAATGGGGCTGGCCTGACCGCGCCTGAAATGTTTTTTCATCAGGCCTAAGAGGTAAATGTAGTTGTCTTTATTGAAGAAGATACGTTCGCGGTTAGCGCCGCGGTTGTAAATATGGTAGTAGCTGTCTTTGTTAAAGATGACTTGTCGGCGTGGCATGAGCTTATAACTTAACCTCCCGGAGCTTCAACCTCCCGGAGCTTCAACCTCCCGGAGCTTCAACCTCCCGGAGCTTCAAAAGCTCCGGGAGGTTGGTAGGCGGATAACTGTTGAATGAGGGCGGGCACGGCCGTAAACAAATCTCCCTTTTGCCCCCGCTCCTGTGCTGCCTGCTGGATGTCTGCCGGTAAACGGGCCGTCATCTCCCGAATCTGCGCCCCGGTAATGCCGTTCAGATACGCCGACTTGCCCACCGAGGGGTAACGCGCCGCCAGGGCGAACAATTCCACCGCCTGTTCTTGCAATTGTTGGGCTTCGGCCGCATCGGCTGTTTGCGTACTGCGCCAGGCCAGCAGCACGGCCGTCGCCGGCAAGGCAAAATTGAGCGGCAGGAACGATTTCAGCCGCGCCCCAATTTGCAGCGATTCCAGCACCTGCGCCTGCGCCGCCGCCGGATCGCCCAACGCCAGTTCCACCTTGCTCAGTTCCGCCAGCGCCCAGGCCAGTTCATCTTGCTGGTTAATCTCACGGAAACCGGCCACGCTTTGCGTAAACAACGTCTTGGCCCCGGCCTGATTGCCGGCGACGACGTTGAGACAGCCCAACATCCAGTTGCTCAGGGCGATGCCTCGTTTGTAGCCCACCTCGCGGGACAGGGTGCGCCCCCGCTCCGCATGGCGGCGCGCCCGCTCAAATTCGCCATGAGACAGGCAGGCCAATGACAACAACGTGTACCAGTGGGCCATGGCCTGGCGGTAGCCCAATTGGGTGTACAGCGCCAGGCTCTCTTCCAACAGTTTGATCGCTTCCGGGAAGTTCCCGGCAATCATATGGGCGGTGGCGGTGTCGGCCAGGCCAACGGCCGTGCCCGCCACATCCCCTATCTCTTTGCGAATGGCGTTGCTCTCCTGCATCAGCCGCATGGTATCCGGGATGCGCCCCTGGAACAGGGCAATCAGCCCCAACGCCCGCAAGGAATCGGCTGTGCCCCGCCGGTCTTGCAGCGATTGGCGAATGGCCAGGCTGCGTTCATACAGCGGCAGCGCCTCGCCATAGGCGCCTACGTTCCAGGCAACCTGCCCTAAAATGTCCAGCGTATAAGCCAGGCCCCACTCATCGCCCAGCGCTTCCAACAGTTCCAGACTTTGCCCGCCCGCCTGCCGCGCCTGCTCCCGGTCGCCGGACATCAGGAAAAATTGGGTCTGGCGGCGCAGCAGGAAGGCCGTTTCGGCGCGGGTATCGGCCCAGGCCAATGATGAACCGGCCAACAGCTTGAGTCCCTGGTCAATCACTTGCCCGGCAATCTCGGTACGGCCGAGCAGCAGGTTAAATTTGCCCTGCCAGCCCAATAATTTGGCCCACAAGCGCACACTATCGCTGTCCAGCGAGCGGGTAAGCTGGCGCACGGCCGTGCCGCAGAACTGGTCGCCTTCCTGGTAACGGCCGCGCCAATCATAAAAACGGCAGAGCGCATCCACCATTTGGTGCAGCAGTTCCGTCTGCCCCTGGCCCAGCGCCCATTCCCAGGCGGCGCGCAGGTTGTCTTGTTCCTGTTCCATCTCTGCCAGCGCCGCCTGCTGGTCGCTGCCCTTCATCTGCCGGTTATGTGTTTGCAGTAGATCGGCGTAATAAGCGGCGTGTTGGTCATGCACCAGAAAGTGGGCGTCGGGTGATTGGCTCAATTGCTCGGCGGCGTATTGTTGCAGCAGGCGTTGGGTGTGGTAACGGCCGTTGGGGTCACGGTGCAGCAGTGAACGGTTAGACAGTGCCATCAGGTCGCGCAGCGAGGCATCGGTAATCTCCTGCGCCGCCTGGCGGCTAAACCCCCCCTGGAAAACGGAGAGCTTCATAAACACGTCCCGCTCGCTGGCGTTCAGCAAATTCCAGGACGAGTCAAACACGGCGCGCAGGCTGCGATGGCGTTCGGGCACGTCGCGCATGTCCGTTTCCAGAAAGTCCAGGCTGGCGCTGATTTCACCGGCAATTTCGGCGATGGTCAGCATTTCCACCCAGGTGGCGGCCAAAATCAGGCCCAATGGCGTGCCGCCCACCGCCCGGCAAATGTCGGCCAGGGCGGGCAAATCGTGTTCGTCCAGTTCAAAATTGGATTGCAGCCGCTGCGCCGATTGGGTGAACAGCAGCGCCGGGGCGGACAGCAGTGCGGCTTGTGGGGCCAACGACGCCGGGAATTCCCATTCGGCCAGGGTGACGACCTGCTCTTCGCGCAGGCGCAGCCGTTCGCGGGAGGTGAGGATGAGGGTCACGGCCGTTGCCGCCTGTAGGAGTTCGGTGAAAAAACCGGCGCTGGTTTGCAAATGCTCCACGCTGTCCAGAACCAGCAGCGCTTCTTTTTCGCGTAGGAAATCTAATAACTGTTGCTCCGGGTTGCCGCCGGTGTAAAAGTGGAACTCCACCGCTTCGGCAATGGCGTTGACCATATCGGCGCGGCTGTCGGCGGCGGCCAGGGGCACAAAGTAGACGCCATAGCTAAAGCGCCCCACCTGCTGTTCGGCCAGCGCCAGTGCCAGGCGCGTCTTGCCCATGCCACCCGGCCCCACAATGCTGATCAGCCGCTTTTGCGGGTCGCTGACAAATTCGGCCAGCGCCGCCAGTTCGTCCTCGCGGCCAATGCAGGGCATGGTTTGGGGGGGCAGGTTGTGGCGGTGTACGGCCGTTTTGTCTGAGGTGCTGGTCTCAAAGCGCGGCTTTTCCAGCGACGTTATCTTTTCCCGCACCAGGGCCACGCTGGAGGCGGGGCGAATGTCTGACCCCTGCATGATGGCTTCTAGCTCAGCGCCCACCAGCCGCACACTGGGGATGCGCTGCTGCGGGTCTTTTTGCAACATGCGGTAGACCAGGTCGGCCAGGGCGTCGTTCACGTCGGCGCGGAAGCGGAACAGGTCGGGCGTGGGGGTGGAGAGGATGGCGGTGATGGTGGCGTAGAGGTTGCTGCCGGTAAACGGCCGTTGCCCGGCCAACATCTCAAACAATAGTACACCAAACGACCAGATGTCCATACGCCGGTCTAGCGCCTTGCCCTGGCACGCCTCTGGCGGGATGTAGTCCAATGTGCCCACCAACGCCCCCGATTGGGTTAAATTGGCGCCATCTTCCAGAAAAGCCAGGCCAAAATCGGTCAGGCGCGGGCTGCCATCTTGGGCCAACAGTACGTTGGCCGGTTTCAGGTCGCGGTGGATGATGTTCAGGCGGTGGGTGCGCGTCAGGGCATCGGCCACGTCTATAGCAATGCTCAAGACGCGGGGGATGGGCAGTTGCGGCTGTTTATCCAATAAATCACGCAAGGAGCCGCCCTGCACATATTCCATGATGATGTAATGCTGCCTGGCCTCTTCGGCGGCGGCATATACTTTAACAATGTTGGGATGGTTCAACTGGCGCAGCAGTTCGCCCTCGCGGGCAAAACGGTCAAGCTGGCGGGGATTGGCGGCGAGTAATTCCGGCTTGAGGTGCTTGATGGCCACCGGTTCGCCGGTTTGTTGGTCAATCCCTCGATACACAGCGCCCATGGCCCCCTGGCCGATGAGATCGGTGTGGGCGTTGGGGATGTGGTAACGGCCGTTGATCACCTGTTGCATACCGGTAGTTTATACCATATGCCTTCATTTAAGCTAAAGGGGAGAAACGTACCGCACAGTAGTGCCAGGCAAGGGGCAGATGGGTATTGGTCGTCCAAAAAGGTTCTGCCCCTTGCCTGGCACTGCACCCCAACTGTTTTCCTCTTTGCAAAAATCCCCTATAATTACCCCTACATGGCGGCAGGTCGCAGGCTATCCTGACAGCTAACAGCGAGAATAGGGCAGAAACATGGACATACAACAACTGGTTGATCGCCTCGAACAATTATTAAACGACAGCACACGGTTGCCCCTCAGCGCATATCTCCTGGTCAATGAAGACAAAATCTACAATCTGATTGACCAGCTACGGGTAGCCATTCCCGAAGAGATCAAACGCGCTAACCGGGTGGAAGCGGACAAGGATCGCATCCTGGCCCAGGCGCACGAGGAAGCGGAACGGATACGCGGCCTGGCCAAACAGGAAGCCAACGAACTGGTCAAACGGGACTCCATCACCCAATCCTCGCAGCAGCGGGCGGACAACATTCTGGAACGCGCCCGCCGCGACGCCGATGCCCTGCGCCATGACGCCGACTCCTACGTGCTGGAAGTACTCACCCGTCTGGAAGAGGATTTGCTGCGTTCGCTGGCGGTGGTGCGCAATGGCCTGAACAAGGTGCAAAAAGAGGCCGAAACCGAGCCGCAGCCGACGGCTGATTAGCCATCCACAGAGTTCCAATCAATAGACCTGACAGGTTTCAGAAAACCTGCCAGGTCTGCCTTTCCAAAAATTTGACAGCAAACGAGGCGTCGTTATAATTGCCCTTCGCGGCCTGAAAGCCGCTTATTTTTTGTAAACGTGTCGAGATTAGGGATTAAAGATTGGAGATTAACAAATCGCCAATCTTTATTCTCCAATCTCTTTTGTAACAAAGAGAGGATGTTGTCATGGGTGCTGTACCAAAGCATAGAGTTTCCAAAGCGCGTCGGGATCGGCGGCGCGCCCATCATGCGCTCAAGGGGTTCCATCTGGTGCCCTGCCCGGAGTGTGGCGCGATGAAACGGGCGCACCACGTTTGCCTGGAATGTGGGCAATATCGTGGTCGCCAGATTTTACCGGCCGGCGAGTAAACAGGATGAAAAGGCCGCATGATAAGCGGCCTTTTGTTTTTGAGATTGGGAGATTAAGAGGCTAAATCTGCCAATCTCCTAATCTCACCAATAAGCACATTTTCAAATGAGTAGTGCATTTCTATTCCCCGGACAGGGATCACAGCACGTAGGCATGGGGCAGGCGTTGGCGCAGTACGCCCCGGAAGCGCGTGCTGTTTTTGATCACGCTGATGATCTGCTTGGTTTTTCTCTGTCTGATTTGTGTTTCTCCGGCCCTGAATCAGAACTGATTGATACGGTTAACCAGCAACCCGCTATTTTCACCACCAGTATGGCGGTATGGGCCTGGATGCAGGCAGCGGGTTGGGAACTGCCGCACTTTGTGGCCGGGCACAGCCTGGGCGAGTTTTCGGCATTGGCGGCAGCGGGGGTGGTTTCTTTTGCCGATGGGCTGCGGCTGGTGCGGCGGCGCGGCGAGTTGATGAAGCTGGCGGGTACACGTGCACCGGGGGCGATGGCCGCTATTTTGGGCCTGGAGATAACGGCCGTACAAACCCTCTGCGCCGAAGCAACCGAACAAACGGGACGACCGGTGCAGGTCGCCAACGACAACTGCCCCGGACAGGTGGTGGTTTCCGGGGATGCGGTGGCGTTGGACACGGCCGTGACCCTGGCGGAACAGGCCGGGGCGCGCAAGGTGGTCAAACTGCCCATCAGCATTGCCGCCCATTCGCCGCTGATGGCGTCGGTTGCCGCTGAGTTTGCCACTGCTGTAGACGAGACGCCCATGCACACGGCCGTCTGCCCGGTGATCGGTAATGTGGCCGCACGGCCGTTGACCACCCCGGATGAGATTCGCGCCGAACTCAAAGCCCAATTGACATCCGGCGTAGCCTGGACGGCTTCCATGAACTGGCTGCTGGCCGCCGGGGTAGATACCTTTGCCGAAGTTGGCCCCGGCGATACCTTACTCAGTTTTATCAAGCGCATAGACCGGAACGCGAAGCGGGTGAAACCGGATGCGGGAATTGGTGATTCGTAAACCGTAATCCGTAAACCGTAATCCGTAAACCGTAATCCGTAAACCGTAAATCGTCATCCGTCATCCGATGACGGCTCACGGATGACGGATGATGGCTCACGGAAAGCAGGGAGATCGAAACGTGTCTTTACTTGAGGGAAAAGTAGCCATTGTCACCGGCGGGGGGCGGGGGATTGGCCGGGCGATTGCCGAGGATTTAGCGGCTAATGGCGCTAAAGTGGTCATCAATTACAATGCCAGCGCCGCTGCTGCCGAAGAAGTGGTGGCGGGCATTCGAGAGCGCGGGGGGGAGGCCACGGCCGTGGCCTCCGACGTGTCTAATTTTGAACAGGCGCAATTGTTGGTGAAGACGGCCGTTGATACCTACGGCCACATTGACATCCTGGTCAACAACGCCGGTACCACCCGTGATACACTGCTGATGAGCATGAGCGAGGAGCAGTGGGACGTTGTACTGGACACAAACCTGAAAAGCGTGTTTAATTGCTGTAAAGCCGCCATTCGCCCCATGATCCGCCGCAAACAGGGTGGTCGCATAATCAACATTTCCTCTGTAGTGGGTGTGGTGGGGCAGGCCGGGCAGGCCAATTATGCCGCCTCCAAAGCCGGCATCATCGGCTTTACCAAATCATTAGCCAAAGAAGTTGGCAGCCGCCAGATTACCGTCAACGCTGTCGCCCCTGGATTTTTCAGCACGGCACTGACCGAAGTTCTGTCCGAAGAGAACAAGGAAAAGTCCAAAGAATTTATCCCCTTGGGGCGTTGGGGCGAACTGCCGGAAGTGGCTTATCTGGTCACATTTTTAGCCTCAGATAAAGCCGCCTACATTACCGGGCAGGTGATTCAGGTAGATGGTGGGATTGCCATGTGACAGTAATCAGTTATCGGTAATCAGTTATCGGTATTAATGACCGGTGACCGGCAACCGATTACCGATTACCGATTACCGAATATGAACGAAGTGAATGTCCGCGAGAGCATTGGGCGCATAGAAGTCGCCCCGGAAGTGTTAGCCACCATTGCCTATTACGCCACGCTGCGGGTGGATGGCATTGCTAAAATGGCCCCCATTCCGCCAGATGTGGCCCGCCTGTTTCGCCGGGACACACGCCATCATGGCGTTTTACTGGATTTGGTGGATGAGGGGAGGGTAAAATTTGATATTTACGTTATAATGAATCCGCACGTGAACATCATGGAAACGAGCCAGCGCTTGCAAACGGCCGTTATGGAAGCGATTGATACGATGGTCGGCATTCCCGTGGACGCCGTGAACGTCCACGTTGAAGACGTGATATACGCCCAAGGAGAAGCAGCATAGCAGCCACGATAGATTTGGTGGGTAAGACCATGAAAACAAGACGACGCGCGCGGCGGGTGACCCTGGAAACGCTTTACGAATACGATATTGCCGAACACGATCCGGATGTGATTCTGCAATACCGTTTGGAAGACAACCCCATGGAAAGCACGGGCGTGGAGTTTACGCGGCGGCTGGTGTATGGCGTCATTGAACATCAGGCGGAAATGGACATCCTCATTGCCCGCTATGCCCCGGAATGGCCGCTGGATCAGATGGCCGTGATTGACCGTAACATCCTCCGTATTGCCATCTACGAATTTTTAATTGATGGCGAAACCCCCATTAAAGTAGCCATAAACGAAGCTGTGGAATTGGCCAAGACCTATGGCTCAGACAGCGCCCCTCGTTTTATCAATGGCGTCCTGGGTACGCTGGCGGAACAAATTCCCAATTTGCGCCAGGAACTACTAGCCGTACCCACCCCCTGATCTCCCATGGCAACGGTTTTGTGCCACGAAGTTTCCGGCGGGACGTTTCCCGTGTCCCCGGAGGCGCTTCTGTTTCGCCCGGCTGTGTACGGTATTTTTATTGAAAACAGCCAGGTTTTACTGCAAAAACACCCCCAAACGGCGCTCTGGCATCCCCCCGGCACGGTATTAGCCGAAAATGAAACCCTTACCCAGGCGGTGCGCCATGCCTTTCGGCGCTTAACGGGCATGACGCCGCGCGTGGGGGTGATGCTGTATGTGGAAGACCAGTATGTGATGGACAGCGCCCGGCGCGCCTGGCAGTTGTCGGTGGTGTATTATGCGCTGGAACGGCCGTCTACTGCCGCCACTATCTCCGACTCCAGCAAAATCGAATGGGTCCCCCTGGACGCGCTAGAGCGCAGCCAGATGCAGTTTGGTTACGAAGCCGTGCAGGCGGGCCGGTTACAACTAAAATTGTAATTTTTTTTAACCGGCCCGCTGCTCACGCGGGACCTTAATTTTGGCGTTGATGAATTCCTGGTTGGAGAGATTGATGCCGTGGGCAATGGTGCGGATTTCCTCTGTTTCCTCGTAAGACACAAACCCATCGGCCAGGGCAATTTGAAACAGGACATCCAGGAAGCGGACGCGCTCTTCGTAGGTAGTGGCCTCGCCAAACTGGCGCGTCATGCGGTAGTAGTCATAGGCATAATCTACGGCGGACACGGCCGTTTGCGCCACAAACCGCGCCATCTCCCCATCCAACCCCCAATAACGGCCGATTAACTCGGCCATCCGGTTGATTTCTGCTTCGCTGGGCGTCTCGTCTACGTGCGCCACCCGTGCCGCCAGTCCACCGGCTAATCCCATGCGCCGCAGTTCCGCGTCCGGCACATCCAACGTTTTGCCCTGTTGGGCTAACTGCTGGCGCAGTTCGTAATACACCTTGTTTTTCACAAAGTCGTCAAATTGGGCTTCGCGGTTAGGGGCGCCGGCCACGGCCGTGGCCCGTTTCTGCATCGTTCCCCCAAAAAAGCGGCTGATCCGCCCCATCACACCGCCGCCGTTTGCACCACCGTCGCCAGCGCCATTCCCCTGCACAATGTCGTCAATTAGCGCCAGTTCTGCCGCCGTCGGCTCACCATCCGCTGCCGCCATCTGCTGCAAATAACTGACCACAATCTCCCGCTCCTGGGGATGGCGGATGGCTGCTTGCAGTTCGGCGATCAACCGTTCCTGCTCGGCGGCGTCAATGGGCGAATCCATATACATTTCCAGCACCGCCCACTCCTGCCCGGTCATTTGAATGCCCGCCTCCAGACCGGCATCCGGCAAATGAAAGAGCAAATCTTTCAGGCATTGTTTTTCTTCTTCAGTTATCTGCCCATCGGCCCAGGCCGCAGCAATCATCACTTTGGCCAGGGTGAAAATGCGGGTGCGTAAATCGTCAGACATGGGAATTCCTTTTGTGTTCAGGTGTTTAGGTGTTCAAATGTTTAGGTGTTTTGGTAAGGGATTGTATCACTGACTGTGGTGAGGGCTACGGCCGTTTAGCCTGCCATCATCTGGACGGGCGAGGCAGTTGGGAAAACAATGATCTGGCAAGACAGGTTCTATCCCAACTGCCTCGCCCCTCCACCCCCTGTACCTTTTTCCTACCCCTTTCTGCCGCCATATCCTTTATAGTGCCCGTGAAGCAAACGTGAAGAAGCAGTTTGTAACCGGCCGTCCCAGGGGTTGGTTATAGACAAGAAGGAGTAGGGCATTATTAACAAGATCAATAGTCTCCTCATCGGGTGCCTGCTCACGGCCGTGTCCCTCTTGTTCATTCTGGAAATAATGGCTGCCCCACAAGCCACCGTGCGCTATGTGCGGGTGGATGGCGTGGATGGCGGAAATGATTGCGCCAGTGCCCTTTCCCCCTGTGCCAGCGTACAACGCGCCGTAGATGTGGCCGTTTCGGGCGACGAACTCCACGTAGCCGGGGGAACCTATACCGGCGTCCAGGCACGGGAAACCCTCACCCAACATCTGTATATCAGCCAGTCTGTGACCATTCGCGGTGGGTATCCGGCCGATTTTAGCGGCCTGCCCGATCCGGCGCTGCACCTCACCACGCTGGATGCCGCCGGGCTGGGGCGTGTGGTGGTTGTGGCCCCCGGCAGCCACGCCACCCTGGATGGCCTGCAACTGGTGAACGGGCAGGCGGGTACGCAAAACGGCGGCGGCCTCTACGCTACCCAGGTGCATGTGACCCTGCGGGGCGTCACCTTCAGTGGCAACCAGGCAGAATTTGGCGGCGGCCTCTATTTTTTGCAAGGGCAGTTAACGATTGAAAACAGCCACTTTATGAGCAATACGGCCAGATTAGGCGGCGGGGCGGCGCGCTTGTATGGCGGCACGGCCGTACTCAGCCACAACACCTTCACCCATAATGCGGCCGGTTTGCATGGCGGCGCGCTCTACGCCACCACTGGTCAAACAATCTTGCGGCACAACCGGCTGACCGGCAACACCGTTACCGGCGGCAGCCAGGGCTGGGGTGGCGGCCTGCACGTCAGCCATGGGCAGGTCGCCCTGGTGGATAATCTGTTCAGCGGCAACCAGGCGCATACCGGCGGGGGGCTGCGCCTCTTCCAAAGCCAGGCGGCGCTGGACGCCAATTTGTTTAGCGCCAACCAGGCCACCAGTGGCGGCGGCCTCAGCCTGGAAACCGGCAGCACGGCCGTTTTCACCAACAATATGCTGCTGGATAACACGGCCGTGACTGCCGCCGCGCTGCATCTGTCCAATGCTCAGGCCACCTTCCGGCACACCACCTTTGCCGGTAATGCGGATGGTCTGGTGGTAGCCGGGGGGCAGGTGGAACTGGTCAACAGCATCGTGGCCTTCCAGACAACCGGCATTGTGAACAACAGCGGCCAGGTGACAGTGACGGCCACGCTGTGGGACGCGGTGGCGCAGCCGGTAGTGGGCGTGGCCGCGCAGAGCGGCGGGCTGACGGGTACAGCCGCCTTTGCCGCTGATGGCTATCATCTCACGGCCGTGTCTGACGCCATTGACAACGGGGTAAATGCCGGGGTAACGACCGACGTGGACAGGCTGCCGCGCCCTATTGGGGCCGGTTTTGACCTGGGCGCGGTGGAATGGCGCGATCTGGCTGCTCGCAAAACGGTGCAGCCAACAGTGGCCGCGCCGGGCGACGTGGTGACGTACACCATCGTCCTGACCGCCCCGGCCACGCCGGGTATGATGGTCTGGTTGACGGACACGCTGCCCGCAGAAGTTATCTTTATTGGCCCGCTGACCTACACGGCGGGCAGCGGCGGTTATAGCAGTGGCGTGATCACCTGGACGGGCCAGATTTCTACGGAAACGGCCGTGACGCTGACCTGGCCCGTGCAACTGCATGAGGGTTTGTTGCCGGGCACGCAGGTGGCAAATACGGCCGTCATCGAAACCCCCAACGGCATTGCGCCCAGCACAACGGCCGTTGTCACCGTGCCCGCCAGAGTGTACTTGCCGCTGGTGGTACGGCCGTAAAAAGTTCGTAGTAACGACTTTAGTCGTTTGCACCGCTAAAGCAGTTACTACGAACCCAAAGAGAATGAATTATGAATCAGTCTTACCGAGCAATCATCCGTTTGAGTTTTGGATTGGCGCTGGCGCTCGCGGCGTTGGCGGCCTTGTTTGCCGCCCTGGCCCCGGCCAGGGCGCAGCAGTCAGAGATTTTTGTAGACAAACGATTGGGGCGGCCCAATCCGGTGGTCTATGTGGGTGAATATCTTACTTTTACCATCCAGATTGAAAACCGCACCGCCTTTACCGTCACCACACTTCCCCTGTCCGATACCTTCAACACCGGTGTGCTGGCTTTTGTGGATGCCACGCCGATGCCGGATAGTGTGGATGCGGGCAACGGCCGTCTCGATTGGAATGACCTGACCACCACTTTTGGCGATCTGCCGCCGGGAGCAACCGTGTGGGTAGTGGTCGGTTTTATTGCCGAGCATCCCGCGCCGGCCGTGGTGAACCGCGCCGAAGTACACGACGCCCTCAGCAGCGGTGGGCAAATTGGCGGCGGCGGCAGCGATAGCAATGAAGGCTCCTCCATTGGCGGCAGTACACCGGTGGACAAGGAGATGGTGAACAATGTTACGCCAGAGGTGGGGCAGCCGCTCACCTTCACCATTCGCATCACCAACAGCGGCTATGCCACCCTCACCGTTGTGCCCCTGTTTGAAGATTACGACCCGGGATTTTTGCAATTCAGTTTTGCCGTGCCGCAGCCAGACAGCGTGGACGAGGTGGCCGGGCAGCTTAATTGGAGCGACCTGACCACCTGGTTTGGTGATGTGGGGCCGTTTAGCAGCATTCAGATCACGGCCGTGTTCACCGCCCTGGCCCCCATCGCCCTGACCACCAACAGCGCCAGCGTCTCCGGCTCCAGCGATTGGTACGGTAATGACCTAGACGGCGGCGCGGATCAGGTGCCCATCACCATCATCGGGCCGGGGCAGCAAACGACAGCCACACCAACGGCCACTATGGAAGCTACACAGACGCCGGTTGCTGAGGCCACCAGTACACCAGCAAGTGCCACGAGTACGGCCGTAGCCGCCACCGCAACCCCAGAGACCACAACCGCCCTGGTACGCCCGGAAACGTTGCCCGCTACCGGCATCCCACCCACGCGGAGCGGGCCGCCCTGGGCGCTGCTGGTATTGGCGGCGGCGCTGCCCGTTGCCGGTTGGTGGCTGCTCCGCCGCTCACATTCGTAGTTTAGACATCCGATTTCTTTGAGAAATCGGATGTCTACCTGTTGTTATGTCAAGCTATTGGTTGCCGGTTTTGACCGCCTTTGGGTGGGGGATGGCGGCGGCGTATGCGCTGGAGGCCCTCTGGCGGCTTCGCGCCCGGCGCAAACGGCCGTGGCCCTTCCTTTGTCTGGCGCTGACGTGTGCCGGGCTGGCGATGGCCTTGGGGAATTTTGAATTAGGAATCAGGAATTATGAAGGGGGAGAGGTTCCGCATTTCGTGTCACACCTCACGGAACCGTCAGTACCAGGTACGCTGTCCGTGCCGGTGATCAGGAATTATGAATTAGGAATTAGGAATTATGAAGGGGGAGAGGCCACGCCTGGCGCGTCACCCATCACGGATTTTGCCTCACCGATTACCACCTCCCCCACTCGCCTCAGCATCCCCCGACTCGACATCAACCGACCCGTTGTAGCCGTGCCGCTGGTGGATGGGGTGTGGGATGTGGCGGATTTGGGTGGGGACGTGGGGCTGTTGGCAACCACCGGGCAGCATCCGGGGGATGACCTGGCGATGGTGTTGGCCGGGCATATGACGTTTGCCGACGGCCGTCTGCTGTTTACCGGCGCGTTTGCCGAATTACAGTACGCCACGTATGGCACGGAGATTGTGGTGGAGATGGGGGCGGAGACGGCCGTGTATCAGGTCAGTGAAATTCGTCGCCTGGCCCCCGACGACGTGGACGACCTCTACCTGGCCGATGGTGACAGCATCCTGCTCATCACCTGCACGGATTGGAACGACAGCACTGGCCTCTATGCCAACCGCCTGCTCGTCCGCGCTACCCGTATCAAATCTGGCTCTTTGGGAATTCAGGGGGTTGACAGACAATAAAACGTAAAGCGTGAAACGTAACCAGATAGAACGCCCTTTACGTTTTGCGTTTTACGCCACTGGCCCCACGAAATCCTAAAAACCCTCATATCTTACCCCCATAGGTTAGG
>JAHBVI010000151.1 GCA_019637635.1 Anaerolineae bacterium
GTTGGATAATATCTCTTCAATTGATCCCCATAGCCATTGCCGTCGCTATTTTGCGCTATCGTCTTTTTGACATTGATGTGCTCATCCGCAAGACGCTGCAATATTCGTTGGTAACGGCCGTCTTGGGGCTAACCTATTTCGGCAGCATCATTACCTTGCAAACGGTGATGGGACGGGTAATCGGTGAACAATCGCCGTTGGTGATTGTTTTCTCTACCTTGCTAATCGCGGCCATGTTTAACCCTCTGCGCCGTCGCGTGCAAGCTGTGGTTGACCGCCGCTTCTTCCGCAAAAAGTATGATGCCCAGCAGGTGCTGGCGCAG
Organism: Anaerolineae bacterium; assembly: GCA_019637635.1. GTDB lineage: Bacteria > Chloroflexota > Anaerolineae > Promineifilales > Promineifilaceae > CAADGU01. Next base: position 324 of record JAHBVI010000151.1, read on the forward strand.
TTCGCGCAAACGGCGCGCGAAGAAGTGGAGATGGAGGCATTAACAGCCGAATTAACGCGCGTCATTCAAGAGACGTTGCAGCCGGAGACAACGGCCGTTTGGCTAAAGGAGCCCCGTTCATAAACATGAAAGTGAGATTTTTTAAAACAGAAGAATTGGATGCTGTTACACGAAATGACATCGTCAACCTTTGTCTTACAGCCCATCAGGAAGAGGATTTCAGGAATCTCTTCTCCTATGTCCCTTCAGATGGTTTACATTTTCTGGGCTTTGCAGGCGAGCAATTGGTTAGTCACGCGTTGGTGTCCACCCGGTGGCTTCAACCAGAAGGACATTCCCTTTTAAAAACGGCTTACGTAGATGCGGTGGCAACCTTGCCTGCTTCTCAAGGGCACGGCTATGGAGTATGGTGATGCGCTGTCTGGCTGATCGAATTGATGGCGAGTATGTGATTGGTTGTTTAGAAACGGAACGTGTCGGATTTTACGAGCGGTTGGGTTGGCAGCTTTGGCGCGGACCATTGGCAGGACGAAGCGAGCAGGGGTTGATCCCAACACCTGAACAAAAGGGGATTATGGTACTTCGGCTGTCGCAGACGCCAGCGCTCCATCTGGATTCGCTATTAACCATCGAATACGAGGGTCGAATCTGGTAATGAAATGAGGGAAACCAACTGCAAAATCCGGTATGGAGACAAGCCTTGACGAGTGAGTGGCCGCAGGTGGTGCAGAAGACGATGCAACTAGAAACAGTGTCCCTTTGGTCGAAACGTGATATTTCGTAACGATTGGGAGACGGCCGTTTGTTAAAGTGAGCATCTAAAAACATACAGGGTAAGCGTGGAAGAGATAAATTTCTATTCCCCTTTACTCAATTAATAGGAGAATAACCAATGCGTACCTTGAATAAATGGATTCGTCGTTTACACCGTTGGCTGGTCGTCCCCTTTCTACTGGCGATTATCTACCTGATGGCTGGCCTTTCCCTCAATGGCGAAAACTTTGTGCTGCCCATCTGGTTGAACATCATAGCTATTGGCTCGCTGATCGCCCTGCTATTGACAGGCTTATACTTGTTTAGTCACCATTATTGGCTTAAATGGCGCCGTGCCAGATAACCCACAAACCAACCTATGATCAGGCAAATCCGTTCCAGAGCGGCGTTAAAAATTACAATGCCCAACAATTGCTGGCCTAATTCGCCCAAACTGGACATGAATAAGTTCACTGCCATGTTCATTGGGAAGGAGATATCTGATGTCAGTCTCGCCAGTTAATTTTCAGACTGCATCTACTCAGCTTAACGGCCGTTTATTGTCCTTTGCTCGCCTGATTTGGGTGGTTTTGCTCCTGCTGACGATAGGGAAAACAGCTTTGGGTTTTCCCCTTTATTATGCTGAGATTCGCCAGGTATGCACCACTTCCGCAGAAGTATGCAGCCAGGGGAATTCCCTCACACCGCAGCAGGTTGGGGTTTTACAAACGGCCGGTGTTAGGTTGGACACCTATGCTAAATTCGACTTGGGCTGGGAGATAATTACTTCTGTCATTTGGTTTAGTGTAGGCCTGCTCATTTTCCTGTTGCGACCCCATGAATTGCTGGCCTTGATAGCATCAGCGATGATGATCGTATTCATTTCCGCAGGTTACGAAACACAGATCCAATCAGCCTACCCCGCTTGGGGCACAGCCGCCGATCTGATCTTTAACCTGGGCAATATTTTGCTCTTCCCTTTTATTGGCTTGTTTCCTGGCGGGCGTTTTGCTCCCCGCTGGATGCGCTGGTATTGGCTGGCGATGATTGTGGTTAGCCTGCCAACCAACTCATTTTGGCATCTCTATCCTGAAATCTTCAACCTCCTCATTTTCATAGTTTGGGCCTCTTTTTTGATATTGGGACCCTATTCACAAATTTACCGCTACCGAAATGAATCAACATCTCTAGAACGCCAACAAACCAAGTGGGTAGTTTGGGGATTTGCTCTCTTTGCCGGTGCCGTGCTGGTCGGCTTTGCGATTGTGAGCCTTTTCCCTGAAGCGAGCCTGGGGCCAATTTTTTATCAAACCTTTGTCTTTGATTTAGCCGGCATGCTTATCCCTCTCAGCATCGGTATATCGGTGCTGCGCTACCGACTGTGGGATATTGATGTCATTATCCGTAAGACGGTACAATATGTGGTGTTAACGGCCGTACTCGCCCTCGTCTATTTCGGCACAATCATTCTCCTGCAAACGCTAGTCGGGCAGGCCACAGGCGAACAATCACCCCTGATCATTGTCCTCTCCACACTGCTCATTGCCGCCCTCTTCACTCCCCTGCGTCGCCGCATTCAGGCTGTGATTGACCGCCGCTTCTTCCGCAAAAAGTATAATGCCCAGCAGGTGCTGGCTCAATTCGCGCAAACGGCACGGGATGAAACGGATATGGATGCGTTGCAAGCGGAACTGTTGCGCGTTGTGCAGGAAACAATGCAGCCGGAACGAGTGGGATTGTGGCTTAATAGCGAGGGTTCGTAACGATTATTCGTAACGTTTGGCAGACGATTGGATGATAAAGTGACACTATGACAGCAATAAAAAGTTTTTGGCGAAAAGAAGCAAAAGCAGAAGAGGCAGTAGAACCAGTGGTGGAAACGGCCGTTTCCACCACCACCCCACCCACAGCAATCCAAACCTTCGATTTGGACATCGGCGCGAACGATCCCTTCCTTACTTACTGCCTCAACAGCAAAGGGGTCATCGACGTTGACAAACTCCTGCTCGATTCGCCCGCTGTGGCACAAATGAAAGCATCCGGCGTGCGCCTCGTCGTGCCGCTGGTCAGCCAGGGTGATCTGATTGGCTTGATCAATCTTGGGTCGCGCCTGAGTGAACAAGAGTACACCAGCGACGACATGAAATTGCTGCAAGATTTAAGCACGCAAGCTGCCCCTGCGCTCAAAGTGACGCAACTGGTGCAGCAACAAAAACTGGAAGCGATTGAGCGGGAGCGCATTCAACAGGAATTGCGCGTCGCCCGCCTCATTCAGCAAACCCTTTTGCCGCAGGAACTGCCGCAAGTAGCTGGTTGGCAGGTGGATGCCTACTATCAACCCGCCCGTGCCGTTGGCGGTGATTTTTACGACTTTATCTATTTTGCAGACGGCCGTATTGCTTTCATCGTCGCCGACGTGACCGACAAAGGCGTTCCCGCCGCGCTGGTGATGGCCACTACCCGCAGTATTTTGCGTGCCGCTGCCGAACGGCTGGAGTCGCCAGGGGCTGTGCTGGAACGCACAAACAATGTGCTGGTGCAAGAGATTCCGCCCAAAATGTTTGTTACCTGCTTCGTGGCGCTGCTCAATCCCCACACAGGTCATTTGCGCTACGCCAATGCCGGACATGATGTCCCTTACCATTACACAAAAGATGGTTTGCAAGAATTGCGGGCAACCGGAATGCCGCTGGGCCTCATGCCCGGCATGAGTTATGAAGAAAAAGAAACAACCTTAGCTCCCGACGATTACTTTTTACTCTACAGTGATGGTTTGGTCGAAGCACACGCCCCTGACCGAGAGATGTTTGGCTTCCCGCGTTTGCAAACGTTGATGGCTGGTCATGGAAACGGCCGTAGCCTCAATCAATTCCTCCTCGACGAGTTGGCTGCTTTTACCGGAGCGGGTTGGGAGCAGGAAGATGATGTGACCCTGGTGACGATTCAGCGATTGGAGACGCTGCCTTCGACAGGCTCAGGCACCACCTCCCATTTCTCCTTTGAAATCCCGTCAGAACCGGGCAATGAGCGGCTGGCGATGACAAAAGTGGCCGAGATTGTGGGTGATGCGTTGCCGTCAAGCCGCCTGGAGAAGTTGAAAACGGCCGTTGCGGAAGCGACGATGAATGCCATGGAACACGGCAATAAATACGACGAGGATAAACCGGTCGTCATTGAAGTGGCCTTGAGTGAAACGGCCGCTTCGACAGGCTCAGGACGCACCATTACTGTACGCATCACTGACCAGGGAGGCGGCAAACCAGTTAACAACGCGGCTACCCCCGATCTCGATGCCAAACTGGCTGGCGAACAGTCGCCGCGTGGCTGGGGTCTCTTCCTCATCAAAAATATGGTTGATGAGATGCATGTTATCCAAGATGAAACGCATCACACGATTGAGTTGGTGATGAATGTGGAGAGTGGAGATTGACGACCTGCGGTCGTGAGATTGGAGATAACAGAAGATGAATACCAAGACGACAACATTTGAAGCAGAAACAAAAGAAAGAGATGGAACGGCCGTTATCGAGATGATTGGCGAAATTAACGGACAAGCAGACACAGCTTTGAACACCGCCTACAGCGATGCCGAACAACTGACGCCCAGCAAGATCATCCTGGATTTTTCCCAGGTAGATTACATCAACAGCACCGGCATCGCCCTCATTGTGGGCTTGCTGGCCAAGGCACGCGCGGCACATATTCCCTTAACGGCCGTTGCCCTCAGCGACCATTACCGAGAAATTTTTACGATTACACGCCTGTCCGACTTTATCGAGATTGAGTAACGGATTAGGTGCGACGCACTTTCAAAGTGCGTCGCACCTTAGACCACAACCATGCTAAACACGACTCTCAACAACCGCTACCAAATCCGCTACGAACTAGGCAATGGTGGCATGGGCAAAGTCTTTCTGGCGCTGGACACGTATCTGGAGCGCGAAGTGGCTGTCAAACTGCTCAATCGCCCCAATTTGGGCGCAGCAGGACGAGCCTTGCTGCTCAACGAAGCACGCGCTGCGGCACGGCTCAGCCATCCCAATATTGTCATGGTGTTTGATGTCGGTGAGCAGGATGATATGCCCTATATTGTGATGGAGTATGTGTCGGGACGGCCGTTATCCGAACAAAAGCCGCGCCGACTGGATGAAGTGATTCGCGTTGCCCGCCAAATTTGCGCCGCGCTCGACCATGCCCACCAAAAAGATTTGGTGCATCGCGATGTCAAGCCACATAATGTTATTCTGATCCCCGAAGGTGTGGCCAAGCTGATGGATTTTGGCCTGGCGCGCATGTTGGGCGGCGACACCGAAGGGACGGTATCTGGCACCATTTCCTACATTGCGCCCGAACAAATTATGGGCAAGACCGTTAATCACGCCGCTGATTTATATTCCTTTGGCATCCTGCTCTATGAATTGGCAACAGGCCGACTGCCTTTTGTCGGTGACCCGGGGAATATCTTGTACCAACACATCAACCAACCGCCGATGTCGCCTCGGGAACAAAACCCCAATGTGCCATCGGCATTGAATGAGTTGATTTTGCACTTGCTGCAAAAAGAGCCAGAAAACCGTCCCGATTCTGCCCAGGAAGTAGGGCAAATATTGGAAGTTATGAGTAATTTGTATCGGATGCAATCCTTCTTTGACATTTCTCGTCAGGAAAAAATGCAAGTAATGAAAAATAGTGTGTAGTGCGTAACCATTCCTGCGCACTACGTACTAAAAAAAGGAGATTACAATGTCTGGACAACTTGTTACCATCGTTCGTAAAGCAGCTGATCGTGTGGCTGTCATTGATATTTCAGGTGAGTTAAATGGTGGTGGTGAAGATGTGTTGATGGAGGCCTATACGGCGGCGAGCAACGGCCGTACCCAAACCATCATCCTCAACTTCACCAATTTAGAATATATGAACAGTTCCGGCATTGGCTTGCTCGTCACCATGCTCATCCGCGTGCAACGGCAAAAGCAACAACTGCTCGCCTATGGTCTGAGCGAACATTATCAGCAAATTTTTGAGCTTACCCGACTCAACGAAGCCATTACCATTTATGACAGTGAAGAAGCGGCTGTAACGGGCGTAGTCGCACCTGCCTAACTTCCAACAGAATAAGAACTAAATAGGTAGAACGTAGTGTGTAGGGCGTAGCACTTTAATTCACGCTGGCTCCTACGCACTATGAACTACGCACTACGGAGAATTTCTCATGAACGAACCAAACCAAACGAATCCACCCAAACAAAATCGCGATGCCAACTGGGCCACCCCAGTAGACAAGATGAATGTCCACGACATTCCCAACCAGGCAATCAACCTCAACGTGCAAGGTCGCAAACCAATGAGTCCTTTGCAAGGCTTTGGCCAATTGTGGCAAAAAACATACCGCATCCGCCTCGAAGGTGTCACGATTACACCCCAAGAAGTGGTCAAAGAGTGGAAAGCACATTTTCCCGAATTTTGGCCGAAGGGCAACGACTTTTACGGCCCGTTGCAAGGTGTCAAACCAGGTGAAGTGGCTGTATTGAATCTGGCGATGCCCGGTGGTGCCAAACTCTCCACCGGCATCCGCGTCATCTATGCCGACGACGAATCCTTTTCCTTCATGACCCCACAGGGACATATGTTTGCGGGGATGATCACCTTTAGCGCCTTTAAGGATGCCGATGTGACCACGATCCAGATTCAAGCGCTCATCCGCGCCAGCGACCCGATCTATGAAACCACATTCCGCCTGGGATTTGGGCACAAACAAGAAGATATATTCTGGTTTAATACCCTGCGTAATTTGGCCGCTTATTTCAATGTCCTTGACCAACAACCAGTTTTGCAAATGGTTTGTGTCGACAAAAAAGTACAATGGTCGGAAGCTGGCAACGTGTGGCACAATGCGGCAATTAGAACGGCCGTATACATGCCCGTGCACATCACCAAAAGAATCTTTTCCAAAGGATGAAGGATGAGGGATGAAGGATGAAATTTGTTACGCTATTTCATCCTTCATAATTCATCCTTCATAATTTTATGGACGCAATCATCGTTGGTTCTGGCCCCAATGGTTTAGCCGCAGGTATTACGCTGGCACGGCAGGGCTGGAACGTGCAACTTATTGAAGCAAAAGAAACCATCGGCGGCGGGATGCGCACGGCCGAATTGACCTTACCCGGTTTTCGGCATGACATCTGCTCGGCCATTCATCCCTTGGGGATGGGTTCGCCCTTTTTCCGTTCGCTCGATCTCAGTGAGTATGGTTTGCAGTGGATTCAGCCCGAATTGCCGCTGGCACACCCGTTTGTAGATGGTACGGCCGTATCCCTGCACCAATCCCTCGACTGCACCGTGCAAAATCTGGGGCGGGATGGTAAGAATTACGGCCGTTTACTCAAACCCCTCGTGCAAGATTGGGACGGATTGGCGCATGAATTTCTTGGACCCCTGCGGCTGCCACGCCATCCGATTACGATGGCGCAATTTGGCCTGCGTGCCTTGCCTCCGGCCAAAACGACCGCCCAACTCCTCTTCCGCGATGAGCAAACCCGTGCCCTCTTTGGCGGATTGGCCGCCCACGCGATCATGCCCCTCGAATGGCCAACGACAACCGCCTTTGGCCTCATGTTGGCGACGCTGGCACACGTTGTGGGCTGGCCTATCCCGCGTGGCGGTTCACAATCCATCGCCGATGCTTTGGCTGGTTATTTTATGGGTTTGGGTGGAGAGATTGTGACGGGACATGAGGTGAAATCGTTGCGCGAATTGCCACCAGCCGATGCCATTTTGCTCGATGTGACCCCCCGTCAACTGCTGCAAATCGCTGGGGATGACTTACCGTCGCGCTATCGTCGTCAACTGGAAAAGTACCGTCATGGCCCCGGCGTATTCAAGGTGGATTGGGCGTTGTCGGAGCCAATTCCCTGGCAGGCGGAGGCGTGTCGTCATGCGGGAACCGTCCATATCGGGGCAACTTTGGCAGAAATCTGTGCCAGTGAACAGGTTATTTGGCAGGGGGAATATAGTGAACGGCCGTATGCCCTCGTCGCCCAACAAAGTCTGTTCGACAGCACACGTGCCCCAGCAGGCAAACACACGGGTTGGGCATATTGTCATGTCCCGCATGGCTCAACGCAAGATATGACGGCCGTTATCGAAGCCCAGATCGAACGTTTCGCTCCCGGCTTTCGTGATTGCATTTTAGCCCGTCACATGATGACCACACAGGATTACCAACATTATAACCCCAACTACATTGGTGGCGACATCAACGGCGGTGTCCAAAATTGGCGGCAGTTGTTTACTCGTCCCGTCCCACGTCTCAATCCATACACCACGCCCCTTCCAAATGTGTTCCTTTGTTCCTCTTCGACACCCCCTGGCGGTGGTGTGCATGGGATGTGCGGCTATCATGCTGCTAAAGCAGTACTCTCCAAATTGGAGCATACAACTCGCAGGGTTTAAAGATCCCATCTAAGCTATTTTTTTTTGAAAACGGACGTTTTCTTTACTCAAAATGGAAATTATCGCTCCCGCGATCAAAAGATAGAATCCCATAAAACAAAAAGAACCCTCGAGTAAAACTGAGAGTTCTTTGTCCTATATATTATTACTATAGGCCGTCGGGAGCGACGGGCTTGGATACCTCTCTGGGCGCAGGTGCGTGATCTGGACAGCAAGCTTGAATTGGCCTGCCATTATCCAATACTTGCTGCCACAAAAGGTGGGTTTGACCGCATGAGGCATGGCGATACTGGTGAAAACTTGTGCCAAAACGTTGCAACAACTAACGATTTCCGACATAATAGCCCTCATGCGCTGGCAACAATTACAAAAAATCATCCAAGATCAACCACTTTTTGAAACATCCTTGTTTCTAACAGGTGACGTCACACCCCATCAAGCCCAACGGCAGTTGAGTGATTGGACCAGAGCAGAGAAAGTGATCCAGTTGCGGCGGGGCATTTATACGCTTCCTCACCAAAATCCGCATCCGTTTGTTGTGGCCAATTACCTTGTCCCAGGGTCTTATGTGAGCCTGCAAATGGCATTGGCTTACTACCATCTAATCCCCGAACACGTCGCCGCGGTCACCAGCGTCACGACCCAGCGACCGGGAGAATATGAGAACAAATTCGGCCGTTTTTCCTACCGGCACATTCATCCATCCCTGTTCTATGGCATTGATTACCGTTTGTTGGTGAATGATGAATACGCCTTCGTCGCCATGCCGGAAAAAGCCTTGCTTGATCTCATCCATTTTCGTCCTCAGGGAGACTCGAGGGAATATATCGAATCCTTGCGCCTACAGAATCTCGAAATTCTCGATATTGAGAGGCTGTATCATTTGGCCGAACGCGCCGGTAAACCCAAACTCAAACGCGCAGCCAGCGTCATTGAGGCGATTGCCCGACGCGAGGCCGAAGAATACGAGCCGTTATGAAAGCCTATTTACGCACCATCATTGCGCCCGCTCAAAGCAAACTTGCAGCTATCCATCTTGTTCGTGAATACTTGCAAGCGCGTATTTTGCAGAGTTTACAGCGGGCCGGCGCCATGCAGACGCTGGCCTTTCACGGCGGCACCAGTTTGCGTTTTCTCTACGATATTCCCCGATACTCTGAAGACCTTGACTTTGCTCTGGAGCTGCATCGAGATGCATACGATTTTCGCGTCTATTTGCATGTACCCCTCAATTTGCAGCACCATGATCCAGCAACGCTTTTGGCTGGCAAACTAAGCGCTATCTTACAGCGCGACTATACCAAAGGGCGCGACATTTATGATTTGTGGTGGTATTTGAAGCAGCCAAACTGGCCTCAACCCAACCTGGAATACCTTAACCAGAGTTTACAACAGGGTGAGGGAGCAGGTGATTTGTTAACGCCAGCCAATTGGCAAAGCATTGTTCGGGAGCAAATGTTGCCATTGAAATGGTCACTCGTGATGGAGGATGTTGGCTCATTTATTATTGATTTGGAGGAGCGCGCCGATTTTAGTAAAGAGCAGTTGTTGGGTCTGTTGGACTAACTCAACACGGCGAGTAAATCATCCAGCAAGGAAGTCTGGACGACATCCCAACCGAAGTAAGGACTGGGTTGCAAGCGGAAAAAGGATTCGACCTGTTTTTGTTCGTTGTTAAGCTGCCAGGTGACAACGGCCGTTACCACCCCTTCATCATCCGCCACTTGCGTGGTTATTGGCTCCACGAATGTACGCACCTCTGCCGGTCGCCGTGCCCAAACCATTTCTAGTTTTCGCGCAAACTCGGCCAGAGAAATTGGATCGCCCTGACTATTAAAAAGTGGCTGCTTTTCCAATCCGGCCAGGACGCAACGCCCGTTTGGGAGCAATGTACTCGCGCAATATCGTCGTCCCGCCATCTTACCCCGTCGCTTCTATCTCCCGCAGAATGACCATCGCGTTCCACACCCCTTCGCTTAACAGTTGGTCTACTTGCGCCTTGTACGGGTCCAGCTTGCTGCCCCGCTGCTGCCGCTTGTTGGCCGGCGCCCCTTCTCGCTGGATGGCTCGGCTGACCGTCTTGGGATGCACGCCCAATTCCTGGGCGATGTCTTTGACGTAAACGCCTCGTTTCTGTAATGCCTTGATCACGGCAAAATTCTCCTTGTTGAGCACGGATATACCTCCGGTTTGTTTTGGGTCGGTATGGTACATTTCATGCGTTGTTTAGGGGACATTTTAATCCGGCGTTTTGGGGACATTGTACCCCGGTGTTGACAAAGCCCAAGTGGGTCGAACACATGATAGCCAGACGGCGAAAAACTGTCGTCGTTTGCCATGCCTGCCACCAGCAGATTACTCATGGACGATATGATGGTCAACGGGTGAATCAAGAACGGCTGGAAAGCGGAGTGCCGTGAAAGTGGCACGCTCCGTTTGGCGGGGGGATGCTGGAAAAGCAGGTCATGCTGCTCGCCGGCATCCTACCCGACTTACGAACTTACCCCATGTAAATCAGCCGATCCGATATGCCCGACTTTCGTCCCCACCCAGCCATATCCTACCACCACCCCCTCCAAAAAGGCCACATAACAATGAGCGCCTTCAGTAAAACGTGCCTGGATCACGTCTTCATTAACCGCATGAAGTTGTGCCAGGAATATTTTGTCTTCGATAATCCGGGTTACAAAGCCAGGCAGTGGCTGTAATTCAGGTAGTGTATCTCCCCGCCACCAATGATAGCGGCAACCTAATACAATCTGTTTACTATTTTTGGTCAGCTCGTTCATCTTATTGCCTCCAAATCGCTATTTTGTTTAACTGCCCACATTAAACCAGGCGCTTGGGTTCGATTGGTCTCCTTATTGGGTTACAATAAGGGAGACACGCGACGGATAAGGGTTACAAAAATGATAAACAGTTTCTCCTTCGGCGAATGGCTGAAACAGCGGCGCAAGCAGTTGAAATTGACACAGCGGGAAGTGGCAACGGCCGTTTACTGTTCCACCGCCATGATCAAGAAAATAGAAGCCGACGAACGCCAGCCCTCTGTCGAACTGGCTCAATCTCTGGCCGTTGTCCTCAAAGTTCCCAGCGACCAACAGGACATTTTTGTTGAATGTGCGCGGGGGGAACGGCCGTTAGATCATTTAGTAGAGGAGCGGGGAGGCAGAGGAGCAGAGGAGCAGGGGAGAGGGGGAGCAGGGGGGAGATTTGCACCTTCACTGCCTACACCAGCAACTTCATTTATCGGCCGTCAGGCAGAATTGGCAGATATAACCGCTAAATTGTGTCAACCAAATTGCCGTTTGTTGACATTATTAGCCCCCGGCGGCATGGGCAAGACGCGGCTGGCAATTGAGGCGGCGCGGCAGGTGCAGGTCGATTTTGCTGATGGCGTAGTTTTTGTGGATTTAACGGCCGTTACCGACCCCACTCTCATCCCCGACAGCATTGCCCACGCCCTTAACCTCTCCTTGCCCGGCCCTGCCGACAAGCACTTGCCGCGTGTGCTGCGCCAGCGACAGATGCTTATCCTGCTCGACAACTGCGAACAGCTTGGGGATGGCCTGGCGTGGCTCTCGATTTTGCTAGCAGTTGCGCCCAACATTACACTACTGGCAACATCACGCGAGCGGCTGCAACTGGCAGAAGAGTGGGTTTTTTCCGTATCTGGTTTGGATGCAGCGTTGGAACTGTTTGGGCAAACGGCCGTTCGGGTCAAACCCAATTTTGATGTGAGTGGAGAAAAAACGGCCGTCCACAACATCTGCCAACTCGTTGAAAATCTGCCCTTAGCTGTGGAACTCGCCGCCAGTTGGACACCCTTCCTCACCTGCACCCAAATCGCAGCGCACATTCAAACCGGCCTGGACATTTTGGCAACAACGGTACGCAACATTCCCGCCCGCCATCGCAGTATGCAAGCGGTGTTTGATGCTTCGTGGCACCTGCTTACCGAAACAGAACGAAATGTATTGATGCGATTGTCTGTGTTTCGGGGTGGCTGGCGCGTGGAGGAGGCAACGGCCGTTGCCAGAGCCAACCTCTTCTTGCTGCGAGGATTGGCTGAAAAATCATTGGTGCGCGTGGGGGAGAACGGCCGTTTTCATATCCACGAACTCACTCGCCAATATGCCGCCGCGCAATTACAAGCGGCTGGTGCCGAAAAAGAAACATGCCAACAGCACGCTAACATCTTTTTTGCCCTGGCCCAACGCTTCGATCAGACCCAACCCACGCCAGAAGGGCCTGCTCTTTTTCAGCAAGTTCAGCAAGAATTTCACAATATTGAAGCCGCCTTGCAGTGGTTCCTAGACAGCGAACAAAGCAACCAGGCTTTGCAACTTGCTGGCAATCTAGGGCTCTTTTGGTTTGGGGGCGGACATCGTCTGGAAGGCGTGCGATGGCTAGAAACGATTTTGGCAGGCTCAGACCAGGCGGACAGTATAGCTTGCTGTGCAGCCCTGCTCACCGTGGCCAGCTTACTACCTCTTGTTGGGCGTGAGCAAGATGCCGCCGCCTACATGGCTCAGGTCAAGCCCATGGCTTACCGCTTAGAAGACCCTTTCCTCTTAGCCCGCGTGCTATTTACTGTGAGCCTCTATCTGGGTGACCGCGAGGAAGCCAAACGAACCCTCGAAGAAGCGCTCCCTTTATTTGATTTGATTCAAGACGAAAGAAAGGGATCTATTGTGGTGTTTTACGGCTTTTATGGCGATTTATTGCGAGAAACGGGGCAGTACGCAGAGGCCAAAGCCTATTATCAAAAAGCGGAGGAGGTTCGTCTTCGCTATGGGTTTAGTATGGCTGACAACCATACGGGAAACTTTGGACGGCTGGCCTTACAAGAAGGTAATCTGCCCGAAGCTTACGCCCTCGTATCAGAACAGGTAGAGAACATGAGGCAGCTTCGCCATCATAAATGGCTAGCTGATTGGCTGGTACGGTTGGGGGAAATTGAAACGTATTTGGGTGAATGGTCAGCCGCCCAGACCCATCTGCAGGAATGTTTTCAGCTAATGGAGGCGATGGCAGATTTGCGGGGGCAAGCCGATGTATTAGCGGGGTTGGGCTATTTAGCTTTGCAGCGGGGGGAGGTGGCAACGGCCGTTGCCCACATGCAAAACTGTCTCCACTTGTACGCCGAAATCACACCACCCACAACTGACACCAAAGTTCGGGACCTCACCCCTGAACTGATCGACGCTATTTTAAGGGCCGGTCTGGCGGCGGCAGCGAATCAACAGCCCGCCCAAGCCGCCACCCTATTTGCCGCTGTCACCCGCTTTGCGTCTGCCATGAACCATTTCCCACCGCCGCCACTGGCGCAAGCGATGAGTGAAGCGGTAACGGCCGTTCGTGCTGCTCTCTCGTCGGTTGAATGGGAAATGGCCGTCATCCAAGCCCAACAATTAACTTTAAACCAACTCCTCGCCATATGGCAGTCGTGAGAGATAGAAGCGAACCAGACCAGCGCGGTGGGCGAGAATCTCGGTGAGGGGTTTGCCTGTTTTTTGTTCCCATTCGGTGGCGTGGGTGGGGTCAACGGCCGTTCGCAACATACTCGCCAGTGACATCAAGGCGTAACGCAGCGGCATCACACAACGGTACGCCTCCCAAATAATGGCTTCATCACCTGCCCAACCAGCCGCTCGCGAACCAGCCAAATAGCCGTCAAAGGCCACCTGCTCCAACTGTTCCGCGTCCGCCAAAGGCACATAATCCAGCAGCAGCGATGCGCCGATAAAAGCAGCCAACTCCTCACCCAAAGCACCCGCACCCACAAAAGCCCAATCCAACATGGCTAAATCATCACCCTGCCAACTGAGGTTGCCACGATGAGCATCCAAATGGCACAGCGTTTGTGGCAGTTGTGCCAGCCTTTCCAGATAGCTTTGCCGCTTTGCCCACAGTTGGCGCAAAGCGACCAACTCTTCGGGAGCAAAGTAGGCAGTTAGCAGGGGATGCTGATAGCCATTCATGCCCTCAACCAGGCCAAAGATGCCTGTAAGTGGGCCATGCACCCAACTCGCCAACCAGTTTTCGCTCAGCCAACTGTGCAGGGATAGCTTTTGATGGGCAGCTTGCCACTGTCCCAAGCGGTAGGCGGTAGCATAGTAATCATTCCATGTCCAATCTTTATCAGCAGGCAGGTGTTCTTGCCACAGCCAACACTCAGTATCGCTGACACAAGTAATGCCAAAGCATTGCGGTACACGCAGTCCAGGAGGTAAGTCGTCGAATAAATCGGATTGGGCGGCTAAGGCTTCGCGCTGCCAGTAGCCGAAGTTGTTTTGCTCTTCAGCCATGTCGCGGGTGATAGTTGTGCCATCAGGCATCGTTAAGCCTTCGGGGGAGCGTAGAATTTTGACAACGACGCGCCAGTCACGAGTTAGGTTGGCGGCATTCACCGCTTGCCCATCCAGCTTATAAACCCCACCTGCAAACGGCGAACTATCCAGCCCACCCATCAAGATTGTTTGCCACTCTGTCACTGTAACGCAGTCAGCCAAGGCTCGGCTAACGATTCCTTCTAACTGCTTGACATCCATCCGAGCAATGGCTTGTTTTCCATCGAATGCTTCAACTTGGGGTATCATGATTAGAATTCCCCCTCATACAATTTGGTACGTACAATGGATTGGTACATCCAGGCTTCTTCCCAGCCGCAGCCACTGTAATAGAAAAATTCCTGGCTGGCATAGGGGCTGAGGCCCATGCCGCCGGTACAAAATGTATTGAAAAGTTTCTCGAAAACGGCCGTTGCTATCCGTATCCTCCATCCCTGTTTCACCGACTTTTGTTTGTCCATCATTTCGTTCATGAGGTTGCCTCCAAATCACTGTTTTGTTTAACTGTCCTCATTAAACCAACAAACAGGGTTCGACTGGTCTTCCTGTTGGGATACAGTAAGGGATACAAATGGATACTTCCTTTTTGTTTGGAGGTATGATTTGAATGTATGGCAGGGGTGGCTCCCCTAAAATGCTTAAAATACTATAAGGTAGATGGGCAAAGCGAACGCTTCAAACCGTACCTTTCTGTTCAAATGCCCCCGCTAGCCCATTCTGGAATGTGAACCGGAGAAATCCGGTGTTGATTTAGATTTTCTGGAGCATATCAGCCCCATCGGTTGGGAGAATGTGGTTTTGTATGGGGAATATGTCTCAATCGGAATTTGATTAAGGGATAGATCATCGCGCTCCTATTGCACAATTACGGACGAAAATTGGAAGTACCCTCACTTCGTCTGCAGATAGCATAACTCAGGCGCTGAACGCTCGGGTAACAGGTGAGCTGCGGGACTAAAGCTCTGCTGTTCTCGATCTCGGCAGGGGCAGGTGTAGAAACGTGGGCTTTCGAGTCGCATTTTGCCAAACAGCGTGCGATAGGTGATGTGATGACGCCCGTTACGGCGATGGGGTTGCTCACAATCACGGCATGCACTGTGCTGCTCAATGTACTCAGCGATCTGCTGTTTGACCATCTCTTGTTGGATGTTCCCCAGCAAAGCTTTGCCTTCATCGAGGGTAAGCCCTAACGTCTCCGACCGCAGGTCGCCGCGTTGCAAACAACCGATTTCCTCAACAATTGTCTCTAACGTCTCGTCATCATGTTCGATGATGACCTGGATGCGAATTCGCATGGTTATCCTCCAAGAATGTAGTCGACAAACGATTTGCCGGCCCGATAATCGGCCAGACGTTGGTTCACTTTGTGACGGTCGAACTTGTCAATCTCCAGCCAATACATCGCTTGCCGCAATTCGGAGCGGTCTATAGGGGCGGCGTCATCTTCCAAAATAGGGGCAAGTAGCTTTGCCATCCAACCCAGCACGCGGACCTGATGATAATGATTGCGCAGGGCCATGAAAT
>JAHBVI010000152.1 GCA_019637635.1 Anaerolineae bacterium
CCTGCTCTCTTGCAGGTGGTAATCACGAGGAGTGGAAAAAAATGACTATACAAGAAGATGTATCTGTTTTCTTTAAGGATCCAACAATACCTCCCACATCACCTGGCGAATTTAGCGTGCTGTACTTGCTTCGCAGAGATATTAGCCAATGCATAACCACAAAACAAATACTATGGCCTGCAACAATGGCAATTTTGGCAGGAATAGATTTACTCGGTAAATTTTATGCTGGTAAGGACGGGCAAGGCGTAGGACAACGTTTTACAAATTTCGTGGATAAGTATTTTCAACCCATTTCACCAGATGATGCACAAACAATATATCAACTGCGGAATGCTCTATTGCATTCTTTTGGATTATATTCAATATCAGGGACGAAAGAGTATTACTTTAGTCTAATTTTGCCAGAAGCAGGCCCATTAGTACGGCAACACCTCGAAAATCCAGATATGTATTTGATAAGCATTGCTGGGTTATACGATAAATTCGAGACTGCAATAAGAGATTACAAGAAAGATGTGGAAAACGATCCCAGACTACAGAATAACTTTAGTTTAATGTATCCCTATTATGGAGCGGTTGGTATTCACCCAATCGCCATTAGATAGATCGTATCAATCTGTTGTGAAAGAGCAGGCTAACATTGCATCAAGACCGACCGCGCCTGTGGCACGTGCCAGCGAAGGTGAAACGCGCTTTGGGGCGTACCTGCTGGCGAAGGAGCTTTCCACGCAGTCAGCACAGCGGCTTATGCCTATCGTTAGGCGACAACCTGAAAAGAGGAGATAGACAGATGAACAAAGTGACACCTTTCCTGATGTTCGATGACCAACTAGAAGCGGCCATCGCGTTCTATACCGCTACCTTCCCAGACTCTGAGATCAAGACTGTGGCCCGTACTGGTGAGGACGGCCCCATCACTTCGGCCGAGTTTGTCGTCGGTGGTCAGTTCTTCATGGGGTATAACGGAGGCGCATACTTCACATTCTCTGAGGGCTTCTCGCTCTTTGTTAGCTGCGAGGATCAGAGGGAGGTTGACGAATACTGGGACAAACTCGTCAGCGCTGGCGCAACCCCATCGCAATGCGGTTGGATTACCGATCCATTTGGCGTCACCTGGCAAATCGTGCCGAAGCGTTTAATGGAACTCATAGCTGACGGGAACCCAACAAAGGTGCAGGCTGTAATGGAAGCTATGTTGACAATGGTGAAGCTCGACGTGGCGGCGCTGGAGGCAGCCTATGATGCTGCCTAGCAGACGATATGCCGGCCACTTTCCGACTGATAAACCGCAAAATTCTTAATTCTTAAGAGGAAGAAGATTATGGCAAAGTATCTCATTTCATTCCCCAGTGCAGCAATGAATGTACCCGACGGTGAGTGGGAGGCGGTGGTTCGAGACTCTCATGCCGTGATACGCCAGACGAAGGAAGCGGGCGTCTATGTTTTCGGTGGGGGTATTGATGAAACAGTACCGCCCGTTCTCGTTTCGGCCAATGGCTCAGTGGCTGAGGGAGGCTACCCGTGGGCGCCTCCGCTCAATGGTGGATTCACTGTACTGGAGCTGCCTTCCAGTGAGGAGGCCATCGCCTGGGCCGCCCGTATCGCGAAAGCGTGTCGCTGTGATCAGGAGCTGCGCGTATTCGGGTTTGATCCAGAGTCATGAAGTACACCGTATCCATTGAGATCGCCAGGCCGCGAGAGGAGGTGGCCCAACTGCTCGCTGACCCGGCACACCTGCCGAAGTGGCTGCGGGGCCTGGTGCTGCACGAGCCGCTGAGCGGGGTACACGGGCAAGTTGGTACCACGTCGCGGGTGGTGATGCAGATGGGGCAGCAGCAGATGGAGGGCACCGAGACCATCACGCGCCGGGAACCGGCAGACCTGCGGAGGATCCCGAAAGAGAGCGTCGTTCACTTCGAGCGCGAAATCGTCAGCGAGGGCATGTGGAGCGCCGTGCGTGACCGGCTGACCGAAGCCGGTCCGGATACGACGCTCTGGGTAAGTGAGAGCGAATACCGGTTCAGCGGCCTGCTGATGCGGCTGGTGGGGCTGCTGATGCCCGGCGCATTCCGCAAGCAGTCGCAACAGCACATGGAGGATTTCAAGGCGTTCGCCGAGCAGGGAAAGGACGTCCGCGAAGCGAAGGACTAATCCTATTGCTGTAGTGATTTTATTGCTGTGGCGGGTCTTCCAGACCGCGCCACCCCAAGGTCTGAATATCATGCCTGAACCTGACAAAACCCGAATACATGCCTTTGAAGATTCGGCGGCGTTTCGAGATTGGTTGGCGGTTAACCATGATTCTGAGCTTGAATTGTGGCTGAAAATATTCAAGAAAGGCTCCGGGCAGAAGTCCATAAACTGGGAAGAGGCGGTGATCGAGGCTCTGTGCTGGGGATGGATTGATGGCATTAAGAAGACGTTTGATGCAACCGCTTACCTACAGCGTTTCACACCCCGGCGCAAAGGGAGCAATTGGTCGCAGCGCAACCGCGAACACGTGGAGCGGCTCATAACAGAAGGCAGAATGGAGGAGCCGGGTATGGTACATGTGCGGGCGGCGCAGGCAGACGGCCGTTGGGAAGCTGCTTATGCCCCGGCCAGCGAGATGACGGTTCCTGATGATTTTTTGGCGGCCTTGGCCGAGCGGCCTGCGGCCAGGGAATTCTTTGAAACGTTGAACAGGCAGAATCTGTTCGCCATTGTTTATCGCTTGCAGACCGCAAAAAAAGCCGAAACGCGACAGAGACTGATTGAGAAGTTCTTGACGATGTTTGAAAATGGCGAAAAACTTTACTGATCCCCACATTGGCCGTCGCGTTGTCGTCTCCGGAATGGCCGGTGCGGGCAAGAGTACATTTGCGCGGCAACTATCGGCGAAGACCGGCCTGCCGGTGATCCATCTGGACTTGCACTTCTGGAAGCCGGGTTGGGTGCAGCCGTCGGACAAGGAGTGGCGTGAGGTGCAGTCCAGGTTGCTGGCGGGTGAGGAGTGGATTGCCGACGGCAACTATCACGAGACGCTCGACCTGCGGCTGGAGCGTGCAGATACGGTCGTGTTCCTGGACACACCATGGTGGGTCTGTGCCGCACGGGCGTTCAGGCGTGGGTTGCGTTGGCCGGAGGGCCAGCAGTTGCCCGACGGCTGCGAGGCTTCGGCGTGGCGACAGTTGCGTGACGAATGGTGGTTGGTTTGGCGCGTCTGGCTGGGGCGGCGGTCTGAGTGCGAGCGAGAGCTGGCGATTGTGGCGCGGCATGGGGGCCATGCCGCGTTGTATGTGCTGCGTTCCAAAGGCGCGGTGCGTGAGTTTCTTGACCACGTCAGTTTTTGATAGATGGTGAAGACTCACGGCCGTTCACCCCACCTACCTCCCCCACCTCAACCATAAACGTTTCAGGATAACGGCCGTTTACGGTCGTTAAAGAGCCTGAGCAGGGCTGATTTACGGCCTGCAAACATTAAGGACGGCCGAAGAAGAAATGGTCGAAGCGCGCCGTCGTTGCCCAGCGCCCGAATTGCGACTTCATGCTCAAGCTGGTGGTGGGAGATTTACGATATAGCACCCGGCTGCAATCCCCGGCGGAAATGCGCCGCCTTGTCCGTATCTACGGCGGCCAATACCGCTGCCGCCAGAATGAACCCGCCTGCCCAATCTATGACTCGTCCGCCTTATATTCGAGAATATCCCCCGGCTGGCAATCCAACGCTTTACAAATCCCCTCCAACGTTGAAAAGCGAATCGCTTTGGCCTTTCCATTTTTCAGGATGGAAAGATTCGCCATCGTGATCCCCACTTTTTCTGATAGTTCCGTTACGCTCATTTTTCGCCTGGCCAGCATCACATCAATATGGATAATTATTGCCATCATTGCATCTCATACAGTTAAATCATTTTCCGCTTTTATCTCCACGGCATTCTGTAATGACCTTTCAAAAACGGCCGTCGCCGTGGCAATAACGACAGTAGCAAAAGTCGTATAGATGCCCATAGCCACAACACCGGTCGGGTCCTCTTCGACACCTAAAATGATAAAAACTATCCCGGCGACGATAAAACCAATGATAGCTAGGGCACACAGTTTAATATTCCGCAAAGCTCTCACTGCTTTTTCTGAGAACAGTTGATCCTGTTCTATATAGCCCAATAGCTTAAACGCTTGATACAACGCCACAAAAAATGGGATTGAACCTATATAAGCATAGATAATAAACGGATCTATATAAACATGGATCAGGTCTAAATTAGCCGCTCTTCCTTCAAGTTGAGGCAACCAGATCAAGCCCACCAGCGTCCCGATTCCGATAAGACAAATGACAACCTTCAGAAACAGTGTTGAACCTCGTTTTAGCCTCATAAGTACCTCACTTAGTAGTAGATGATTATATTGTAGCACTTATTTATCGTTTTTCAATATATCATTATTGCTATTCGTTAAATATGGTTGGCGCAGGCTGTAACCGACGCTGTATAATGGACGGCAACCCTTCCTTTTTAGGTGAAAGCGATTGCCCCCGGCAATTCTTTAATCGCATTAGGCTCACGTTGTGGCAACTTAAGGAGCATTTCCATGGAAAAGAGAGAAAGATCGATTTGTCTGGCGTGAATGCGGCTATGACTGAAGAGCAAATCATGGCGGCGACCGTTGGCCCGCGACTGCCGCTGAACAGTACAATTTACCTGGCTCCCTATGATCCGGGCTGGCCCTCAGTATTTGCGCAACTGAAAAAACAGCTAGAGGAACTGTTAGACGACAAAATACAACTGCTGGAACACGTGGGATCAACCTCGGTGCCAGGTTTGTCAGCAAAGCCAATTATTGACATGGTGATGGCGGTGGCTGATTCGAGAGATGAGGCCGCTTACGTGAGGCCGTTGGCGGAAAGGGGATATACACTCAGGATTCGTGAACCTGAATGGTATGAGCATCGTCTGCTCAAACCACCCGATGTACAGGGCAATCTACACGTCTTTTCGGCCGGGTGCCCGGAAATTGAGCGGATGGTGTTGTTCCGCGATTGGTTGCGGAATCACCCGGAGGATCGGTTGCTTTACGAGGCGACAAAGCGTGACCTGGCGGCACGAACCTGGAAGTATGTCCAAAATTATGCAGATGCCAAGAGCGAAGTTGTGGCGGCGATATTGGCACGGGCACGGCCGTGACCACCTCCCACATTCATTTACTCTTGCCGCAAGCTGTAACCCACGCCAGGAATAGTTTCAATCCACACGGCCGTGCCCACCCCTTCTAGTTTAGCGCGGAGGCGGTAGACCAACTGTTTGAGCATGGTTTTGTCGCCGCCGTCGCTGCCCCACACGGCCGTGATCAACCCCTCACTCGTCAATACCTGCCCGGTATGGATCATCAACGTTTCTAATAACCTGGTTTCTAGCGGCGTCAGGTGAATGGGCGGCTGATCGGGGCGCTGCACTTCGTTTCGGGCGCGATCTAGCGTCAGGCCGGACAGGGTCAAAATACCCGGCGTGGCTGCGGCCCCGGCGCGGCGCAGCACGGCGCGAATGCGGGCCACCAACTGGCTGGGGCTGAACGGCTTGACGATGTAATCATCGGCCCCCTGCTCCAAACCGGTGACGATGGCCTCGTCGCTGCCGCGCACGCTGAGGATGATGATCGGCGTTTTGTCATGCGCCCGAATGTGGCGGCACACCCCCAGCCCATCCAACTTCGGCAAATTCAAATCCAGCACGATCAGATCGGGCGACTCTTTTTCCCAGGTGGCTACGGCCGTCAGCCCATCATGCACCACCAGCGCCTCATACCCGGCGCGCCGCAGCGTAAAAGCCAGTACATCGGACAGGGGGAGATCGTCTTCGACAATGAGAATTTTCATGGTTGGTCAAGACCTGACAGGTTTCAGAAAACCTGTCAGGTCTGCATCATAACTGGTAATTCAACCCAAAATGTAGACCCACCTTCCGGCCGATCAGCCACACCCACACGGCCGTGATGCGCTTCTATCACTGTCTTCACCACGTACAACCCCAGGCCAATGCCGTATTGCTCCCGGTCGGCCGAGTCCAGGCGCACAAAACGATGAAACAGATTGGCCCGTTCGGCCGGGGGGATGCCCGGCCCTTCGTCTGATACTGCCAGCCGCACACGGCCGTCTATCCCCGCCAGTTCTACCGTAATTGTGGCCCCCGGCGGGCTGTATTTGCTGGCGTTGGTGAGCAAGTTTACCACCACCTGGGTCAAACGCGCCGGGTCGGCCTGTATCTCCGGCAGATGAGCCGGTTCGTCAAAGGCGATGGCCTGCCGCCGCCGCTCCAACAAGGGCCGGACGATGTGCAGCGCGTCGCGGATACAGTCATGGAGAGTACACGGCCGTAGCTTAATGGCAAACTCCCCCGCTTCAATACTGCTGCTTTCCAGCAAATTGTCAATCAACGTTTGCAGGCTAGACAGGCTGAGGTAAGAGGGTTTGAGCAATTCCCGCATTTCGGCGGCGGAAAGTGATTCTTCTTCATCCAGCAGCAATTCCATTGAAGCCTGGAGTGTGCTGAGCGGGGTGCGGAATTCGTGGGAGATATTGGCCAGGAAATAGGAGCGCAGACGGCGCAGCGCCTCCTCCTGGGTCACGTCGCGCAGTACCAGCGCCACCCGCGCCGCTGGCTGCGCCGGGTCCTGTTGAAGGGGATGCAGCCGCGCCCCGGTCACGGCTAATACGCTGTTTTTGCCCTGCCGGGTGCGAATAACAATCTGGCGTTTGCTGCCGGCGGGTGGGGCCACTTCCAAAAAGCGGCGGCTTTCCGGTGCAGCCAGCCGGAAGACCTCATTGGCCATCACGCCAATCGCTTCCGTTGCCGTCCAGCCGGTGAGCGCCTCCGCGCCCTGGCTGAAAAAGGTGATACGGCCGTAACCATCCAACGTCACCACCCCCTCGGCAATAGATTGGATGAGCGTGTTTAGCCATTCCCGCGCCTGTGACTGCTCTTCTAGCGAATGGAGCATCATCTCCTGGCTTTGTTGCAGCGCCGCCGCCAGGGTATTAATTTCCGCTGGGACGGTGATCAGGGGGATGGGCGCCAGCAAATCTCCCTGGCTAATTTGTTCGGCCGCCGCCGTCAGCTTTTGCAAAGGGGACACCAACTGGCGCACGTACCAGCTTCCCAACAACCCGGCCAACAACACGACGACGGCCGTGCTGACGGCCAGCGCCAGCATTCCCTGCCTTTCCGTAACAATCAGGTCATTGACCGGCAAAGCGACTTCGGCCAAAAGCACAATTTCCGCCGTGCCGGGCAGCGGCAGATAGGCCACAAAGTACCGGTTCCCGTCCAGCGTCATTTGTGTTTGTGGTGTGCTGAGGGCCGCCAGGGGGCTGAGGTCCGCTCCACCGGCGGCGGCAAAGGTTGGTTCCCCCGCGCCGGGCAGACTGCTGCTGAAGCGGCGACCGGTGGGTGAGAGGATGGTATGGCCGACGCCGGTATTGGCCGCCAGTTGGCTCAACGCAGCGGTATCCAGCCAGCGCCCGGTGATGGTCACGCCTAATGGCTTCTGGCTGAGCGCGTCTGTCACCGGCTGGTGAGCGAGCATGGCCGGCTGCCCGTTGACCAGGCTGAAATTGCCCGGTGGTGGGGTGCTGCACACGGCCGTGAACGCCACATCGCCTGCCAGCAAACGGCCGTCCTGGCAAAATACCAAAATATCCAGGTCACTTTGTGTCTGAAAATCGCGCAAATAAGGGGCCAGTTCGGTGAGCGCATTACTGCGTACCAACTGTTGCAGCGTCGGCCGTTCGGCAAAAAGCTGCGCCAGACCGGCCAGCCGCATCTGCTCCGCTTCCAACAAGGAGTGGGTGGCCTGCTGCGCGTTGGCCACGTTACGCCAAGCCTGCGCCTGCAACTGGCGACGCGCCAGCCAATAGGCGGGCAGGCTGGTACTCAGCGTGGTCAGCACAATCAGCAACAAAAAAGCGGCCAGCAGCCGCGTGGAAAATCTGCGCATAGCCAATAGTTCCCTGCCGTACCAATGCCGCCGGTTGCAAACCGGCGTCTGCTATGGAAAACGTGCTAAAGCGTGTTAACCGGCGCTCCTTTTAACGTGCTTCAGCACGTTTTTTGTATCAGCCTATGAATTCATTCATAGGCAATAACGGCACCAAACGGGAGATGCTTCTTTGATCATTTCACACCCCATCCGCCGCCGCCAGGCGTCTCGATCCGCAGCACGTCATCGGCCTCCAACTGCCGGGTGAACTTGCCGGGCAGGGGAATTTCCTGCCCGGCGTGGATGAGGCTGTTTTGGCCGGGCTGCCCTGGCTCGCCGCCCTGCAAACCATAGGGAGCCAACGTCCGCCGTTCGCTGGTGACAGTGACGGTGACGGGCACCAGGAAACGAAAGCTGCGAATCAAGCCATCACCGCCCCGGTAACGGCCGTGTCCACCCGACCCCTCGCGCAGCACATATTCCTCCACCTGCAGCGGAAACTGATACTCCAACGCCTCCACCGGCGTGTTCAGCGTATTGCTCATATGCACGTGCAGCCCGCTGCCGCCATCCCCCCCCGGCCCCGCGCCGGCCCCGCCGCCAATTGTTTCGTAGTAGGCGAAGTGGGTGTGGGGAGATTGAGAGATTGGGCGATTGGGAGATTGGCTTGCTACCTGCGACTTGCTACCTGCCACCTGCCCCTTCCCCCCAAACGTCACATTGTTCATCGTGCCCTGGCTGGCGGCGGGTATGAGACCGGGTAATGCCTGCGCCAGCGCCCCCAGCACCACATCCGTAATGCGCTGTGACGTTTCCACGTTGCCCGCCGCCACCGCGTGGGGCGGGTGGGGGTCGAGCAGGGAACCGGGGGGGATGATGACCTGCACGGGGGCAAACGCGCCCTGGTTCATGGGCAGATCGGTTTGCAGCAGGGCCAGCGCCGCACAGCGCACACAGTAGGCCACGGCCGACACGGCAATGGCGGGCACGGCGTTCAGGTTGCCGCGCAAGGCCGTTGCCGTCCCCGTAAAATCCACTACCATCTGGTGGCCCTGCACGGTAATCGTGGCTGTGATGGGAATAGGCGCGCTGCCCGGTTGGCCGTCGTCATCCAGGTAATCGGTGAAGGCGTAACGGCCGTTGGGAATCCGTTCAATGGCCGCCTCGGTCAATTTCTGCGCGTAGTCAATGAGAGCGGCGGCGTGAGTTTGCGCTTCTGCCAGCCCGTAGCGGGCCACGATCTCTTGCAGTCGCTTCTCGCCGGTGGCGTGGGCGGCCAACTGCGCCGCCAGGTCGCCGTCCCGTTCGTCTGGGGTGCGGACGTTGCGCAAGATGAGCTGCCACACGGCCGTGTTCCTTTTGCCGCCTTCCACCAACTTGATTGGCGGAATGATGATCCCTTCCTGGTAAATCTCGGTGGAGAGGGGCATGGAGCCGGGGGACATACCGCCCACGTCGGCGTGATGGGCGCGGCTGGCGACGAAAAAATCGGGAGTAAGCAGTAAAGAGGTATCGGCCCACTGCTCACCGCTCACTGCTAACTGCTCACTAACAAAGATCGGTGAGACAAGTGTAATGTCCGGCAAATGATTCCCCCCCTGATACGGGTCGTTGACGATGACGACGTCGCCGGGGGCGAAAGGGGCGCAGTGGGTAATGGCCGCCTGGACGGAGGCGGGCATGGCCCCCAGGTGGACGGGGATGTGGGCGGCCTGAGCCAGCATACGGCCGTCGCCCAAAAACAGCGCACAGCTAAAATCGAGCCGCTCTTTGATGTTGGGGCTGTAAGCGGCGCGCTCCAGCGTCACCCCCATCTCCTCGGCGACGGAAGAAAAGAGGTTGGCGAAAATGGAGAGGGTTACGGCCGTTGGGTTCATGGTCAACGAAATATTCTGATTTCCTGGCTCAATAGTCAGTCAGCCGCTAGTTTCCAGCCAGGCATTGTCCCCTTCATTATACAGTAAATCGAAATTTGGTCTGTGGAGCTGGATAAATCTGGCACTTTGGTTGATACAGCATGGCGTATGGGTGGAAGGGGTACGGAATTACTATACTCACGGCCGTACCATCTATAGATCGTCCCCACCGACTTTGTTAGAATCCAGTTTACTCCGGCAACCCGGCAACAACTTCTCTCTTTCAAGGTGATTCCCATGATCAAACGTCTTTTCATTACTGCTTTTTTGCTCAGTGGTATCTGCCTGGCAGCCTGCCGGCAGCAGGAAAGCGCCACGCCCATACCGGCGCCAGGCCAGGTCACGGCCACTTCGTCGGCGCTTAATGCCAACGCGACCCCACACGCCACTGCGCATCAAAACCCGGCATCCGTTACCGCGCCAGAACCGGCTACGCTCAATCCCGCCCAGGGGCAGGAGATTGGCTCGGTGTTCCAGGCGTTTCTCAGCCCGCACCAGGAACCGGGCGAGGAGAAAGACACGCCTGCTCTCATCCCCCAACAATTCCGCTCCACCGAGCCATCCCTGCTGCGCAGCGAACGGCTTTCTCACGGTCATGGAATGCTGCGTTTTACCCATGATCTCAGTAAAGTATACGTGGACGTGCAGCTTGAAAACGTCAATCCCGAAGACGTGATTATGTTCCACATTCATTGTGGCAAGCCGGACCAGCTTGGCCCCATCCTGATTGATTTTGCCCACGCCGGGGACATGCAAGAAAACCTGGCCGATGGCCTCTTTTCGGTGGTGCTGACCAACGAGGATATTGAAATGGTGTTGGCATCGCAACATGGGCTGATTGGTGGGTATACGCTTGGCTGCCCCATTGTGCCCGGCGTGCCGGGGGAAGTGAAAACGATTGCCGGGATGGAACATATCGCCCGGCAGGGGGAACTTTATTTCAACCTGCACACCAGGGCGCAGACCTATTTTGGCGATATTCGTGGGCAGGTGCGGCCGGTGGGGGAGTGAGGGTGGTAGGTGGCAGGTGGCAGGTGGCAGCAGCAATTCTTAGTTTGATTAGCGACGGCAGATAAATCTGCACCAACAGAAGGCAAAGCCGACCTTCGTCGGCTGGAAATAGTCGGCGAAGGCCGACTTTGCTTTCTGTTGCCGCGATTTTAATCGCCTGGTTTTGCCAAACTGAGAATTGCTAAGGTTGCAGGTAATCACTTGCCACTTGCCACTCTCAATAGGTAAAGGCGAGAATGGTGGCGGTACCGTAGACGAAGGCAACCAGGCCCAGCAACACGGCCGTGCCCACCAGCACCCGTTTGAATGGCGTGATGCGTTCCACATCCATCAGCACCGCATACGCCCCGGTGAGCGCGTGGATGAGTACGGCCAGCAGAAAGAGGATGTCTATCACTTTCCACACCGGGTTTGCCAGCCGCTCCATCACCCGGCTAAAGTCCAGATGGCCGGGGGGGTAATGCACCACGATCATGTGCAAGGTTAAGAAGAGGACAAGGGCAACGGCCGTCAACCGCTGCATCACAAACACGCGCATGGTTAATTTCCCTCCAGGGCAAAGAGCAAAAGGGGCACGCCGCCTACGATGGAGACCAGGATGAACAGCACAAACATGGCGTAAAACAGGCTCTTGCGGTACTCCGTCACCTTAAACCAGTGGACGATGAGCAGCCGGATGCCGTCGAAGCCGTGGTAAACAACGGCCGTTAACAACGCCACCTCTAACAAACGAAACAGCGGCGCCTGCACCGTGGCCATGCGCGCATCAAACGCTTCCGCGCCGCCCGTTGCCGAACCGATCACCCAGATGTGCATGAACAGGTAAAATACCAGCGCCATGCCAGACACCCGCCGGAAGAGAAAACTGACGAAGCCGGTTGTTTTATACATACCTATAAACCTTTCTGCCGTTCCTGCCGTTCGGCGGCGAAGGCCAGCCGCTTTTGCGCCAGTTTGCGCAGCGTTTCAATGGCAAATGTGGGGTCTAGCCCCTTGGGGCAGGCGTCAATGCAGTTAAAAATGGTGTGGCAGCGAAAGACGCCATCGTCGCCGCCCACAATTTCCAGCCGTTCGGCCGGAGCCGCGTCACGGGGGTCTAACACGCGCAGGAACGCCTTGAGCAGTGCATGGGGGCCAATATATTGCTTGTTCATAGCCACGACCTGGCAGGCGGAGTAACACGCGCCACACATGATGCAGGTCTCGGCCATTTTCAGCGCCTCCACTTCTGCGGGCAGCACGCGGTATTCGCCGGCGGGCGCAGCGCCGTTTTCCGGCGGAATCAGCCAGGGTTTAACACGCAGATATTGTTCCCAGAAAGACGTGCGGTCTACCACCAGGTCTTTGATGATGGGCAGATAGGGCAACGGCCGTATCGTCACCCGCCCCCGCCTATCCAGCAGCGCATTCACCCGCCGGTTGCACACCAGCATGTTACGGCCGTTGACGTTCATGGCGCAACTGCCGCAAATGGCATGGCGGCACGAGCGGCGAAAGGTCAGGCTGCCATCAAGCGTCGCCTTGATCTGTTCCAGCGCGTCCAGCAGCGTTGTGTCCGCCGTCGCCTCAATCTCATACGACGCCAGATACGGTTTTTTGTCCACGTCAGGATTAAACCGCTGCACCCGAATCGTCACGTTTTGCGTTTGTCCATTTTTAGCCACAGCCAACTTCCCCTCTGAAGACCTGACAGGTTTCGCAAACCTGTCAGGTCTGTATCATCCCTTAATACTTTCTTTCCTGCGGCGGAAAGCGGTCATAAAAAATGGTGACATCTTTGTAGCTGAGGCGGGGCGCATTTGGCCCGTCTTTGTGGGCCAGCGTGTGTTTGAGCCACCTCTCGTCATCCCGTTTGTTGTAATCCGTGCGGTAATGGGCGCCCCGGCTTTCGGTGCGGGCCAGGGCGCTGACCACGATGACTTCGCTGAAGGTGAGCAGATGTTCCGTTTCCAGGGCCGCCAGCAGGTCGGTATTAAAGCGCGTGCCTTTGTCCATAATTTGCACGTCGGCAAAGCGGTCTTGCAGTTCTTTGATGGTGTGCAGCGCCGCCTGTAACCGCGCCTGTTCGCGGAAAACGCCCACGTTTTTGGTCATTGTCTCTTTGAGTGTGGCAGCGATGGGGGCAACGGGCTGCGGATTATGGGGGGTACGGCCGTTTACATACCGTTCAATCCGCGCTCGATTCCGCCCCACCGGATCGCCATCCACCGGCGGCAACGGCGCGCCACCCAGGACAAATTCGGCCACGGCCGTGCCCGCCTGCCGCCCAAACACCGAGGCATCCAACAGGCTGTTGGTGCCCAACCGGTTTGCGCCATGCACACTCACACAGGCACATTCCCCCGCCGCATAAAACCCCACCACCGGTGTATTCGCCGCGTCGGCCAACACCTGGCAGCGGGCGTCGGTGGGAATGCCGCCCATGCTGTAATGGGCGGTTGGTTGAATCGGCACCGGCGCTTCAATAATATCCACGCCGGTAAAATCCAGCGCCAGTTCATGCACCTGCGGCAGCCGCTTCATGATTTTTTCCGCGCCCAGGTGGGTCAGGTCGAGAAAGACGCCCTGCCCGTCTGCGCCCACGCCGCGCCCTTCTTCAATCTCCGTCTGTTCGGAGCGGCTCACCAGGTCACGCGGCGCTAACTCCATCTTGTCCGGCGCGTACCGCTCCATGAACCGTTCGCCGCTTTTGTTGCGCAGATAGCCGCCTTCGCCGCGACATGCTTCGCTCATCAAGATGCCCTTGCCATACAGCCCGGTGGGGTGGAACTGCACAAACTCCATGTCCATCAGGGGCACACCGGCATTGTAGGCAATGGCCACGCCGTCCCCGGTATTGGCGGTGGCGTTGGAGGTAATTTTCCAGGCACGGCCGTAGCCCCCCGTGGCAAACACCACCGCCTTGGCCCGCATCAAATGGAGCCTGCCGCTGACCACATCTAGCGCCACCAGCCCCCGGCACACGTTGTCTTCCACCACCAGGTCCAGGCAGTACCATTCGCTGTAGAAGGTGACGCCTTGCTTGAGCGCCTGTTCGTGGATGGTGTGCAGCAGCACATGGCCGGTATAGTCGGCGGCGTAGTTGGCGCGGGGCATACTGTGGCCGCCAAAACGGCGTTGGGCGATACGGCCGTCGGCCAGACGGCTAAACACGCAGCCCATCCGCTCATACTCATAGATAATCTCCGGCGCTTGCCGCACCATTAACTCAATGGCGTCCTGATCGCCCAACCAGTCTGACCCTTTGATGGTGTCAAACATGTGCAGTTCCCAGCTATCCGGCGGCTCTTCGCCGGGCGGCACCGGTTCCAGCGGCCCTCTGGGGCCAGAATCGGCAACCGGGCGCACATTGTTGAGCGCGGCGGCAATGCCGCCCTGGGCTGCGCCGCTGTGTGAGCGTAAGGGGTGCAGCTTGGACAAGACGCCAATATCGCGCACTCCCTGTTGGCTGGCGGTCATCGCCGCCCAGGAACCGGCCAACCCCGCCCCCACCACCAGCACATCGTGGGTAATTGTTTCCTCGTGGGCAAGCCCCGTTATATAGGCCATTTACCGGGTTTCCTTTTGTGATACGTGATGCGTGATGCGTGAGAGTCACGCATCACGCATCACGCATTTACCACAGCCCCAACACCTTCCACCACACGCCGCCAATGCCCAACCAGATGACGATGTTGATCACGCTAATAATCAACCCCAATCGCCACCAGTCGCTCATGGGCACGTAACCGGAGCCATATAAAACCGGCGCCGGCCCGGTGCCATAGTGGGTCATGCTGCTAAATAGATTGCTGAAAAAGGCCAGCACCAGCGCCGCCAGCAGCGGCGGTGTGCCCACGACCAGAGCCACCGCCAAAAACGGGGCATACATGGCGCTGACGTGGGCGGTATTGCTGGCAAAGAGGTAATGGCTGTAGAAATAAACCAGCGAAAGTGCCAGGAAGGCCGGCACCCAGTTGTACCCTTCCACCCTGATTCCCATTTGCTCGCTGAACCAGGGGATGAACCCCAATTTGTTCAACTGCGTGGCCATCATCACCAGGGCGGCAAACCAGACCAGTGTGTCCCAGGCGCCGCGTTCGTTGAGGATGTCACCCCAGTTGAGGACGGTGGTGAACAGCAGGAAGGCCAGGCCAATCAGGGCGGCCGTGGTGGCGTCCATGCCCAACCGGTTGGGGCCAAAAATCCACAACACCAGCAGCAGGAAAAACGCGCCCAACATGATCCACTCGCTGCCTTTCATCTTGCCCATTTCGGTCAGTTTATCTCTGGCAATCTGGGCAGCGGCGGGGGTTTCCTTGATTTCTGGCGGGTAGATTTTGTAGAGGAGCAGGGGGATGAGGATGAGGCAGACAACGCCCGGCACCAATGCGGCGATGGCCCACGTGCCCCAGGTGATGGTAATGCCCTGGTCGGCGGCAAGCTGGGCAGCCAGCGGGTTGGCGGCCATGGCCGTCAGGAACATGGCGCTGGTGATGATGGTGCCCTGGAAAGCGGCTTTGGTCAGGTACGCGCCCAGTTTGCGGTTGGTGCCATCATCAGGGTTGCTGCCATAGGCTTTGGCGATGGAGGTCAGGATGGGGAAAACGACGCCACCGGCGCGGGCGGTATTGCTGGGAATGGCCGGGGCTAACACCAGGTCGCTGGCGACCAGCCCGTAACCAAGTCCTAACGATCTCTTGCCCAGGGCGGTCATAAAAAGGTAAGCAATGCGGGCGCCCAGGCCGGTTTTGATGAACCCACGCGAGATGAAGAAGGCGATGACAATGAGCCAGATGGTGGTATTGCCAAAGCCGCTGAGGGCGTCTGTGGGGGTGATGATTTGGGTCACGGCCGTCATCGTAATACCGATCATCGCCACCGCCCCCATGGGCAGCGGTTTGGCGATGATGCCGGCGATGGTAGCCACAAAAATGGCTAACATGTGCCAGGCTTCCGGGGTCACGCCTTCGGGCGGTGGGATGAACCAGATGAATAGGCCAATGGCCAGGGGGATCAGCCAGCGTAACAAATAGTTGTAACTAAACGGGGCCAGGACATCTTTGCCTGGTTTTTGGGTAGGGGGAGCTATGCTTGTCATGTGAATATCCTCCTTCACAGCCAACCTGGTGCAGGTTGGGCGACACACTGCAATCGTTCTGAGCATAACCGCGAGGATCACATGGAAAAAGTAACACGTGTCACGGCTGATTGTGATAAATGTCACAATGCCCCGTAATTTGTATGTCTAGTGGCAAATCACGCGGCCGATATGCCGACATTCGTCACTTGTGCAGCGTATCCCTTCCGTGTTAACCTCAACCCAGAGCTACAAGCGGAAGGAGGTTTGTGATATGGAACTCAAAACGGTTACGATAGAAAAACCGGAGACCATCAACTTCATTTTGGGGCAAACCCATTTCATTAAGAGTGTGGAGGATATCCATGAGGCGATGGTCACGGCCGTGCCGGGCATCAAATTTGGTCTGGCATTTTGTGAGGCGTCCGGCAAATGTCTCATTCGCTG